>NZ_JAMYPU010000010.1:0-221146 GCF_040320535.1 Mesorhizobium sp. M0676
GGATTTCTAAGAATCCATAAAGCCGCCCATGAGCTAAAGTTGCTCAAGCCCGCAAGCGGGCTTGAGTGGCGGCATGGATTTCTAAGAATCCATAAAGCCGCCCATGAGCTAAAGTTGCTCAAGCCCGCAAGCGGGCTTGAGTGGCGGCATGGATTTCTAATCCAGCCAACCTGGCTTATGCATAAGGAAAGGGCGCCGAGAGGCGCCCTTTTTGTTTTAGAGACCAGTTAGTTAGGCCGCGCTCTCCGCCTGCCGCGCAACCTTGCCCGCAAGCACCGCCTGCTCGACGAATGCAGCCACCTCATCGGCCACCACCAGCACCGGTGCACGGTCGCGGGTGGCCCGCGCAATCACCATCAGCCCTTCCAGCGAGGATTCGATCAGCAGCGCCAAAGCGTGCGCGCGGCGTTCGGGCACCCCTGCCCTGACGAAGGCCTGTCGCAGCAAGCCGATCCATTGCTCGAAAGCCGATCGGCAGAGTTCCGCCAGTTCCGGCACATCGGTGGGTGAATCCAGCACCACCGGCGCGATGGGGCAACCCAGCGAAAAATCATTGTCCTCCAGCATGCGCCCGACCGACTGGTAGATGTGATGGACGGCCACTGCAGGATCGCTCTCGGCTGCCAGTGCTTCGCCCAGCCTTTTCGTGACGTCGGCAACGCTGTTGCGCGTCACCTCGATGACCAGTTGGTCCTTGCCGCCTGGGAAATGAAAATAGAGCGAGCCGCGCGGCGCCCCGCTGGCGCCCAGAATGTCGTTGAGCGAGGTGCCGTGATAGCCGCGCTGCCTGAGCAACAGGCCTGTGGTCTCGAGTATGCGGGTGCGGGTGTCGTTGGCCATGTCAACCTCTGTCAGCAGTGAGGCATTATAGGCCTTGCCAAGAATATGACAATCGGTCCATATAATATGTAGATCAGTCTATAGATTATAAGGAGAATGACATGCGCAGCTACCGTCTTGAAGGGTTTGGTGGAACCGAATCCCTGGCGATGCGCGACGAGGCGCGGACGGAACCGAAACCGCATGAGATCGTGGTGCGAGTCCGCGCCGCCTCGCTCAATCGGCGCGACACGATGATCCTTGGCGGCACCTATCCGTTGCCGCCGCGGCAAGGCATCGTGCCGCTGAGCGACGGCGCCGGTGACGCCGTCGCAATCGGCGATGCCGTCACCCGTTTTGCCGTCGGCGACCGCGTCACCGGCAGCTACTTCGCCCGCTGGATCGATGGCCGCATCAATGCCGGTCTGATCGACCAGCTCGGCTGTACGCTGGACGGCATGCTGACTGAGTTTGCCGTGCTCGACGAACAATGGGCGGCGCGACTGCCCGATCATCTGAGCTGGCACGAAGCGGCGACGCTGACCTGCGCCGGTGTGACGGCCTGGAACGCGGTGACCGGGACCCGGATTCCGAAGCCTGGTCAATGGGTTCTCACCATCGGTTCGGGTGGCGTTTCGCTGTTTGCTCTGCAGTTCGCCAAGTTGCTCGGCTGCCGGGTTGTCGCCATCACATCGCGCGCGGAGAAGGCCGACAGGCTGCGGGCGCTGGGCGCCGACCTCGTTGTCTCCAGCACCGACATACCGGAATGGGGCGGCTGGGCGCGCGAGCAGACAGGCGGCATCGACCTCGTCGTCGAAACCGGCGGCCCGGCCACCTTCGCGCAGTCGCTGATTGCCAGCACGCTTTATGGACACATCGTGCTGCTGACGCTGCAGGACGCCAGTGGCAGATCGATCGAGATGCCGGCAGCGCTTTATCAGCGCAGCCTCGCCACCATCAGCCGCCTGTTCGTCGGCAGCCGCAGCAATCTCGAGGCCATGCTGCGCGCCGTGTCGCAGCATCGCCTCAAGCCCGTTATCGACAGGGTCTTCCCCTTTGCCGAAGCCCCCGAAGCGTACCGCCACTTCCAGCAGGGCGACGTGTTCGGGAAGGTTGTCATCGACTGCGCCTGACCCAATTGCCCGCTTTTCAACCACGAACCAGGAGAACGACCATGACCATCCGTGAAGCTTCCGCAGAATGGCAAGGCACGCTGAAGGAAGGCGGCGGCCGTCTGCGGCTTGGCAGCGGCGTCTTCGAAGGCGCCTATTCCTTTCCGTCGCGGTTCGACAACGGTCCCGGCACCAATCCCGAAGAGCTGATCGGGGCAGCACATGCCGGCTGCTTCTCGATGGCGCTGACCTTCATCCTCGGCCAGGAAGGCCACGTCGCCCGCACCATCCGCACCGTCGCCAAGGTGCATCTCGGCGCGACCGCCGCCGGGCCGACGATCACCCGCATCGAGCTCGAAACGGAGGCGGAGGTCACGGATCTCGCCGAAGACGAGTTCGAACGCCTGGCGCAGTCGGCCAAGGCGACTTGCCTCGTCTCGCGCGCCTTGGCCGGCGTGCCTCAGATCACCCTAAAGGCCGTGCTGGTCAAAGCCGTCAAAGATCAATGAAACCGGGAGAATATGATGAAACAGGAGCTTATCATGGACGCGGCCGGGAATGATTTGTCCCGGCAGACGGCCGAGATCATGCATCGCTTCAACGATGTGTTCCAGCTGCACGATCCGTCCGCGCTTGCCGAGTTGGTGGCGCAGGATTGCGTTATCGAAAACACCGTGCCGGCGCCGGACGGCGCCCGCCATGCCGGCAAAGAGGCATGCGTTGCCCTATGGTCGGCGATCGCCACCCAGCCTGGCACGCGCTTCGATCTTGAGGAGACATTCGTCGCCGGCGAACGGGCGACGATCCGCTGGCGCTACTTCATGGCCGACGGCAACTCCATCCGCGGCGTCAACCTGATGCGTGTCGCGGACGGGCTGATCGTCGAGGCGATGGGTTACGTCAAGGGATAGAAGCGTTGTCACGGAGGTGGCGCAAAAGCGCGCAGGCAGTGAAACGGTGCTCACCAAACTGAGCGAACTGATGTTTGTCGACGTGTTGCGCCGTTACTTGGAATCGCTGCCGCCACAAACCACGGGATGGCTGGCTGGCTGCGCGATCCGCACCTGGCGAGGGCACTGGCGCTGATCCACGACCGGCCGGCGCATAACTGGACGGTGGAGGCGCTGGCGGAGGACTCCGCGCTGTCGCGCAGCGTGCTCGCCGAACGCTTCACCATGCTGGTCGGCATGCCGCCAATGCGTTATCTCGCCAAATGGCGCATGCAGATCGCCTCGGAGCTGCTCAGCGCCGGCTACGAATCCGAGGCAGCGTTCAGCCGCGCCTTCAAGAAGATGATCGGCCTTCCGCCCTCGGCCTGGCGTCTAGGCATCCGGACCGGATCCGGAACCGACGAAGAGTAGGCCGAGGCCTGGCAGCTCCTGTTCTATCGATCAGCCAGCGCCAGCTTGGCGCCGAGCATGACAAAGGCGCCGGCGAAGGTGCGGCGCATCCAGGTCAGCACCATCGGCCGCGACACGACATGGCTGCGGATCGAGGCCGCAAAGATGCCGTAAGCGACGAAGACGACGAAGGTCAGCAGCATGAAGACGCTCGAGAGTTCGAGCATCCTGGCAAATGCGTTCGGTTCGGTCGTGCTGACGAATTGCGGCAGGAAGGCAAAGAAGAAGATCGACAGCTTCGGGTTCAGGATGTTGATCAGGATACCGGAGGTGATGACCTTGGCTGCCGAGCGGGGTGCCGCGTTTTCATCGACGCTCAGGCCGCCCTTCTCCTTCAGCGTGTTCCAGGCCATGTAGAGGAGATAGGCGACGCCGAGATATTTCAGCGTCTCGAAGGCGACAGCACTTGTGTGCAGCAGCGCCGCCAGGCCGGTGATGGCGGCGGCCATATGCGGGATGATGCCAAGCGTGCAGCCGAATGCAGCAGTGATCGAGGCGCGCGCGCCTCGCGAAAGCCCGGCGCTTAGCGTGTAGAGAACGCCGGTGCCGGGCGAAGCCACGACGATCAGCGACGTCAACAGGAATTCGATGCTCATGGTTCCTCCAACGCCCTGCCCGTGGTGGAAGCTATCGGGGGATGTGGGATCAGGCAAGGTGGGCGTCGGCTAGATCGTTGGCATCCCGTGCGCCTTGCGCGCCATCAGGCAATCGTCGCCGCCAGGCATGCAGGTGTGGCAGACGTCCGGGCGGATCTCGTAGATGCCGCAGGCCGTGTGCTTGCCGATCTCGCCCGTAAGCGCCGAACAGCGCACGCCCTCGCAGCGCATCCCGGACAGGTCGGCGGACACGAACTTTTCCGGAATCCGGTCAAGTTGCGCATCGTCCTCGGTCGAGAAGCGCGGCCATTCGGCCGAGTAGGAGCAGCAGGCGCCGCAGCTCTGGCAATCGAAAACCGGCTGGTCGTCCTGTTTTGACGACCGGATATCCCTGGCGGCCAACGCGACCAGCCCAGGTCCTGCGAGATTGCGATCGACTCGGTGCGGCAAGGCGCTATTTCTTCTTGCCTGCCTTGCCCTTGGGCGTGGCGGCTGGCGCCTCGAACAGATCGGTCGCCGACGGTTCGGCGGCCTTCGGCGCGGCAGCGGGCTTGGCCTGCTTTGCAGTGGCAGCAGCCGGCGCTGCCGGCTGGTCCTTGGTGGAAAACTTTATGGCCATGTCAGTCCTCGTCGGAAAAGCGGGATGATGGTGCGCGCGGATTGCGCAAGCGGCCGATCAGCGCCGAGACCGCCGTGATGTTCATTTCCTCGGGCGACCAGTTCCTCGCCTCGGCAATGTGGTGCGCCGCCAGTTCGCGATGCGTGCTGCCGCTATAGGCGGCATCCTGGTAGGTCACGCGCTCCTGGGTCTTTTTGTCCTCGCGGACATATTCGACCAGATAGTTCGGAGCTTCGGCACGGCCGCGCACGCCGACGCGCACCTGGGCATCGCCATGCGCGCGCTTGCAGCGCTCGAGCTTTTCCAGCACACGGCGGACATATTCGACCGGCTTGTCCAGGCCCGGGACCATGGACGCGATGGTCGCATCGGCATCGATCGGCGTCGGCGGTACGCGCTTGGTGGCCATCAGCGTTTGCCTGCCCGCTTCGGCAGCGCCGCAAGGACTGCGGCCGCTGCCATGTCGTCGGCTTCCTTTTCCTTGCGCAGTTCGCGCAAGCGCGCGGTCTTGGCTTCGCGCGCCTCGCTGACGGCATCACGCTCGGACAGGATGCGGTTGAGTGACATCGACTGGGTTTGCGTCTTGCTGAACAGCGAGCCGGCCTGGTCGGCGGTCTTGGATTGAGTGGTCAAAACTTTCTCCTGTCGGGAGCCTGGTGCCGATAGAGCGAGAGCGGTCTTCGATTTCGACCAAAGCAATACGGCAGCGGGGCAGTATGGGCGGTTCAGATTGCTGGAGCGTCCCTTAGCACGTTCCGGCCGGCGTGCGGCGCACTTTTAGCGGCACGACGCACGAAATGAAAAAGGCCAGGCACCGCCTGACCTTCCATGAAAGCGCCGCGCATCCAGTTGGATGCGCAAGGCGCTCCTTTCAGCCTTTCATCGGTGCCAGTACATCCGTGGTCACCGGAAGGCCGAATTCCTTATCAGGCCGCCTTCAACTGGTCGGCGGACATCTTGCCTGACTTGTTGTCGCGGGTCATCTCGTAGCCGAGCTTCTGGCCCTCGACGATGTCACGCATGCCGGCGCGCTCTACGGCCGAGATGTGGACAAAAACGTCGGCGGAGCCGTCGTCAGGCTGAATAAAACCAAAACCTTTGGTGGCGTTGAACCATTTCACTGTGCCGGTGGCCATGAAGAACCCTTTCCCTGGCAAATATTCGTTCACCATCGTGCGACTGCACAACAGCGTTTTGTCTCGATTTTTGATGGGGAAGTTCGTCAAAGGCGCGCATCATGCGCGGATAACAAAAGTCGGTCAAACAAATATCGACATGTTTCTTATAGACTTCTTTTAGCGCCGAGTCAATTTCTGGTTTGGCCGGAGCCAAAATTCAACCTGAGGATGCCTGAGGCATAAGCCTCAACTGACGAGGTGGCGGAGCTCAAGGCGTTCCAAAATATTCCACGCCCCGGAACCAATCGCAAGCCGGCGCATTTCCGTGGTGTCAGCAATTCAGAGAACAATCTCGGTAATGCTGGCAAAAGAACGCCTCCCGCACATTAAACGGTGCGAGAGGCGTTCTTGTATGTGCCGTTGTCTGACGCAATTCCCAAGGGAAAACCGTTTCACACTTTTCCTTAAACTCACGCCGGCGGCCTACAGGATCGCGCTGATCAGCGGCAGGATCTCGTAGCGGAAACCGCGGCCGGAGCTCGACACCGGATCGCCGTCGGTGACCGCTCTTGCCTCGGCTTCGCTGCTGACACGCAGGATCAGCAGACCCCAAGGGCCGGCCGGGTCGGCGACCGGCCCGGCCAGGATCATGGTGCCCTCGGCAAGCTTGCCGCGCAGATAGTCGGCATGCCGGCCCATCAACTCCCTCTCCTCCTCCGTCAGGGTGAAGGCGAAGTCCGGCCGAGGCGGGATCAGCCGGCAGTGGAAGATTGTTGGCGCGGTAGTCTCACGCGGTCCATCATTGCTGGCCATCGGTCACTCACCGTATGTCATTAGTGGTCCTATTCGTCCGGGCCGGGTTCCGGCCAAGTCTCCTTCGCTGCTTCCGCATACCAGTGCCGCATCGCCGGCGTTGCCAACACGGCGTCGACGTAGGCGCGCGTGTCGGGCGCGAGCTTGCCGCCATAGGTGTCGAAGCGGGTGACGACAGGTGCATACATGGCATCGGCCGCGGTGAAATGACCGAACAGGAAGGGGCCGCCCTTGCCGTATTGTTCCCGGCACTGGCGCCAGATCGTTTCGATGCGCGCGCGCTGCATTTCGCCTTCGGCGTCGAGCGGCTTGTGGCCCTTCGGCCGGCGCAAATTCATCGGCCAGCCATAGCGCACCTCGCGAAAGCCGGAATGCATCTCGGTCGCCACCGAGCGGGCCAGCGCTCGGGCGCCGATATCCTGAGGCCAAAGCTTTTTCTCCGGAAACAGGTCGGCGAGATATTCAAGGATGGCAAGGGTTTCCCAGACAATCCTGCCATTGTGATTCAACACTGGCACAAGGCCGGTGGGCGAGACTTTCGCCAGAGCGGCAAAGGTTTCGGGCGTGCGCAGGCGCACGAAACCTTCCTCGAAAGGGATATCCAGATGCTTCATCGCCACCCATGGCCTCAGCGACCAGGACGAAAAGCACTTGTTGGCGATGATGAGCGTAAATTCAGCCAAGGCGGTCTCCCCAAAATTTCGTCACACTAGTCACACGATACGACGCGGCAAAGCGTTTCGGCGACCATATAAGCGACCATATGCGACGATGATCGCCGCCCAGGGAACCTAAGCCAAGCCGGTCCGTTTGCCTCCTGCGAATGAATCCCCGGAATCCCAGGAGATGCAAAGATGGTGAACAAGGATCAGGTTGCCGGCGTGGCCAAGCAGGTCAAGGGCTCGGTCAAGGAGGCCGGCGGCAAGGCGACCGGCAACAGGCAGACCCAGGCCGAAGGCACGGCCGACAAGACCGCCGGCAAGGTGCAGAAGGTCTATGGCGACGTGAAGGACAAGATCAAAAAGGCGCTCTGATTCGATCTTGCAGGCAATGAGGAAGGCGGCTCAAGACCGCCTTTTTCTTGTCAGAGGCTGAGGCTCTTGCTGAAGGCGCTGGTGAACTTGACCCCGCCCCGGTCGCCCGCCGCCTCGCCTAGCACCACGTCCATGCCGTCCCCGGTTACCCTCACCAGCGCGAAGCCACCCATATAGGCAGCCTTCGGCTTGAACAGGTCGAGGCCATCGCTTTTGTAGATCATAGGCACTTCGTGCTGATGGCCATGGAAGATGGCGATGACATTGTAGCCCTTCAGCGCCGCCAGCAGCGCCTGGCGGTCGGCCTCGCTCCACCAGTGCGGCGCGCCTGCGCCGTCATCGTCATAGGTGCGCTTGGCCGGGTCCCAGCGCTCGACCGAGAAAGTGTCCCAGCCATAGTGCTGGAACAGGATGACGGGACGGCCATCCGCCGCGTAGGTCGCCAGATCCTGCTTCAGCCACGGCAGGCTGCTCACCGCGCCATGGCCGGTGTCGCCGGCAAAGCGGTGGGTCTGGACGAGATGCAGGCCGCCCCAGTCCCAGGAATAGCAGTCGGTGTCGACATCGTATTCGGTGGCCGGCACCGGCGGCTTGAAGAACACGCCGGGGCGGTGGTTGACCTCGACATAGTCGCGCAGTTCACGCCGATACCAGTCGACATGGGGCGGCGAGCCGTTCTGGTCGAGATCGTGGTTGCCGAGGCCGACATAGACCGGCATGTGCACGCGGTCCGGGCCGACGCCTTGTTGATAGCGCTGGCTGAACTGCAACAGTTGCGTGCCTTCGCTGGGCTCGGTGATCTGGCCGCCGCCATCGTCGGTGATGTCGCCGCCGACAACGAGGCCGAGCGGCGCATCGATGCGGCCGCCGGCCGAACGCAGGCGGGTTGCAACGCCATCGATCTCGACTGGCCATTGCCGGCCGGCCAAGCCATTGAGGACAGCGACATTGCGCAACAGCGCGGGATCGGTCTTGCCTTCCTCCAGGCAGTTGGGGCTGAGGCCGCTCGACATGCGGCAGGCATGGACATCGGCGATGAACAGAAAGGTGGCGTCGATGGGCTGGATGCGCTTGCCGGTCTGGCCAAGCGCGGCGCGCGGCAGCATGCCAGCCATGGCAAGGCCGGCTGCCTGTGCGAGGAAATTGCGACGGGAGAGGACGAGCTTGCGATTCATGACCTGAAATTCAGCACAGCCGGCGCCCCACCGTCCAGTTGCCAGGAATGGCAGGTCGACACGGCACTGAGGCTCTGGCATTTCTTGGGTCATGCTGGCGCGCAGCAAATACAAGCAGAGGGGAGGATTTCATGAGAGCCGTTTCGATAGGCGTGGTGCTGGCTGGGTTGCTGCCGGCGGCTGCGGTGCATGCCGCCGATTGTGTCGACGCAAAATCGGCCAAGGCCGGCTTCGTTCTGGAAATGCCCGGCGTCCGCAGCGAGTTTCGGCCGGTGGCCGGCGGCATGGTCTCCGTTGCCAACACCTACGAATCGCAATCGCCGCAGACACAGTTCCTGTTCGCAGGCCTGGTCGAAGTGTTTCGCGACAGCGATACCGGACGGGTGGCGACGATCCCGTTTTCCGATCTGCGAAAACTGTTTCCGCTGAAGACGGGAGCCAAGAGCACGATCGAATTCGTCGAGCTGTCGCCGAACAAGCAGCCGAAGAGCACCAAGACGCTGAGCCTGGTCGTCAAGGGCAAGGAGACGTTTAACGTCGGCGGCTGCAAATACAACGTGCTGGCCGTCACGGAGACCTTCAAGAACGGCGCCGGCGAAACGCTGGACACATTTACCGCGCTTTATGCGCCCGATCTGCAAGCGTCCCTCGCCCGGCGCTACGACGAAGGGACCAGCGCGGAATCGGTGAACGGTTACGAGACGATCAAGCCGCTTTCCGACTAGAACAGCGCAGTTCCGGCCTCAAGGTTTTCCCGGCCGCAGCAGGATCCTGCGACGCCGCTTCGCTCTGCTCGGGAATGGCGGCGTTGAGCTGCCCTGAAGTTCGGCCAGGCAATCGCGCAGCACGCTGGCATCCTGTGCCGTCTTGGCCATCGACATGGCGCCGGAATAGGCGGCGATGGCGAGTGCCGCAAAGCGCTCGGGGTCGGTGCCCTGCTCCCTGCCCGACTGCTGGTCGGCTCGCACCTTGTCGGCAACCGCCTGACGCCATCCGGCAAAGATATCGTCCAGAGCGGCGCGGAAATCCGGGTCAGCGAGCGACAGTTCATGCGCCAGATTGTTGAGCGGACAGCCGCGCACGAAGCCTTGCTGCTCAAGCTCGGTCGCCACCGCCTCGAACACCGCGCGCACGCCTTCGCGCGCCGAGCCTGCCGCCCGTACAGGGTTGATCCAGGTTTCATCGAGGGCCGCTGCCACGCGCTCCTCGATCACCGCCAGAGCGAGCGCCTTCTTGGTCGGGAAATGATGATGCAGCGCGCCGCCGCTGACGCCTGCGGTCGTCATCAACTCGCCAAGAGCGGATGCATGATAGCCACGCGCCTGGAACGACGCTTCCGCGACATCGAGCACCTTGTTGCGCAGCCCTTCGGGATCGTTGGTGCGTTTTCGCGGCGGCCCTTTCGGAGCCCGAGCAATCTCTGCTGACATTTGCCAACGATAGCAGATTGACAAAACAGGACAACCGGTCTGTTTTATAAACCGGATGATCATCCTGTTTTTTGGAGACGACACAATGACCGTACCCCTGAATGCGCCTGCGACGGCAAGCCTGCTCGCTTCGCCTGTCGTCGAGTTGCGGCAGTACACGCTGAAGCCGGGCCGGCGCGAGACGCTGATCGACATCTTCGACAGTCGGTTCATCGAAGGCCAGGAACACGCCGGCATGACCATCATCGGACAGTTCCGCGACCTCGACCGCCCCGACATGTTCGTCTGGCTGCGCGGCTTCGATGGCATGGAAGCGCGGAAGCAGGCGCTCACCGCCTTCTATGACGGGCCGGTGTGGACGGCGCACCGCGACGCCGCCAATGCGACGATGATCGATTCTGACGATGTGCTGCTCTTGAAGGCGGCATGGCCAGGCGCCGGCTTCGATCTGTCAGGCGCGCAGCGAGGCGCCATGCCGGCGGATGGAAAGCCGAGCGCAGACGATGGCTTGACCGGTGTTGTTGTCATCCAGATTCATCATCTGCGGTCTGGCGCCGAAGCCGATTTCGCCGGCAATTTCGAAACGGATGCCGTTCCGGTCCTTATCGGCGCCGGCGGACGGTTGCTTGGCGCCTTCATCACCGAGCACGCCGAAAACAGCTTTCCCCGCCTGCCGGTGCGCTTGAGCGAAAACGTCTTTATCGCGGTGACGGGTTTCAACAGTCCCGAGGCGCATGCCAGTTACGAAGCCGCAGTTGCCGCTTCGCCCCAATGGCAAGCGGCCGATGTGACCTGGCGGACCGAAACCTTGCGCCTGACGCCGACGTCGCAGTCGCTGCTGCGGTAACCGGATCGGCACGCGGCCAACCGAAGTTCATACTGAGCGATAGGCCGGCGGCTTGACCGCCCTCGCCGATCGGCATTGCCTTCGTGACGCGGGCAACAGCGAGAGCATTCGATGCGACTTGGCCTTCAATGAGACTTTCTGGCAAACGAGCACTGGTGACCGGCGGCTCTGACGGCATCGGCCTGGCGATATCGGAAGCTTTCTTGCGCGAGGGCGCCGACGTGCTGATCGTCGGTCGCGACACCAGCAAGCTCGAGACCGCCCGCGAGACACTTGCGGCGGAGGGCAACGTCGGCACCCAGTCGGCCGATCTCTCGACCTCTTCCGGCATCGATGCCGTGGTCGATCGCGCGAAAGCAACCGGCCCACTCGACATCCTCGTCAACAATGCCGGCGTCGCTTATCTGGTGCCTTTCGAGACCGTCACCGAGCACCAATTCCAGCAATCCTTCGCGCTCAATGTGACGGCGGCGTTCTTCCTTACCCAGCGCCTGCTGCCGCATTTCGGCGCCGGCGCTTCGGTCATCAACATCTCGTCCTACTTCGCCAACAAGATGATCCCGAAGCGGCCATCGAGCCTGTATTCCTTGTCCAAGGGCGCGCTGAATTCGCTGACCAAGTCGCTGGCCTTCGAGCTTGGTCCGCGCGGCATCAGGGTCAATGCGATTGCGCCCGGCACGGTCGAGACCGCCATGCGGCGCAAGTCGATCGAAAACCTGCCGGCGGCAGCGCAGGCCGAGCTGAAAGCCTATGTCGAGCGCAGCTACCCGCTCGGCCGCATCGGCCAGACCAGCGATCTTGCCGGCATCGCCGTCTATCTCGCCAGCGATGAGGCGGCGTGGACCAGCGGCGGCATTTTCGCGATTGATGGCGGGTATACGGCGGGGTGACCGTTTGGACGGCCCTCTGCCTCGAACAAGCGGAGCACTTGACCAAACTTCCGATACCGCGTCTGTCTGCAGATTGAGCAATGCTTCAGACATTCGTGGTGCCATGCCGTCTATCGATCCACTGATCCTCTTCTACACAACGTTCTTCAGCAAACCCGTCGATATCGCGTCGATACAGTGCGAAATTCCCGGGCGGTGGACACTGGACAAACGACGGATTTCCGAGGCCGCGGCAGTCGTCTTCCATATTCCGAACTTTCGCGAAGTTGGCGATGCCTACAAATACCCTGGTCAATATTGGGTCGCCTGGTCGATGGAATGCGGCCAAAACTACAAGCGACTTGCCGACCCCAAAATCATGCGGCACTTCGATATCATCATGACGCATGAATCCCGGTCTGATGTCTGGGTACCCTACCTTCCGCGTGCGGTGTGGTGGAAAGATGCGCTGGCCAGACCAATCGTGCCGAAAACGGAAGAAGCGCCGGTCGCACTCTTCCAGTCGGCAGGCCTGAATTATAGCGGCCGAGTCGATTTGGCGAACGAACTGGCGCGCCACATCAAGATCGATTCTTATGGCCGATATCGCAACAACCGATCGGTCTCTGGCCCCGATCTGGGCTCGAAGACCAAGATCGAAACCATTGCGCGGCACAAATTCTGCCTGGCCATGGAGAACTCGATCGAGGCCGACTATGTCACCGAGAAAATCTATGACGCGTTCATGGCGGGCACGGTGCCGATCTACCTTGGCGCTCCCAATGTGGACGAGTTCGTTCCGGAGCACTCCTTTATTGACGCCAGTGCCTTCGCCAGCGCCAGCGATCTTGCAGCCTATCTCCAGCACCTGATCGCAACGCCGCAAGACTACGAGGCTCATTTCGACTGGCGCTCAAAGCCATTGCCCGACAACCTCGTCAAACGGGTGCAATCATTGGAAACACCCGCGTTCTGCAGACTGATGAGCGTCGTGCGCCAGCGTCTGGAGGCGCGGACAAGCAAGCCTTCCGGACGGCGAACACTTCCGTTCGGCTATAGATCCTATCTCAGGACAAAGCTGCGCCGTTGGAGGAAAAAGGTTCCGAGCTGACGGTCCGCGATCAGGCGCGCTCAGCAAAATACGGAGAACAAAGAGCGTCTCTTGCGACGTCGAGACGGCTTCGACCTTGCCGCCATGCATCTTGGAAATCTCCGAGGCTATGTGGAGGCGCTCCCAGGGTGGACTTGAAATTCTCGGCTTCGCGATCCGAAGCTCGATCCGGATGCGATGCCGGATTTTGGACGGAAACTGAACAGAAGGACAAGTGCATAAGCTACCTCATCGCTGCTATTGCCAGTGAGACGCCGGCACGGATGGTAGTTTGTGTGGCAGAGTCGCTCGTAGGTAGACGTGAATTGCGCATTGCTGATCCTGGGGGAAGTTTGCGTAGAGCAATCCGCCAGCTCGACATGATCTCATCGAGCTAAATCCGCAAGTTTCCGTCCACTTTATGGGATCAAGCCGCACTGAGGAGCAATTTCCTTCACAAGAAAGTGGAGGGTGCAGGATCCCGAAGGCCGGCGCTACCGCTTCAACCGATTTACTGCCTGCCGGCCGCAATCTCTGCTTGAAGGCCATTGTGCAACGCGATACGCCGTTGCCGAATTCGATCGTCGGAGAGACAAGTGACCGCTGCCAGGACCAGAACCGAAACCGACACGTTCGGCCCCATCGAGGTTGCAGCCGACCGTTACTGGGGCGCGCAGGCGCAGCGTTCCCTCGGCAATTTCAGGATAGGCTGGGAAAAGCAGCCGGCCTCGATCGTGCGTGCGCTCGGCATCGTCAAGCGAGCGGCGGCGGAAGCCAATATGGAGTTGAAGCGGCTCGATCCGGCAGTCGGCAAGGCGATCATCGAGGCGGCGCAAGAGGTGATCGACGGCAAGCTGAACGATCATTTCCCGCTGGTCGTCTGGCAGACCGGCTCGGGCACGCAGTCCAACATGAACGCCAACGAGGTGATCTCCAACCGGGCGATCGAACTTCTGGGCGGCGTCATGGGCTCGAAGAAGCCGGTGCACCCTAACGACCACGTCAATATGAGCCAGTCGTCGAACGACACCTACCCGACAGCCATGCACATCGCGTGCGCCGAGCGCATCGTGCACGATCTGCTGCCGGCGCTGAAGCATCTCCACGCTGCGCTCGAGGTCAAGACGAAGGCCTTCGCCCACATCATCAAGATCGGCCGCACCCATACGCAGGACGCGACACCCCTCACGCTGGGCCAGGAATTTTCCGGCTACGCCGCGCAGGTGGCCTCTTCGATCAAGCGCATCGAGATGACGCTGCCCGGCCTGCAGGAACTGGCGCAGGGCGGCACCGCCGTCGGCACCGGCCTCAACGCGCCGGTGGGCTTTGCCGAAACGGTGGCGGCGCGCATCGCCGAAATCACCGGCATCGCCTTCGTCACCGCGCCGAACAAGTTCGAGGCGCTCGCCGCGCATGATTCCATGGTGTTCTCGCATGGCGCCATCAACGCGGCGGCCGCCGCCCTCTTCAAGATCGCCAACGACATCCGCTTCCTCGGCTCCGGCCCGCGCTCGGGCCTCGGCGAACTGTCGCTGCCGGAAAACGAGCCGGGTTCCTCGATCATGCCGGGCAAGGTCAACCCGACCCAATGCGAGGCTCTGACGCAGGTCTGCGTGCAGGTGTTCGGCAACAACGCCTCGCTGACCTTCGCCGGCAGCCAGGGCCATTTCGAGCTCAACGTCTACAACCCGCTGATGGCCTACAACTTCCTGCAGTCGGTGCAGTTGTTGGCCGACGCCTCGATCTCCTTCACCGACAATTGCGTCGTCGGCATCGAGGCTCGCGAAGACAACATCAAAGCCGCGCTCGACCGCTCGCTGATGCTGGTGACCGCGCTGGCGCCGACGATCGGGTACGACAATGCCGCCAAGATCGCCAAGACCGCGCACAAGAAGGGCACCACCTTGCGCGAGGAAGCACTGGCCACTGGGCTGGTCAGCGAGGCAGACTACGACCGGCTGGTGCGGCCGGAGGACATGACGCATCCGGGTTAAGCGATTCCAGGGAAAGTGCCTTGCGTTTCCTCGGGAAGCGCGCAGCCCTCTTCTTGGGGGTTGCGTCAACTAGAAATCCGAATTTGTGGCGGGACAATTTGCTCCCGCCGCTGCTGGCCGCGACAAGAATTTTGCGTCGGTCGAACGATCCCGAAATGTACGTCCTGTGAACAATGTGTCGCCGGACTGGCGGCTTTGGTGAACAGTCGGCTTGGTCTATCTGACGGGACATCAACCCTTTTCGGAGAGCCACCATGTCCATCAACACTTCCGCTGCCGGCGCCGGCATCGCGTCCAACAGCTCCACCACCATCCTGCTCGGCCGCATCCTGCTCGCCGCCATCTTCCTGCTTTCCGGCTTCGGCAAGCTCACCGCCATTTCCGGCACCGCCGGCTATTTCGGCGCCATGGGCCTGCCGGTGCCGACCGTAACGGCCATTGTCGTCGGCCTGATCGAATTGCTCGGCGGCCTTGCCGTGCTCGTTGGCTTTCAGACCCGCATCGCCGCCTGGGTGCTCGCGGTCTTCACCATCGCCTCGGCCTTTGTCGCCCATACCGGCTGGGCCGACCAGAACCAGATGATCCATTTCCTGAAGAACGTCGCCATCACCGGCGGTTTCCTGCTGCTGGCTTCCTCGGGCCCTGGCGCCTACTCGATCGACGCCAAGCGCGGCTGAGCTTTCCCTTCCCAAGCCTGAAAAAAGCGGCGTGGAATTTTCCACGCCGCTTTTTCGTTGTCTGCCCAAGCGCACGCTCGTCCCATCCCTGCTAGGGTCGGTCTCGAAACAGCCGGCGGACAGACAACGGAGATGACCATGCCCCGCGATGCATTGCTTCTGATTTCCCGGCTGCTGCTCGCCGCCCTGCTCGTTCCCTCCGGCTACCACGCGCTCGCCGACATTGCCGGGACGACCGGCTATTTCGCCGGCCTCGGCATGCCATTGCCGACGCTTGCTGCCTGGGGCACCGGGCTGTTCGAGTTGATTGCCGGTCTCTTGGTACTGGTCGGCTTTCAGACGCCGGTCGTTGCGATACTTCTTGCCGCTTTCTGCGTCGTTGCAGGCTCCATCGGCCACTACGGCCAGGGCGGCGATGACCCGATGCTCACCTTCCTGCACCAGCAGATGCTGATGAAGGACATTGCCATCGCCGGTGGATTCCTGGCGCTAGCCATGGCCGGCGCCGGGGCCTGGTCGATCGAGGGGCGCCGCGCCGCGGTCTGATATCGTCAAATATCGTCCCGGTTGAACCATCGACGCCCGTGCCAGGTCGACCCCCCACTCCGTCTCGGCTTCGCCGAGCCACCTCTCCCCCGATCGACGGAGTAGAGGAAGGGCTCGAGCCTATTGCCGCCAACGCTTTCCAACGAGGCTCCCTTCCTTTCCCTCCGGAGGGGGAAGGTGGCGGTGCGAAGCAGCGACGGATTGAGAAAGCCGGTCCTCGAACGCGAGGCCGACGACGACATGGTTTTGCTGTCAGGCCGCGCCTACTTCACCGACACGCTCTGCCCACCCTCGACCGCCAGCACCAGCCGGCGGTTGGTGATCCGCGCCAGTTGCGCCAGCCGTCCGGCCGGGCGTTCGCCGTAAAGATCGGAAAGTGAGGCCGGCAGCACCAGCGCCAACGTGCCATTGCCGCGGTTTTCCCATTTCAGCCGCGGCATGACGCCGGGCATGGCCGCCGTCAGCAGATAGACGACGCGCAGCACCGCCGCCAGGATGCGGGCGCGCTCGAGATAGCGCGGCGTCGCCAGGCCGCGGATTTCCGGCGCCGCATCGTTGAACACGCCTTCGTGGCGGAACAGGCCGACCAGCGCCAGGAAGGCACGGCCGGGGTGATCGACGCCAATGAAGGAGGCGTGGGCAATGATGTTGAGCGACTGCTTGCCGCGATATTCCGGGTGTGCGCGCCAGCCTATATCGGCCAGCAGACAGGCAGCGTGGCGATAGCGCGCCTCATCCTCCGTCTCGTCGATGCCGAAGGCGGCAAAGGTCTTGTCCGTCCATTCGACAAGCTCATGCGCATGGGTGACCGAGCGCGACCGCAGCCGCGCCAGTTCCTCCGAAGCGGAGACCAGCGGATCGGCCTTCTGCTCGGCAGGGTCGAGCAGCGAATAGAGAAACCCTTCGCGCACGCCCAATGCCGAGACGATGATCTTCGACGGCTGCATCGCCGCCATGATCTCCTGCAGCACGACCGCGCCATAGGGCAGCAGCGAACGGCGGTTCTTCGACACGCCTTCGATGCCCTTGACCTTCTCGATCTCGCCTTTCGCCACCTGCTTCAGGAAATTGGCGGCGCTGTCGACACCGATCTCATAGTGGTGCATGACGCCAAGCGGGTAGTTGGTCATTTCCATGTGCAGCCGGGCAAGGTTTCGCCAGGTGCCGCCAACGGCGTAGAAGGGCCGTCCCTGCCCGCCCTTCAACAATTTGGCGCGCGCCAGTTCGTCGCGGGTGATCTTTGCCGCCTGGGCGAGCGAATTCCTGGCCATGTCCTGCAGCCGCAGGCCACCCAGCGGCAGCGTGATGCCGTCGCCGATCGCCTCGCCATTGATGTCGATAAGCTCCAGGCTGCCGCCGCCAAGATCGCCGGCAATGCCATTGGCGGGGTGGAAGCCCGAAATGACGCCAAGCGCCGAATAATGCGCCTCCTGCCGGCCAGTGAGCACGCGGATCTCTGTCTTGAGCACATCCTGGGCGCGGTGGATGAAATCGGGGCCGTTGATCGCTTCGCGGGCCGCGGCCGTTGCCAGCACAAACATGTGCTCCGCACCCGCCTGGTCGGAGAGCGCGCGGAAACGGCGGAACTCCTCCATCGAGCGCGTCACCGCCTCGGGGTCGAGCTTGCCGGTCGAAACGATGCCGCGGCCGAGGCCGGCCAGCATCTTTTCGTTGAACAGCAAGGTCGGCGAGCGCGCCAACCCTTCATAGACGACAAGGCGGATCGAGTTCGAGCCGATGTCGATGATGGACAGCGGCCGGCGATCCTGCAGCCGGCCTTGGGACGTTGAAATCATGAGCCGCTGTTCTTCTTGCGACGCTTGAACTGCGCGATGCGCTTGGGCGCATGCGACTTCAGCGCGTCACCCCGTCCCGACAGGCTCGGATTGGTCATGAAATATTCCTGCGCGTTGAACGGTTCCTCACCCTCATCCAGCACGACGCGCCGGGAGGTTCCGTCAGCCAATACGTCGAAACTTTGCTGGTTGTCCATGATGTTGCCCAGCATGATCTGGCCAAGGATCTGTTCATGCACCGTCGGATTGGTGATCGGCACCATGGTCTCGACGCGGCGGTCGAGATTGCGTGGCATCAAGTCGGCCGAGGCGATGTAGACGATCGCCTCGTCCGACGGCAGGCCATGGCCGTTGCCGAAGCAGTAGATGCGGCTGTGTTCGAGGAAGCGGCCGACGATCGACTTGACCCTGATGTTTTCCGACAGGCCGGGCACCTGCGGCCGCAGGCAGCAGATGCCGCGCACGACGAGATCGATCTCGACGCCGGCATGGCTGGCGTCATAGAGCGCGTCGATGATGTTGGGATCGACGAGCGCGTTCATCTTCATCCAGATGCGCGCCGGACGGCCAGCCAGCGCGTAGGCGACCTCGTCGGCAATGTGCTTGAGGATACGGCTGCGCAGCGTAAACGGCGAGATGGCGATCCGCATCTCATCGGTCGGCTCGGCATAGCCGGTGATGAAGTTGAACAGCTGGGCGACATCGCGCGCGATCGTCGGATCGGTGGTGAAGAAGGACAGGTCGGTGTAGA
The DNA here is from genome assembly GCF_040320535.1 of Mesorhizobium sp. M0676. Classification (NCBI taxonomy): domain Bacteria; kingdom Pseudomonadati; phylum Pseudomonadota; class Alphaproteobacteria; order Hyphomicrobiales; family Phyllobacteriaceae; genus Mesorhizobium; species Mesorhizobium sp. M0676. The sequence continues at coordinate 18,687 of NZ_JAMYPU010000010.1, forward strand.
TGCGCGCGGTCACCGGATGGTAGTTGCCGGTGCCGAGATGCACATAGTTGCGCAGCTTGCCGTCCTCGCGCCGCACTACTAGCGACATTTTCGCATGGGTTTTGAGTTCGAGGAAGCCGAACACGACCTGAACGCCGGCGCGTTCGAGGTCGCGCGCCCAGCGGATGTTGGCTTCCTCGTCGAAGCGCGCCTTGAGCTCGACCAGGGCGGTTACCGACTTGCCGGCCTCGGCCGCGTCGACCAAGGCGCGCACGATCGGGCTGTCGTTGGAGGTGCGGTAGAGCGTCTGCTTGATCGCCACCACCTCGGGGTCGGCCATCGCCTGGCGCAGGAATTGGACCACCACGTCGAAGGATTCATAGGGGTGGTGGACGACGATGTCCTTCTCGCGGATGGCCGCGAAACAGTCGCCGCCATGCTCGCGGATGCGCTCGGGAAAGCGTGGATTGTAGGGGGTGAACTTCAGGTCGTCGCGTGGCACGGCGACGATCTCGGAAATCTGGCTGAGCGCCAGCGGGCCGGTCAGAACGCTGATGCGGCTCGAAGAGACGCCAAGCTCGCCGGCGACGAACTCGCGCAATTCGCCGGGCATCGACTTGTCGAATTCGATGCGGATGACCGAACCGCGGCGGCGCCGCTTCAGCGCCGTCTCGAACAGGCGCACGAGATCTTCCGACTCTTCCTCGACCTCGATATCGCTGTCCCGGATGATGCGGAAGGTGCCGGAACCCTTGACCTCATAGCCGGGGAACAGCTTGCCGATATAGAGGCCGACAGCCTCCTCCAACGGAATGAAGCGAACGTGCTGCTTGCGGTCGGGCAGACGGATGAAGCGCTTCAGCGCCACCGGCAGGCGCAGAAGCGCGCTCATCTCCTCGCCATTCTTGCGATGGCGCAATTGCAGCGCCATCGAGAAGCCGAGATTGGGAATGAACGGAAACGGATGCGCCGGGTCGATCGACAGTGGAGTCAGCACCGGGAAAACCTGGTCCTGGAAATGGTCTTCCAGCCAGACTTTTTCATCCTTGGTCAGTGCATCGCGGGTGATGCTCTCAATGCCTTCCTTGTTGAGCAGCAACATCAGCGCCGAAAGGCTATTCTGCTGGTCCTCCTGCAGCCGCTCGACCTCGCGCAGCAATTGTTCCAGCTGCTGCTCCGGCGTGCGGCCGTCGGGGCTCTTGAGCGCAATGCCTTCGCGCACCTGGCCCGCAAGGCCGGCGACGCGGACCATGAAGAATTCATCGAGATTGGCGGCCGAAATCGACAGGAAACGGACGCGTTCGAGCAGCGGATGGTGCTCGTTCTGCGATTCCTCGAGCACACGCCGGTTAAACTGCAGCCAGGAGAACTCACGGTTGACGAACCGATCGGGGTTGCCGCCCTCGGGGCTCGCCACCTCGACATTGATGAATTCGCTCTGCACCGGCTTCAGTTCGTTCATGGTTCCTGCTCTTCCCCCGCCAACCGTCCCTTGGAGCGCCGCTGGACGTGCCATGCCTCTAACACGCTTTTGTGGCGCATGACCCTTCGGCGAAAACCGTTCCGATTTCAGGGACATGCACTTAACCGGCTCACCGTATCCTCTGACAGGCTTTTGCGACAGTTTCATTTCATCGATCTTGCAAACAGGCCTGTTATGTTCCAGATGCTTTTCGACGAGATCAAGGAGACGATGATGGCAGGCGGTTCCATTCCCCATTTCCAGAACGATGCGGGCCATCCGGCAATCGACATCGGCGTCAAGGAATTCATGTGCACCGGCGCCAACCCGCCCTTCGACCACCCGCATGTGTTCCTCGACATGGGCGACGACGATGAAAAGGTCTGCCCCTATTGCTCGACGCTCTACCGCTATTCGGCGAAGCTGAGGGCGACTGAAACGCTGCCGGGTGGTTGCCTTTATATCGACCAGGCCGCCTGATCCTTCCGCGACAAGCCCGATGGAGGACATCAGGTCCCGGCAGGTCATAATCGCCGGGGCCGGCATCGCCGGGCTGACCGCTGCCCTTGCCTTCGCCGGACGGGGTTATCCGGTAAAGCTTATCGAACAGGCACAGCACCTAGAAGCGGCCGGCGCCGGCATCCAGCTTTCGCCCAACGCAACACGCATTCTTGGAAAACTCGGCGTGCTCGACCGACTGCTGCCCGCAGCGTTGCGGCCGGATGCGGTCGTGCTCAAGGACGCCCGGAGTCTGCGCGAACTGGCGCGGGTACCGCTCGGGCACGCCGCCGAAGCGCGCTGGCAGTCGCCTTATCTCGTTGCTCACCGCGCCGATCTGCAGGCAGCGCTGTTGGCGCAAATGGCTGAACGACCGCAAATTGAGCTCATCACCGGCGCCCGCGTGACCGGCATCGCGAAAGACGCGCAATATGTCGCCGTGACCGCCGAAGTGGACGGCCGCGAGATCGAGGCACGCGGCAAACTGCTGGTCGGCGCCGACGGCGTCTGGTCGGCGGTCAGGGCGCAACTCGCAGGCGAGGACTTCGTCAAAAGCCGTTTTTCGGGCGAACTCGCCTGGCGAGTCACGATCGCGGCCGAGAGCGCCGCCGGCGAAGCCTTTGTCGCGATCGGCGCCGCCGACTGCGTCACCACGTTCCTGCATCCAGGCTTCCACATGGTAGCCTATCCCGTCAGCAAAGGCCGGGCCTTCAATCTCGCCGCCTTCACCAAGGGCGAGCGCATGGCGGAAGGTTGGTCAGGCCATGCCGATCCCGCGATCCTCACGGCTGCCCTGCGCGGCACCGCGCCGGGCCTGACGAAGCTTGTGGCACTGGCCGGCCCGTGGACGGCCTTTCCGATCCACACCGTCGAACAGAAGCGGTGGACGAGCCCGCAGGGCATCGCGCTGATCGGCGACGCTGCGCATGCGATGACGCCGTTTGCCGCACAGGGCGCCGCGATGGCGATCGAAGATGCCATCACGCTTGCCGACGCTATCGCCGATTTCCCTGGCGATCTGCCCAGAAGTTTTCAAATCTGGGAAAATCTTCGGCGGCCGCGTGTCGCCAAGGCCGCGCGTCGTGGGGCCGTAAACCGCCTCGCCTGGCATGCTGCCGGCCCGGTGGCGATCGCCCGCAATCTGTTCCTGGCCATGCGCTCGCCCGACAAGCTCGCCGCCGACCTCGACTGGCTCTATGGATGGCGAGCGGACACTCGGCAGTCTAGATCGTCGACGTAGCGATCCTTCCCACCCCCCTCTGTCCTGCCGGACATCTCCCCCGCAAGGGGGGAGATTGGATGTCGCCGTCGCCGTCGCCAAAATCGCCGGCGTTGCAGCAGGAGCGCCGCGGGCAAAACGGCTGATCTCCCCCCTTGCGGGGGAGATGGCCGGCAGGCCAGAGGGGGGTGCTGTCCCGCTGGCTTCAAAAGATCCAACACTGTCGCGGTGCGATGAAGGACTGCTAGTTATAAAACCGCATCGACAAGCCCAGCGAGGCCGGCAGCGGGTTCCACCAGCCGGTGCGCAGGCCGGCGGTGCGCAGGCCGGCGGCTGTCCAGGTGTTACAGCCGACAAGCGCGTTGAAATGGCCGTTCGCCTCGAAGAAGCGGTCGAAGCTGGAATAGGCGGCGTTCTCGATGACGACCGGACCATGCGGCCCTTGCTGGAAACTCGCGTCGATATAGTCGAGCAGCGCTGCAAAACGTTCCTCATCGATGTCGAAACCGGTGACAGCAGGGTGCGGCTCGGCGATGGCCCCGGCGATATCGACATGCATGACCGAGGCGTCCAGTGTCAGCGCCTTGAGGACGGGCACTGTCTTCAGCTGCGACCAGCTCGGCGTCTCCAGATAGAAGGCCCGGCCGCCCCAGCCAAAGACGATGTAGCGCACTTCCGGGGCGTCGACAGGGATGCCGGCAGCGACCAGGAAATGGAAGCGCCGGCGCACCTCGTCATCGACGGGAATGGCGATGTCGGTGTGGATCGGATTCTCCAGCACCAGAATATGGCGCGTGCCCTCACCCGCCGCTGACGCCGGCCACAGCGGACGCGGCACCAGCGTGCCGAGCGTGGCAGCGAGCGCGACCACGATAATCAGCATGGCCACGAAACGCAGGGCTTTTCTCATGCGGCGGCGGCTTTGTGTTTCAATGGAGAAGATCAATCCCGACCCCAGATAGCAAAAGAGCCCGGCCGCATTACGGCCGGGCTCTTTTGCTTCGCATGAAAATGCTCAGTGCAGGATCTGCGACAGAAACAGCTTGGTGCGCTCGTGGCGCGGATGGTCGAAGAACTCGGCCGGCGTGTTCTGCTCGACGATCTGGCCCTGATCCATGAAGATCACCCGGTTGGCGACTTTGCGGGCAAAGCCCATTTCGTGGGTGACGCACAGCATGGTCATGCCTTCCTCGGCCAGGCCCACCATCGTCTCCAGCACTTCCTTGATCATTTCTGGATCGAGCGCCGAGGTCGGCTCATCGAACAGCATGATGCGCGGGTTCATGCACAGCGAACGCGCGATCGCGACGCGCTGCTGCTGGCCGCCCGACAGCTGGCCCGGATATTTGTTGGCCTGTTCGGGGATCTTGACGCGCTTGAGGAAGTGCATCGCGATTTCCTCGGCCTGCTTCTTCGGCGTCTTGCGCACCCAGATCGGTGCCAATGTGCAGTTCTCCAGGATGGTCAGATGCGGGAACAGGTTGAAGTGCTGGAACACCATGCCGACCTCGCGGCGCACCTCGTCGATCTTCTTGAGATCGTTGGTGAGTTCCTTGCCGTCGACGATGATCTTGCCCTTCTGGTGCTCTTCCAGCCGGTTGATGCAGCGGATCATGGTCGACTTGCCCGAGCCCGAAGGACCGCAGATGACGATGCGCTCGCCGCGCATCACCTTGAGGTTGATGTCCTTCAGCACATGGAACTCGCCATACCATTTGTGCATGCCGATGATGTCGATTGCGACATCGGTGGTCGAAATGTGCATCTTCTTGGCATCGACCTTGATCTCTTCGGCGCTGACGGCGTTTTCTATGACCATGGCAGGTTCCCCTTTTTGTTCTGTCTTTTAGCTATGATGCATGTCGTTGTCCCAAAACCGCTAAACACTTTTGGGCGACATGCATCAACGTTTGTGGCCGGTGTCGAGCCGGCGTTCCGTGTACATCGAATACCGCGACATGCCGAAGCAGAACAGCCAGAAGACGAAGGCTGCAAAGATGAGACCGGATCTCGCGGTCTGTGGCGTCGCCCAATTGGCGTCCGAGAAGTTCTGCTTGACGACGCCAAGCAGGTCAAACATCGAGATGATGATGACGAGGCTTGTGTCCTTGAACATACCGATGAAGGTATTGACGATGCCGGGGATGACCAGCTTCAGTGCCTGCGGCAGCACGATCAGCACCATCTTCTGCCAGTAGCCCAGGCCAAGCGAATCCGCACCCTCATACTGGCCCTTGGGGATCGCCTGCAGGCCGCCGCGCACCACTTCCGCCATATAGGCCGCGGCAAACAGCGAGACGCCGATCAGCGCCCTGAGATATTTGTCGAACGAAACCCCGGCGGGCAGAAACAGCGGCAGCATGACGCTGGCAAAGAACAGAACGGTGATCAGCGGGATGCCGCGAACGAACTCGATGAAGACCACGCACAGTGTCTTGACGATCGGCATCTTGGAGCGCCGGCCGAGCGCCAGCACGATGCCCATCGGCAGCGACACGGCAATGCCGACAAAGGACAGGCTCAGCGTCACCAGCAGCCCGCCCCATAGCTGGGTCTCCACATGCGGCAGGCCGAAGATGCCGCCGACCAGGAGCACGAACGCGATGATCGGCAGTGCCAGGAATAGAAGAATGGCGTTCAACCCCTTGCGCGGCACACGTGGCATCAGCAACGGCACCAGCAGCGCCACGAACAGGACGGCGACCAGGATCGGCCGCCAGCGCTCTTCCAGGGGATAGCGGCCAAGCATCAACTGGCCGAACTTCGCGTTGACGAAGGCCCAGCAGGCGCCTGACCAGCCGTCCGGCTGGATTCCGCCTTGCGCCACCGTGGCGCATACAGTCCGGTCCGGCCCCGTCCACTGGGCGTTGATGAAGGCCCAGTTGACGATGGGCGGCACGATCATCACCACCAGCGCAATAGCCACTACAGTCAGGATGACGTCGCCCACCGAACCGATCAGGTTCTTGCGAACCCAGGCCAAAGGCCCCCGCACGCCGGCCGGGGCTTGTTGAGCGAGTGCCATTTCGGTCCGCACCCAGGAGGTATCATGTTCCTGCATGGTCTTACCTCTCCACCAGCGCCATCCTGGCGTTAACCACATTCATCACCGCCGACGTCACCAGGCTGATGATGAGATAGACGACCATCATGATCAGCACACCCTCGACCGCTTGACCGGTCTGATTCAGCACTGTGCCCGCGATCGCCGTCAGGTCGGGATAACCGATGGCGATGGCCAGCGACGAGTTCTTGGTCAGGTTGAGATACTGGCTGGTCAGCGGCGGGATGACAATCCGCATGGCTTGGGGAACGACGACAAGCCGCAGGATAGATCCCGGCCGCAGCCCCAGGGCGCCAGCCGCTTCGGTCTGACCCTTGCTGACGCCGAGAATGCCGGCGCGCACGATCTCGGCGATGAAGGAGGCCGTGTAACAGGACAGCGCCAAATAGAGAGACAGGAACTCCGGCCCGATCTGAAAGCCTCCGGTCAGGTTGAAGGTCGATTGTTTTGGAAAGTCGAAGCTCAAGGGAAAGCCGCTCAGCGCATAGGCCAGGAGCGGAAGGCCGACGATCAGCGCCGCCGAAGTCCAGAATACGGGAAACTGCTGGCCCGTTGCCATTTGCCGCTGGCGTGCCGTGCGCGCGACAAAAAAAGCCATGGCGATGCCGACAAGCAAGGCGACAAACATCAGCCAGGAGCCGTCGCCCCAGATAGCGCGCGGAAAATAGAAACCGCGTTGGTTGAGGAAAGAGCCGAACGGCAAATTGAAACTGTCGCGAGGCGCCGGCAGTACCGCGAGCACGCCTGAATACCAGAAGAAGATCACCAGCAGGGGCGGAATGTTGCGGAACACCTCGACATAGACCGTGCAAATCTTGCGAACCAGCCAGTTGCGCGATAACCGGCCGACGCCGACAATGAAGCCAATGATGGTCGCGGTGATAATGCCGGCAACGGCGACGATAATGGTGTTGATAAGCCCGACGACAATGGCCTGGCCATAGGTCGAATCAGAATCATAAGCGATGGGCCTGACTGGAATGTCAAAGCCTGCTCGGTTGTTCAGGAAGCCAAAACCGGAAGTAATATGCAGGCGCTGCAGGTTGACGATGACGTTGTGGACGATCCACCAGACGCCCGCCACCAGCAAGATGACAACCACCGCCTGGAAGAAAAACCCGCGGACTTTCGGATCGTTGATGAAGGAACCGCGGCTCGGCTCCTCGCGAAGAACTTCCTGCGATGCCATTGCTCATCCCCTGGAAAGAGAAACCGGAAGGCAGATGATCTGCCTTCCGGATCACATTTCGATCAGCGGATCGGCGGTGCGTATTGCAGGCCGCCCTTGGTCCACAGCGCATTGATGCCGCGCGCGATCTTCAGCGGGCTGCCGGTGCCGACATTGCGCTCGAACATCTCGCCGTAATTGCCGACTGCCTTGACGATGTTGACGACCCAGTCATTGCTCACGCCAAGGTCGGTTCCGATCTTGGTTTCGGCTTCCTGACCGAGCACGCGCTTGATCTCCGGATTATCCGAGGTCTTCATCTCTTCGACATTGGCCTGGGTGATGCCCAGTTCCTCTGCCTGCAACAGGGCGAAGTAGGTCCACTTGACGATGTGGTACCACTGGTCGTCCCCCTGGCGTACGGCGGGGCCGAGCGGCTCTTTGGAGATGATCTCGGGCAGCACGACATGGTCGGCCGGCGCACTCAGCGTCAGGCGGATGCCATAGAGGCCGGATTGGTCGGTGGTGTAGACGTCGCAGCGGCCGGCGTCATAGGCAGCGTTGACCTCTTCCAGCTTTTCGAAGACGACCGGGTTGTACTCCATCTTGTTCGCCTTGAAGTAATCGGCGAGGTTGAGCTCGGTGGTGGTGCCGCTCTGCACGCAGACTGCCGCACCTGAAAGCTGCAGCGCCGAATTGACGCCAGGCAGTTTCTTGGCGTTGATCATGAAACCCTGGCCGTCATAATAGGTGACGCCGATGAAGTTCAGGCCAAGCGCGGTATCGCGATTGATGGTCCATGTGGTGTTGCGCGACAGGAGATCGATCTCGCCCGACTGCAACGCGGTGAAGCGCTCCTTGGCGCTGAGCGGCGTGAACTTGACCTTGGAGGCATCGCCGAAGACTGCACCAGCGACAGCGCGGCAGAAATCCGCGTCGATGCCTTTCCAATCGCCTTTGTCGTCAGGCGCCGAGAAGCCGGCCAGGCCCGTCGAGACACCGCACTGGATGAAGCCCTTCGCCTTGACGGTATCGAGCGTTGTCGCCGACGCGGCCGAAGCCATCCATCCAAGCGCAGCGGCACCGAGAATGCCAATTGCAATATGTTTCATAACCCACAGACCCTTTTCTGTTTTCAGGTAAACCCTGATCCTCAGGCAAATCCTGATCTTTTCCCGCGTGAACCCGGCTCCCATCCGGCTCATTCCGGAACCTCGCGTCGTAACCGACGCCCGGCCCCTCCCATTCACGAACTGCATCGAAGGCGATTATCTCTGTGAGGTCAAGGGAAATGACCGTTTCACGACAGCTTTGAAAACCAATTGCCGCAAATGCCTGAATTGCGGACAACACCATCAGGAAAGCAGCAAGCCCCGCAAACAAAAACGGCAAAGTCCGTCGACGCTAATCCACATCCACTCATGAAATCCGCGGCTCTGGATTGCTACGCATTCCAGACTATTCATAAGGGAATTGGCCTATGCAAAGGGCACCACCTGGCGGGCGCCCGCTGTTGCACGGCCAATGCCGCCGCTCTATGGCTAGCGCGTTCACCACGAGGCGAAGAGCAATGGCGACTGACGGCAACGAGATGGGTATCAACACGCGGCTTGCCCATTCGGGCAACAATCCGCACGACTATTTCGGCTTCGTCAATCCGCCGATCGTGCATGCCTCGACCGTGCTCTATCCCAATGCGTCGGCGATGGCGGCGCGCAGCCAGAAATACACCTATGGCACACGCGGCACGCCGACCACCGATGCGTTGGCGCATGCGATCGACGCGCTGGAAGGCTCCGCCGGCACCATAATCGTGCCGTCGGGCCTGGCGGCGGTGACCGTTCCGTTGCTGGCGTTTCTCTCGGCAGGCGATCACATCCTGATTGTCGATTCCGTTTACCATCCGACCCGCAATTTCGCCGACACGATGCTGAAGCGGCTGGGTGTCGAGGTCGAGTATTACGATCCGCATGCCGGCGCCGGCATCGCCAGCTTGATCAAGCCGAACACCAAAGTCGTGTTTACGGAATCACCGGCCTCCAACACCTTCGAGGTGCAGGACGTTCCGGCGATCGCCAAGGCGGCGCATGAAACGGGCGCCATCGTCATGATGGACAACACCTGGGCAACGCCGCTCTACTTCCATCCGCTCGACCACGGCGTCGATATCTCGATCCATGCGGCGACGAAATATCCGGCCGGGCATTCGGACGTGCTGCTGGGCACAGTGTCTGCCAATGCCAACTGCTGGAAGCAGCTTTGCGAGACGTTCTACACGATGGGCTGCTGCGCCGGCCCCGACGACGTCTATCAAGTCCTGCGCGGCCTGCGCACGATGGGCGTTCGGCTGGATCACCATCAAAAGAGCGCGCTTGCCATTGCCGTCTGGCTTGAAGGCCAGCCCGGCGTGGCCCGCGTGCTGCACCCGGCGCTCCCCAGCCACCCCGACCACGCGGTGTGGAAGCGTGATTTTTCCGGCTCGAGCGGCATCTTTTCCATCGTGCTCAAAGGCGGCGGCCAGAGACAGCAGCATGCCTTCCTCGATGCCTTGAAAATCTTCGGTCTCGGCTATTCCTGGGGCGGCTATGAGAGCCTTGCCGTGCCGGTCTTCCTCGGCGACCGTACCGTCGCCAAGGGCCCCTATGACGGCCCGCTGATCCGGCTGCAGATCGGGCTCGAGGATGTCGAGGACCTCAAGGCCGATATCCTGCGCGGGCTGGAAGCGGCCGCTGCGGCATGACACCAGCAAACTTGCGAAGCTGATTCCGCTAGCCCGCTTAACCCGTTGAAAGGATTGGCGAGCGACTTTCGTAGGACGATCGACGTCGCAAAGCCGCTCATGGGTAGACCAAGCGCAATGTTATTTCCCCAACGCGCGCTTTTTCGGATCGGTTTGACTTTCAAAATCGTCGGCCCAACGCCATTGCAGGCGCTGCGCCCACAATTCCAGCCGGACTGAGCTTACCATGGCCTTTCGTCTCTTTGTCCCCATTCTCGCCGGCGCGACGCTGCGCGAGCGCCTCATCGCCTGCATCGGGGCGATGATCGGCATTGCGCTGACCGGCGCGATCGGCGCGCTGGTGCTTGGCAACGGCCCGCATGTGCCGCTGCTGGTGGCGCCGATGGGGGCTTCGGCGGTGCTGCTGTTTGCGGTGCCTGCAAGCCCGCTGGCGCAGCCATGGTCGATCATCGGCGGCAATACAATATCGGCGCTGGTCGGCGTGATCGTGGCCCATTTCGTCCATCAGCCCGTTCTCGCAACGGGCATTGCCGTGGCGATGGCGATCGCCGCCATGTCGTTCTCACGCTGCCTGCATCCGCCGGGCGGAGCCGCCGCACTGACCGCCGTGCTCGGCGGGCCGGCCGTGATCGGTGCCGGCTTCCTGTTTCCGTTCGTGCCGGTGGCGCTGAACTCCATGATGCTGGTCGCGCTCGGCTATGCTTTCCACAGGCTGTCGCGACGCAGCTACCCGCATGTGCCGGCCCCTGCCCCGAAAAGCACGCACGGAACCATCGATCCGCCGGCTCAGGAGCGCATCGGCTTCCGGGCCGAGGACATCGATGCCGCGCTGGCTGCGCTCGACGAGACCTTCGACATCGACCGCAACGATCTCGAACAACTGCTGCGACAGGTCGAACTGCAAGCGACGATGCGCGCACACCGAACCATGTTGTGCGAGGACATCATGTCGTGCGACGTGATTTCGGTCGATGAACACGCGTCCGCCGATCGGGCGCGTCATCTGCTGCTCGACCACAATATCCGCACGCTGCCGGTTGTAGACAAGGACGCCAGACTGGTCGGCACCGTTGGATTGAGGGAATTGGCGCGAGCCGACGAAGCCGTCGGAAGCGTTACGTCGACAGCGTCGACCGCCGCCGCCGGTACGCCCGCCATGGCCCTGCTACCGGTGCTCACCGACGGCCGCACCCATGCAGTCATCATCGTGGACGGGGACAGCCGCATCCTTGGCCTGATCACGCAGACCGATCTGCTTGCGGCAACGGCACGAGCGCAGGCTGCTGACAAGCCGCTGGCGGAAGCAGTATTCTAGGCGCCGTCGGAGCCGGGCGAAAATGGCCGGGAACCTTTTGCCGGCGATGTCATCCAATGTCTTGATCGAGGTTTCGAACGGGGATTGGATCGAGGAACTGGCCATGCCTGCTATGTCTCTACCAATGCCCACTGCTGCCTCAAGCGAGATGCTTCTCGTGCGCCGCGCGCTGGCACGCGAAGGCAACGCCTTCCGCATCATCATGAAGACCCATAATCAGCGGCTCTATCGCATCGCTCGCGGGGTGGTGCGCAACGATGCTGAAGCCGAGGACATCGTCCAGGAGGCCTATGTCAGAGCCTTTGCCCATCTCGATGCCTTTCGCGGGGAGTCCTCATTGGCCACCTGGCTGTCGCGCATCGTCATCAACGAGGCGCTCGGTCGTCTGCGCAAAAGGCGGCGGACGGTGGCGAAAAACCCGCAAGCCGAAATCATCCAGTTCCCCCTCAATCCCAGCGACGATCCGGAGCGGACGATGGCGCAGCGGCAGATCCTCGAGTTGGTGGAACGGGCGACCGACAGCCTACCCGATGTTTATCGGACGGTGTTCGTGGCGCGGGTTATCGAGGGGCTCAGTATCGAGGAGACCGCCGAGCTGCTTGGCGTGCGGCCGGAAACCGTCAAGACAAGGCTACACCGCGCCCGCGCCCTGGTACGCAAGGCACTCGACGACCAGATCGGGCCGGTGCTGCTCGACGCCTTCCCGTTTGCCGGCCGGCGCTGCGACAGGCTGACCAGCGCCGTCATGCAGCGGCTCGGCCTGGAGAGCTGATCATCGCTGATTTGGCCGATTTCCCCGGGAACGTTTGCCGCCGCTGCGCATCCAATGACCGTCAACTGAAAAACACGGCCCGGCGCGATCCTGCGTCCGGGCGAAGGAGATGCCATGGTTACCCGACACACCGCCGCCCTCGCTGCCTTGCTGCTGCTTGGCGCTGCCCCGCTCGCGCAAGCCGCCGACAAGCCGACGGACCCGCAGATCGCCCACATCGCCTACACGGCAGGCGTCATCGATGTGGAAGCCGCCAAGCAGGCGATCAAGAAATCGAAGACCAAGGAGGTCGTGGATTTCGCCAACGACATGGTGCGCGACCACGAAGCGGTCAACGCGCAGGCACTGGAACTGGTAAAGAAGCTGAAGGTGACGCCGGAAGACAACGCAACCAGCCAGGCGCTGACCAAGGCTGCGGCCGAGGAGCGGGCGAAGCTCGCCAAACTCGACGGCGCAGCCTTTGACAAAGCCTATGTCGACAACGAGATCGCCTACCACAAACAGGTCGACGGCGCGCTTGAAACCCTTTTGATCCCATCGGCCAGTAATACCGAGTTGAAGAGCCTGCTGGAGACCGGCCTGAAGATTTTCCAGGGCCATGAACAGCACGCCGAGCATGTTGCAGGTATGCTGAAGTAAGGATCAGGCCATGTCGAAACGGCAGCTGTGGATTGCACTGGCGCTGGTCTTCGGGACCTCACCCGTGCAGGCCGAAACCATCCAGGTCACCATCGACAAACTTGTCTTTTCGCCGGCCACCGTCGACGCGAAGGTCGGCGACACGATCAAGTGGGTGAACAAGGACGTGTTCGCACATACGGCTACCGTCAAGGGTGGCTGGGAAGTGATGATCCCGCCGAAGACAACAGCGAGCCTGCCCCTGCGGAAGGCGGAAGCGGTCGAATATTTCTGCCGCTTCCACCCCAACATGAAAGGTCATCTGGCCGTGACGGCGCCTTGATCCCGGTCCGCAAGCCCGTCCTGCTGCGTTGAGGCTCGCCTGGCTTCATCCGGCCGGGTGATGTGTGTCCACGAGCCGTCACAGCCCGGCTGGCGCCGTGCGATCCAGGCATCCAGCCCTTCGCGCAGATCAGCGGTCGGAGCCATGCGGGCGAACTGCTCGGCCTCGACAGCCAAGCCTTCCGCGATGCTCTGGTTCAGGCCCCGCGCCACTGCTGTGAGGATCGAGGCAATTGCTGCAGGAGAATGTCTGGTCATGCGCCGGGCGAGATCAATTGCGGCGGGCATCAGCTCCTCATGCGGCACCACCTGGTTGACGAGGCCGAGTTCGACGGCGCGCGGCGGCGGGAACCAATCGCCGGTCAACAGCAGCTCGAGCGCCCGCTTGCGCCCTGCCAGTCTCGGAAGCCGCTGCGTGCCGCCGAAAGCGGGCGGCATTGCAAGGTTGATCTCAGGCTTGGCGAACAAGGCGCGGTCGCTGGCGATAGCGAGCGGCACGGCTTCGGTGATCTCGCAGCCGCCGCCGAAGGCGATGCCGTTGACGGCGGCGATGACGGGCTTGCGGAATGCCTCCAGCCTTGCGGTCAGGCGCTGTCCGCGCATGACGAAGTCGCGCAGGGCAACGTCGACGCCGATGTCCACGCTGCCTGAGAATTCATGGATGTCGCCGCCGGCGGAGAAGGCGCGCTCTCCTGCTCCAGTGAGGATGACGGCGCGGATGGCATCGTCGGTCTCGGCGGCATCGAGGAGCGCAAGCAGGCGATCAATCAGCGCATAGTTCAAGGCGTTGAGCTTTTCCGGCCGATTAAGTGTGAGGATGGCGATCCCGTTGCGGGCCTCGGTGAGCACAAGCTCGGTCATGTCTTCTCCTTCCCTGTGTTTGTCGACGGAGAGGATCAGGCTTTCGGTTGTATGTATATTCACTAGTCGGTATACTTGCGTATGAGCGAAGCACCAAGCCCTACCCGCAAACGCATTGTCGATGCCGCAACGAAGCTGTTCTATGCCGAGGGGATCGGCCGAGTCAGCGTCGATGCAGTGGCGGAAAAAGCCGGGCTGACCAAGCGCACGCTCTACTATCATTTCAAGAGCAAGGACGATTTGATCGCGGCCTATCTCGACGGTCGCGACCAGCCGAACCTCAAGCAGATGGCCGGCTGGTTCGAGATGACCGAAGGCGATGTCGAGCGCAAGGTCGAGGCGATTTTTACCAATCTGGCGCGCGTGGCGAAGCACCCGAAATGGAGAGGCTGCGGCTTTCTGCGCACGGCAGCCGAACTCGCTTCCATGCCCGGACACCCGGCCGTTAAAGCGGGGGCGCGGCATAAGCAGAATTTCGAGACCTGGCTGGCCGGCGAACTCACAGGCCACGGCGTCGACGAGCCGCAGACCCTGGCGCGCGAAATCGTGCTTTTGATGGACGGCGCGTTCTCGATCATGCTGATCCACCGCAACCCCGACTATGTCGAGGCCGCCGGACAGGCCGCTGCAACGCTGGTTCGGGCAAGGTCAGGATCGGCGACTATCCGCTAGAGCGTTCACCGTTTAGTGGAGACGGCGAAACACGCTATCTCTTTGTTTTGACGCAATTCCGGACGGAGAACCGCTTCACATTTTTCGTGGAGTTGCTCTAGAATCCAGCCGCCAGCCATGCCGTGCCGACGGCAAGGGTGAGCAGCGTCAGTGGCAGGCCGACCTTGAAGAAGGCTGAGAAGGACAGCTGCGTGCCGGCCGCCCGCGCCTGTTCGGCGACGATCAGGTTGGCGACCGAGCCAAGCAAGGTGAAGTTGCCGGCCAGCGTCGAGCTCATCGCCACCACCAGCCAGGCACGCCCGGGGTTTTCAAGGCCGGGTATGAATGGCCGCAGCGCCAGCACGGCCGGAACATTGCTCATGATGTTGGAGAGCACCGCGGTGAAGCCCGATAGACGCCAGACGTCGTCCAGCCCGAGGTTCTTGGCCGAGGCGATGATGTCGGGCGTCAGCAGCGTCTTTTCGGCGCCGGCGACAACGATGAACAGGCCGGCGAACATGAACAGCAGCGGGCCGTCGATCTCGCGGTAAATGCGTGCCGGCTTGATGGCGCGGGTGAGCAGCAGGATGGCGCCGCCGATGAGCGCTGCCTTGGCAACCGGTACGCCGGCGAAGAAGGCGATGGCCAGGCCAATGCAGACAACCACCGCCTTCAGCACCTGTCCCGGCAGCATGCGGCCGCGATAGACTTCCGGGTTGAGATCGGCGGTGCGGGCGAATTCGGCGCGGTAGACGATGCGCACGATGACGACGACCGCGACGAGGCCGAAGAGGGCAACCGGCGCCAGGGCGGCCGAAAAAGCTGGGTAGGAAATTCCCGACAGCGCGCCGATGACCATGTTCTGCGGGTTGCCGGTGATGGTGGCGACGCTGCCGCAGTTGGACGCGGTGGCGGTGGCGATCAGATAGGGAATGGGATTGCGATTGATGACACGGGTGACGTGGACGACGATCGGCGCCATGACCAGGCAGATGGCGTCGTTGACCAGGAACGCCGACAACACGCCGGTCAACAGCGTCACCATCACCAGCAGCACGAAAGGCGCGTGCGCATGCTCGATAGCGTAGGCGCCAAGCGCCCGGAAGGCGCCGGACACCTTCAGATGCGCCACCACGATCATCATGCCGAGCAGCAGCGTAATGGTGTCGAAATTGATGGCGCGATAGGCATCTTCCATACTGAGTGCGCCGATGGCGATCATCGCCGCCCCCCCCAGCAAGGCGATCCCTGCCCGGTCGAGACGGAGGCCTGGAATACGCCCGATTGCGACGCCGGCATAAGTCAGGACAAGGATCAAAAGTGCCGCTGCGCCCATCAATGTCATTGGCAGACATCCTTGTCCAAACGAACCGACGCAGGAACGGACTGTTCCCGCTCGGGCATTTGCCGGGCAGCTTTAACGCCGCTCCAGCAAAGCGAAAGCCTATAACGATCCGAATGCGAAAATCGGTGGGCAAAATCGCGGGTTGACCGATGCCGGGAGCAACCGGAGCTTGATCTTGAGACGGCCGAGATTGGGAATGAGACACGCGCGGCGGACTGCCGGTGGCCTGAGATTGCCATCCGCGAACTTCCCCTCGGAAGGCTCTCGTGGCGTATGTAATTAAATTCTAATTTAGGCTTTCCGGGTATGGATAGCTTAGCATATTTCGTCCTTGGGGTTTCAGATGGTCCAGGTTCTTGAGAGGGAATGCCGTGTCTCGGAGAACGAGGCTCTGCTGGCGCGTCCGATGGAATGTCCACAATGCCACGGAACCCGCAAGGTGTTTGTCTGTGCCCGGTGGGCCAGCTCGAACGGCCATTGCTGCCCCGGAGGAACACACCGGCTCAGTTGCCCCGGTCACAGCGTCGCGTGCATGGAGTGCGAAGAGAACCTTGAGCGTGTCTGAAGCGATCGCGACTATTTCCTGTCGGGAAAACGCAAAAAGCCCGCTCCGGCGAACCGGAGCGGGCTTTGCAACCATACGCCAAGAGTACCCTGCTGAGACCAGTACCCTGCCGAGAGCCGACCCGCTTTGCGTTTCCGCCACCGCAATAAATTGGTAGCGGCACTTCCAGAAAAGCGATTGTTGGCTAACCGCCGTCGAATTACTCGCCCGACTGGCCGTCGCCAGTCACACTGCTGCCCAGAATTCCAAAGTCCTGAGACTTAGTTCCTTGTCCCGCAGTCAGGAATCCATCCGCATCCAGGCCGCGCCGCAGCAGTTCCCGCACCGCCGCGGACCGGCTTGGCATGCGCTTTTCGAAGCGCCAGTTTTCCAAGGCAGCCAATTCCTCGGCTGTCAGCATGATCTGCAGTCGCTCGGGTCGTTCCAGCTCGGCCATTCGCGCCTCCAACCGTCAAGACCAAAAAATATGGTGAGTTAGTATGTGTCTCAATTGCAGTATAGCTAGGGGTCCCCGTGCAGCGCGTCAAGAGAGGCTGATGGGTGACTCACATACAAGACCAACGATGAGGAAGACACGCCGATAGCACAACCCGCGCAGTCTGCTAACTACTTGATTTACTTGAGAATACTTTATATTCTTCTTGCCATCTGAAGGTCGTTGGCGCATCTTGACCACGACGGGACAACCGGCTCCTGAAAGGAAGGTTTCCATGCGCTACGGATATTCGGCTCGGCTACGGGAGGATCTCAATTCACGGGTCCTGGGCGCGCTGCGCTCGCGCGGAATGGTCAATATTGCGGTGGTTGCCGAGGACATACGATTGCGTAACCTGGACGAGAACGTCGCCCTTGAAGATGTCGAGCGGCTTGTGATGCAGACGGCCCAACTCTACGGCGCGGTGATGGAGTTGGACGGACTGACCTCCGTCGAGGCGGGGAGATTGACTTCGCTTGCCGACGATAAGCACGAACTGCCTGGCATCGGCAATTCCGACACCACAGGCGGCCAAACCGGTCACCTATTGGGATTGTCCTAAGGCGCGACCCGCTCTTTCAATCGACAAAAATCCGCGAGAGAGATTTGGACCGAGCGCAGCGGCGCCTTGAGCGTCCAGACAACGCCTTGTTCCCCAAATTTTAGTTGTCCGGTGCCGCTAAGCGCTTGTGGCGCAACCCGCTTGAGCACGACGGAGCCAAAACCGCGGCGCGTCGTCCCACTCAGGTTCGGCCCACCCAATTCACGCCAGATCAAGCTAAAGGTATCGGTGCCGTCGGTTGCCGGCGCCGTATCCCATTCGATTTCGACTCGTCCGCCGTGACGTGAAAGTGCTCTATGCTTTGCGGAATTGGTGGCCAGTTCGTGGAAAGCGATGCCGAGATACTGCACGGCATTCGGGCGAAGCGTGATCACAGGCCCGGCCACCGACAAACGGTCCTGCGCCGCGAAAGCTTTGAGTTGCGCCTTGAGCAGGTCGCCGATGCTGGCGCCGCGCCATTCGGCGTCGACCAGGAGATCGTGTGATTGCGAAAGCGCCGAGATGCGCTATCGCACCTGTTCGAGGAATGTCGCCGGACTGCCCGCCGATTTGCTCGTCTCATAGATCATCGAAATGATGACCGGATGCGGGCTTCGTCGGCTTGCGTTTGCGTGCGCAGATCAAGCAGCTGTTGATGGCGCCGACAATTTCGCCCGATCCGTCGCGGAGCAGGCGTGGGTGGGCTATAAACGGAATAAGTTCGCCGTCCGGCCGCTCTGCCTGCAATGGCCTGGTCCCACGTGATATCGTGTCCTTCAACCATGGAAACGGCCATCGGGCACTCAGCATGCGCCATCGGCCGACCATCGAGGTGACGGAGTTTCCACGAGCCGCACCACAGGTCTCGGCCAAGACCGGACGATGCCCCCAAATGTCGGCAGCGGCCTCGTTGTAGAACGTGATGCGGCCGTTTTTGTCGGAACCTCGTCAGCCCGGGGCGGTTCTCCCGTTAGCCCAGCCTGACCCAGCAACAAGTCGCCTGGAAACCGTGTCGCCGATGGCAAACGACAACCATTACGGCAAACAGACCTGATCGGCATCCAGCTTCAAAGGCCGCGGAACGCTGTTTCGCAGCCTTTACGTTGCGCCGGCGGCTTCGCATCGACAGGAACCAATCTATGGCCAGAGCGTTTGCCGCTGCGTACTCTTCTCAGACGTAGCCAGACGGAGTGAGGGACATGGCTTCATCGGTACTTATCGGCATTCTGATCACTTTCCTGGTGATCATCCTGGTGCTCTATCTCATCCAGCGTCTGCCACTCGATGGCCGCACGAGGCAGATCGCGCAGATCGTTGTCATCATTATCGGCATCATTTCGCTGTTGAAATACCTGGCCGCATTTTAGGATAAGGATCGCCATGATATCCCAAACAATGGCATGGATCATTGGAACGGCGTTGTTTGCAGCAACAAGCACGGCCTACGCCCGACCCGACACGCGTTCGATGACCTGCGAGGAGACGCAGCGCCTGATCCAGAGCCATCACTCGGCGGTGTTGACGACCGGCCGGAATACTTACGATCGCTATGTCCGCCAATACGGCAACGAGTGCGACTGGCCGGAGGTGCCGGTCGCTGCCTCCGTTCCGACACGTGATGGCCAGTGCCGTGTCTATTGGTGCCGGGAACCGGTGTTCGATTTCCCGAACTGACATATCCAGCAGCCTTGCGGCGGTCGTTGCCATGGCGCTCCCGGGTTCAGACGATGCATTGCGCGAGGCGACATGGAACCCTTGCGCTGCGGGTGAATTGATTGTGCGCATGGCGCTGCAAGATGTAGCGGTGTGATGCCCAACCAGATGGAGGAGCGGTCATGCCCAATGATACAAGGCGGAGCGGCAGCTGCCTGTGCGGCGGCATCCAGTTTTCGGTGACGGGAGATCCCTTTCGGATTGGCCTTTGCCATTGCAAGGACTGCCGCAAGGCTAGCGGGTCGGCTTTTTCGGCGTTTGCAGTGTGGCCGCTCGAGGCGTTCGAAACGACGGGTATCGTCAGCAGCTACGGCGACAGAAGTTTTTGTCCCACCTGCGGCGGCCGGGTCCCTTTGGTTCGTGAGAATGAGGTGGAAGTGACGATTGGCAGCCTCGATGAGGTGCCCACCGAAGGGCTGGAGCCCAGCTATGAACTCTGGGTCAATCGCCGTGAGCACTGGTTGCAACGCTTGCCTGCCGCCCGGCAATTCGAGCACGACCGAGTCGATGACGAGCCGACAAACCGGACAGCCGAACCGATTTCTGACGGTGTCGAGACGCCGTCTAGCTTGCCGCAACGCAAGTCGGCCTAGCGCGAGCGGCGCAGACAGCCGGCAGGCACGAAATTCATTCTCGAAACCGCCCGATGCCGACAGGACCGGGTCCGACAACATTTCACCCGGTAGAAGCCAAACGCAAAAAAGCCCGCCTTGGCGTCAAGCCAAGGCGGGCGGTAGATCATCCGGCCTGCGCTGCCGTGGAACGATGGATTGGCCAAAGCCCTGGGCTGAGACCCATGCCGTTTGTAACCGGCGATTGACTACGGAGCGTCCCCGGTCAGCTGGAATTCGTCTTGTGGTTGCAACGATGCTACGTTTTGTTTGGAAACGAGAGCTTAAGACCACGCAATATCGTTACGTCAACTATGCTGTCCAAGTATGTCGTGGTGTGAACTGAAGGAATCTTCCTGTCTTGTACAAAAGAACGCTTTGTTTATTTTCTTTCCGTCACATAGTGTAGCGAATCTTGAATCCGGATGGGGCGGCTTTCATGCAGCCAGCGCCTTCGCAGGATCGCGGTCCGCACGTGCAATATCCACTTCACGGCAATCTTCATGCAAGCATAGTCAGCACAAAGTTCATGCGCAGACATTGGGGGGCACCGATGGACCAGCCGAGCAAAATGGAGAACCTGCAGTTCGCGCAAGGGATACTGCGGGAGCTTCGGCAGAAAGCCGAAGGCGACGGCGAGAAGCTTCTGACCTACCTCATCGACATGGCCTACCTTGAAGCCAGCGACCGTATCCGTGCCCACTGGGTCGGCAATCACGAGCCCGAAAACCGCAGGGCCAAGGGGTAGTGCCAAGGGGTAAACCCGAAACGGGGCGATGGTTGCCCCCACGGAGCGTTTGATCAGACGCTTGGGGCCGGCGAGGCCACCGGTCAGTTGGCAATACCGGCTGAGAGGTCAGCCAGAACCTCCCTCACCCGAGTTTCGCTGACGCCGCGCGTGTCCTTGACCCAGCTGGGCGTCGAAAGCGGCGGTTCGATAAAGCGAACATGGTTGTTTACGGGCCCATGCACATAGGGGCGATTCAGCCCGTAGATGAGCGCGCATGGGACGTTCAGGGCAGCGGCGGCGTGGGAAATCCCGCCATCAACCCCGAGGAACATGGTCGACGCAGCGATTTGGCACATCGCGTCAGCAATCGACGGGGTCGAGGTGAAGTCGATTGCCTCAGGAATGGCGGCGCGGATTTTTGCGGCACCGGCGTGCTCGCGCGGTCCGCCTACAATCCAGATTGCCCAGCCGCGATCATGATGGTCTCTGGCGATCGAAATGAAGCGCTCGACGGGCCATGAGCGGAAATTCTCAATGTCGGCAGTATAGAGCGCCAGTGCCGGTCGGTCGGCATCGATCTTCTTGTGCTGGCGCCATTCGTCCAGTTCGGCCGGATCGACCACAAGCCGGGGCGCCGGCCACTCTGCGCCCGCAGCCGGCTTTTCGCCAAGCGAGGCAATCGAGCAGACTTCCTCGAACAGCCGCGTCTTGCGGGGTCCGAAGGCCCATAGATGGGCCAACCAGCCGGCGGGGAAGCGATTGAGGAGGCCGAATTGCAACTCCTGCGGATAGCCGATGCGCTCCTCTATTCCGGCCATGAACGCCATCAGCGCCGCCTTGGTGCTGCTGGTCATCAGATAGGCCGTACGGTAATTTTCCTTGCGCAACTCGCCAACCAGGCGGCTGCGCTCGCCAAAACCGGGGCGCTGATGACGCTTGGCAAGCGCCCAGCCCTTCCTGACATGCGGCATCAGGCGCGCCAGCGGCGCTGCAACGGGCGAGGTGACGACATCTATGGGGCGATCAGGAAATCGCGCGGCAATGATCTGGATGGCGGAATGGCAACGGACGAAGTCGCCGACCGCGGGGAAGCCGACGAAGAGGATTGGATCGCCGGTCGTCAAGGAAGCGCTTCGCCGTCAAGGATGCGGGCATAGAGATCCAGATAGCCGCGCGCCGCTTTTTGGATGGGAAATCTCGTCGCGGCCGATTCGCGGCATTGCTGAGGCGTAAGGTCGGCGACGGCCTCGAAAGCGGCCGCAAATTCTTCATCGGTCTCAAAGAAGCGCCCGCTGTCGGCATCGACCGTCTCGGGCAATGCGCCTCGCGTCGTCGTCAGCACCGGAGTGCCGCACAACATGGCTTCGACCGGTGCGTTGCCGAACGGCTCCTCCCAGGCGATGGGGTTGAGGAAGGCTCGCGCTTCGCCGAGAAGGCGAAGCTTCGGCTCGCCGTCAACGATTCCGTGGAAACGGTATCGCCTGCCAAGGCTCTTGAAAAACAACCCTTCGCGGCGGGTCTGACTTCGGCCCAGCAGTTTCCAACGCGAGCCACCGGCGATATCGAGACCGAAATCGAATTTTTTGGCGAGATCGACGGCGCGGTTGAGGCCTTTGCTTGATCGTGCAATGCCGGCGAGAAATAGCAGGCGGTCGCCCTTTGCAGCCGACAAACGATAGGCGTCCACCGGAAAGCCATTGTAGACGAATGTCTCGCGCCCATGCTGGCGGGCATGATTGGCGCTGATAAAGCTCCAGTTCGCAACTGGCATGGGCTGGTCCGGCATAAAGCCGCGCTGCGTATTCAGCGTTGGAAATGGCACCTCGACGGGCCAACTATGGGTGTGGACGATTTGCGTGTCCCGCGGAATGGCTGCCCGGCATTCGGCATCGGTCGAAGCGTGCCGGACTTCGAAGAGCGGGTGGCTGGAGCCAGGGCCAGCGATCACCACGACTTCGTGTCCGAGACGAACCATCTCCGTGGCCAGCCATTCGACCTGACGCTGAATCCCACCGTAACCTCGGCAGGGTATTACGCCCTTCAAAACGAGCGTCACCCGCATTGACCTTGCCTCACAATGCTCTCAAAGACGGCCCAGTTGCGTCACGGGCTGGGCATTGTCAAGGTCGCGCCAGAAACGCAAAAAGCCGCGGCGGCCTCGATCGAGTTACGGAATCGTTAATCAGCGCTTGCTACTATACCGGATGACCAAGAATCTCGGCAATGCACCCAGGACCATCTCCAGGCAACAGCCAAAGACCTCCGCTCTTGGTGGGCTGACGCCCGCCCTGTTTCCCCTTGTGGTCGTCGCGCTCGGATACATGATCGGTCGGCAATTCTTCGGCTTCTAGGGCGACTCGTCTAGGCGCGCACGGTAAAGGCTCGCGCCACGCGGGGGACGCCGTCAATGTCCACCCAACCTCCAAAACCAACCGGCGGCACCGTACGCCGCTACCCACTGCCCGCACGTAAGCAAATTTTGTGCAATCACGGGAACGTGATATTCACTGATCACCAGACAAGGGGGCGCTGATGAGGTGTCTGGTGATCAATCTTGATCGTTCTCGCGATCGGCTGGCGCATGTCGCGTCCGAGTTCGGCCGGATCGGAGTACCATTTGAGCGTGTCTCCGCCATCGATTGCCCCGATTGCTGCTCTGTCGCCAAAAGCCCGCTAAGCGCTGCTGAGGTTTGCTGTTTCCTGAGCCACCGCTCGTGTTGGGAGATCGTTGCGAACGGCGCGGATCAATATGGCGCGGTTTTCGAGGACGACGTCGTTTTCGGCGCGGGCGCCGGCTCGCTGCTTGCTTCCGATCGATGGGTGCCGCGCGATGCCGATGTGATCAAGCTGGAAACGCATTTTGCCAAAGTGAGGGTCGGACGCAAGGAAGTCGCTCTCGATGATGGGTTTTCGCTTGCCAGACTTTATGGCCTGCACGCGGGCGCCGCAGGCTATGTCATCTCCAGATCGGCAGCGCAAAGATTGCTGCGCAGGACCATGCATCTGAGAGGAGAGGTCGACTTCGTTCTTTTTCACCCAGGATTCATGACCTGCTCGCTCAACCGAATCTATCAGATCATGCCGGCGCTTTGCGCACAGCACCATTTTGTTTCGGGACGAGAGCGCTTTCCAAGCCTCGTGCGACGGCCCGGGAGGCGGCCAAAACCGTTTCTCGATCGAATTGTCGGAGAAGCGGTGCGAACCTTCGCCTATCTTCGAAACCAGAGCCTGACCGGAACAAAGAAGATCGAGGCCGTCGCGTTCTCAGGCTCTGAGGTCGACGGCAAACCCGTCCACGGCGCGTTCATCTATGGGCAGCCCGAGCACGGCCACC
Source organism: Mesorhizobium sp. M0676 (assembly GCF_040320535.1). NCBI lineage: Bacteria > Pseudomonadati > Pseudomonadota > Alphaproteobacteria > Hyphomicrobiales > Phyllobacteriaceae > Mesorhizobium > Mesorhizobium sp. M0676. Next base: position 42,690 of record NZ_JAMYPU010000010.1, read on the forward strand.
TCAACAAGGCGGCCGGCATACCGATCGCGCGGAAGAATAGTTCGACCGCCAGATAAGCAGACGATAGCGGCTGCGTTACGAAACAGCCTTTTCGCGGACCGGAAGCTTCCAGCCCGGCCTGACAAAGTGGCAGGTATAGCCGTTGGGGTATTTCTCGAGATAGTCCTGATGCTCTGGCTCCGCCTCCCAGAAATCGCCCACCGGCGCAAGCTCGGTGACGACCTTGCCCGGCCACAGTCCAGAGGCATCGACATCGGCGATGGTGTCTTCGGCGACGCGCTTCTGCTCGTCGCTGGTGTAGAAGATCGCAGAGCGATAGCTCATTCCGACATCGTTGCCCTGGCGGTTCCTGGTGGTCGGATCGTGGATCTGGAAAAAGGATTCGAGCAATGTGCGAAAGCTAATCCTGGCCGGATCGAAAACGATCTCGATGGCTTCGGCATGGCTGCCGTGGTTGCGATACGTGGCGTTGGGCACATCGCCACCGCTATAGCCGACGCGGGTAGAGATCACGCCGGGATAGCGCCGGATCAAATCCTGCATGCCCCAGAAACAGCCGCCGGCAAGGACTGCACGTTCGGTGGACGTCGCCATATCATACCTCCATTGGATTGCTCCTTAGGTAGGCATTGTCGCTGGCTTCTTCCAGCATCTCAAGTGCATCACTCGTTGCCGGCCGAGCCGAACCGCCGCACGATGACCTCGAAGACGATGTCGGAAATCCACATGGCCGAGACGCCGATCAAAAAGGCGGCGGCGAGCGTCGTAGTGTCGTCGGCCGGATCGGGGATAGGCATGCCGGTTGCCCTGAACCAAGCGACGGCAGGCAGCGTCAGATACGCAGCCGCCAGCGCCCCGCAGATCGGCGAGGCAATCATCTCGCGCAGCTTGTAGCGATGGCGCGACAGTGCTCGCAGCACGCCGCCAGCTAGCCCGGCGGCGACGACCGGCCCCTGGATGCCGAGCATGTCGAAGAGGTCGTGCATCGGCTAAGGCCTCCATCCGCAGAGCTTTTGTCCCTTGCGGTTGTGCGCCAAGAGCGCTCTCGCCTCGGCGTCCGACAGGACGTCGACGGCTTCGGCCGACAGGCGCAGCGGGCTCGAAATCGCGCAGAAGCCGCCCGAAGCAGTCGTGCACCCGGCAAGCGCCACAAGCAGCGCAAGCATCAGTCCCTTGCCCATGATTTCAGCTCCTTTCGAACAGCGTCCGCCGGCAGTGCGCCGACGTCGTTCTGCACCTGCTCAGCGACCGCGCGCGCCGCGGCCTCAGCGGCCGCCAGTTTGCCGCGCTCGGCCCAGGCGCCGGCCAGCCGCTGGTGAGCGCCCCAGCAAAGGGCGGCGATGGCCGATGCCAGGAAGCCCAGCAGCACTTTGTTGCCAAGCAGGACGGCGAGGAGCGCGCTCACAGCAGCCACCCGGCGACAAGCCCGGCGGCAAAGCCGATAGCATAGGGTTGCGCGGCTTCGAGATAGGCGATGATCAGTTGTTGAAACCCTTCCATGTCAGTGCTCCCAGCCGGATTTGCGGGCCAGCCAGTGCCAGGTCTCGGTGACCGAGGCGATGGCGAGACCGGCGGCGATCTCCAGACCAGCTTGAGTGTCGGGGTCGGAAGAAAATGCCGCCGCGTCGTCGGCGCCGAGCAGGCCACGCGCGACCAGAACACCGGCGCCGTAACGCAAGCCGATGCGGATGAAGACGGCGATCATGTCGAACTCCTTGCGAAAATCGATTTCAGGATTTGAAGCAGCGCACGCCAGAACGGCAGGCGTTCGACGGGGCTGACGCGCCCGCCGGTAGACACCGGCGGCATCGCACTGCCGGGCTTCGGCGAGAGCGCTGATGGCTGGGTCGGGGAGCCCGGCAAAGGTGCCGGAGCGGGCTGTAGTGCCGACATCAACAGCGCCTGGGAACGGACCGACCTGATGCGATCGCTCCAACCCTTGCCGAAAACCGGCCAGGTCGGCAGCCGCCGCAGGAATGCCAGGCGGGCATCGCAAAGATCGTCGATGACTGCGCCCGGTGGCCTGGCGCCCACAGCTTTGAGCGTGGCCGGGCCGATCCTGCCGTCCTGTGCGGTGCCAACTGCCGCCTGCAGATATTTAGCCGCCCTGCCCGGCCCACTGTTCACGGCGAAGTCGAAGACGGCATAGTCGACACCGCCGGGAAGCTCGGCGCCCGCAGCGGCATCCCAATAGAAGCGGCGATAGACCGTGGCCACCTGAGCATCCGTGATATGGCGAAGGTCGTCCTTCGTCGCATCCGCCTTCACGTAGCGGCGGAAATTGGCCAGCGTCACGCCCTTCATGGTTGCGCCGCCGGGATCGGCCGGGTTGTCGGACCAGCCGCCTTCCGATTTGAGGACGAGCGCAAGCGCCCGCGCGAAGTTGCGGTCCATTGGGGTTTTCCTTTCTGCCCGCGAAAGGCAGGTTGTCGATTTGCGAAGCTGCTTGCGGTTAGGCGTCGATCATCGAGACAACGTCGCTGGAGACCTTGGCGGGGCGGTATTTGGTGGCGTCGGCCGGAAAGGAGATCGGAACGGCGAATCGAGCGACGGCAACATTGCCGTCGTCGCCGCTGCGATGGTGATCGAAGATGCACCTCCGTATGCAGTGTTAGGAAGAATTCCGGCAAAGGTGATCAAGAAGCGCTTCGACGACGAAAATAGCCGAGGCTTATTGAGATTCGGTGGTGGATTGGGCAGACGCCATATCTCGGAAAGAGAGAGCGGCCTTTTGATCTTTCTTTTGAAGAATTCACTCGAATTTATGCTAGGCCCATGCCCTAATGACAAGCCGCCAGCTTGCATTGGTAATATTTAGAAATCCACCAGTGTCTTTGCGTGTAATCTGAACGGCACTAGAAGCCTGCGACCCAAATCTAACGACCATATTTGTAGCATCGGGAACGACACTTAGGCCTCGATTGGTGCTTGCTTCGTGCGATCCAATCGAGACAGGTTCTTCGTCTCCAATAGAATAGCCGCCCTCAGCAGTGGTGCATTGTAAGAATGCAAGGTAATTTTTCGGCTTCACCCCCAGCCCATGAGCCAACGTCAGCGACCCGCCGGATGTGATGGTCTGTTGCGGGCTTTCATAAAACTTCTGAAGCAACGCCGTGGACGACTGGACATAGCGTGCATCCTGTTCGGCCTGCGACCATTGCAGCTTGATCCATCCTCCCCAGGCACCGCCAGCCTGCCTGCGCCGCCATAGCTTTTGGTCTGCCACCGTAGTGTCGTTGACGAAATCATGCACCGTCTGCGTCCGGTAGCCAGTGCTTCCGTGCGCTTCCACAAACCCCAGGAACCAATTTACGCCGTCTGGCGCATTAGCCGCCGCCGAGGCCATATACCAGCCGTTGTCCAGGGCGTTGTTCCAATCGGTGATCGTCTGCGCGACGACACCGAGGTTAGGTCGGCTATCAAGTTTCAGATCAAACCCAGCCTTGACGAACCCCGTTGTAGCCAATTGCGTGGTATTCGTTCCAGGCGCTGCGGTCGGCCCCGTTGGCGTCCCGGTAAATGTCGGGCTGGCCTTCGGCGCCAGGCTGGACACCGCGATCCCACTATCCTTCCCCACCTTGCCCGTCGTGCCCGCGAAAGTGACAATATTGTCGGTTGCCGAAGACGCAGGCCCCAAAAAATCTCCTACTCCCGTCCCGTCGGCGCCTCTGTCGCCGGTACGGTCGAACATCAGCCAGATGCCGTTGGCCACCGTCGGCAAAGTGCCGGCGCCGCTGACATAGGCGAGCGTCAGTTTGCGGTAGCGCGTCGCGGCCATCAAATCGTCGCGCAGTTTCACCACTTTGCCGTCCTTGCGATGGTAAAGCCGAAATTCCTCGAACCAGGGCAGCAGCGACGAGAACACCTTGAAGCGGCCGGACTGCATGCGGTCGAGCATCTCCATCAGCCCGGCCTCGACCGAGACCGAGCCGTCGGCGAAGCGGGCGTGGCCCGACAGCATGTTCAGCCCATGCGCGGAATATTGTCTGGCAAGTGCGGTGCCCGCCCCTTCCAGCGTCTCGCGGCGGCCGTCGCGCGGCCAGGCCCAGGGCAGCCACTCGCCCCACGGCTTCAGGGCCAGTACCTGCATGGCCGGCGTCTGCTGCGAGGCCCGCGCCGCCTTGGAGATATAGACGACATCGGCCTCCGTATCCCAGGCCAGCTCGACCGCGGCCGACGGATGGTCCCAGCCGAAATCGAGGGCGCCGATCCGCGGCCAGTAGCGCGGCAGCCGGAAGGGCTCGCAGGCAATCAGCTCCTCGGCAATCGGAAAGATGCGGCCGGAGCCCAGCACCGGAATGCCCTTGGCCCTCGCTTCGCGCTCATGTTCGGGATAGGCGGCGATGATCGCGGCTCGCTCGTCCGGCGAATAATGTTCGGCGTCATCGATGGTCATGAAGGTGACGTGACGGGTCATGGGGCCTGCCGGATTGATTCGGGATGCCGTGATATGGCTTTGTTCGCGCACGATATTTTTGGGCCGGACGCGGCGGGTCTTCCCTTCTCCCCTTGTGGGAGAAGGTGTCGCCGAAGGCGACGGATGAGGGGTGTTCCAGGGAACGCCGACGCGTCACTCCGCTGGAACACCCCTCATCCGTCTCGGCGCTATCGCGCCGATCCACCTTCTCCCACAAGGGGAGGAAGAGCGCGCACCTCACCCGACAAAAAACGCAGCACCACGTCGCTCATGCCCAGCAGCGGCGTGAACGTCACGATGGTGATGCCGCCCGTCGCGTTGGTGCGGGTCAGGCCTTCGGAATAGATATCGAGCGGCGGCTCCTCGTCGAACCAGACGCCGTGCAGGGTTTCGCCCTGCCACTTTTCGCGGCCCTTCTCATAGCTCTTGAACGAAAGCACCGATTCATCGGCCTGCACGTCGCCGCCGCCGCCCCAGCGCACCACGATGCTGTCGAGCGCGCCCGGGGCGCCGCGGCCCATGGTCGTGTGCAAAATGGCGTTGGCCGGGATCATGCCGGTGCCCCATGCCGCCTGCTGCTGCGGCGGGCCGACCAGCACGCGCTGCGGGTTGTCGCGCGTGCCCTCGCCCGTCACGCCGGCAGCCCATAGCCTGACGGGGGTGTCGAAGGTCTTGCCCTGCCACCACGCGGGGTAGCGGCCGGTGAGATGCATGGCCCATTCGGCGCCGCCGGCCCTGGTCTTGCCGAGCTGGTTGCCGGCCATGAACAGACGTTCCCGGTTCTGCGCGCCGGCGGCGTGAAACTGCGCCTGCCTGGGATAAGGCCGGTAGGCGGCAAGCTGGTTAGTCCTGCGCCTGCGGTCCAGCTCCTGCAGCAGCGCCAGATAGTGGCGGCGCGCCTTCAGGCTGGTCGCCAAACGGCCCGAGGACGGCTTCGAGGCCGCGGATGCGGCGGCGGATCTCGTCATCGCTCAGGGCTTCCAGGTCAGATGAAACATGCAAATCCGTGGCCAGATCCTTGGGCAGCACCGATTGCACGATCTTCAGATACTGGTCGGGCTTGTCGGCCCGGACCGCGGCAATGACGCCGGCGCCATGGGCGCGGAAGTCGGCGCGCACCGCGTCGAGGAAATCATCGCCAAGCGTCTTCTTCGTCCGCTTCGGCTTGGCAGCGGCGGCAGTCGCCTTGCGGCCAGGACGAGAACGCGGCGCCGTCCGGTCAGCCATGATCCGAGATCCCGGCGGGCTCGGCGGTCGCTGCCTGCTTCGCCTGCTTTGCCGACCTTGCCCGCTTGATCTTGCCGGACTTGATCTTGCCGGACTTGATCTTGCCAGACTTGCGCCGTGCCGATTTTGCCCTTGACCGTTTTGGGGCGGCCTTGCGGGCTGCATCAGCGGCCGGCGCGTGGCGCTTTCCGGCAGACGGGGCTTTCAGGCTTGCCCTGGCGATCGCCCTTGCGTCGTGCGCGCCGCGCGGAAAGCCGAAGCCGCCGATGGCATCGACGGGACCGCCGCGAACCATGCCGATCAGCACGCCCGGCACGACCGGCTCGATACGGCCGATGCGCGCCTGCGGGGCAGCGCCCTCGAACACGCCAATGGCGCTGACGACCTCGCGGCCGTCATCGTCGGTGATGATGGTGGCATAGCGGTTGGACAAGGGAGGCCTCGCGGATAAGGCAGAATGAACCGAGGATAGCGTTCCTTCACGCCCCCCTCTGTCCTGCCGGACATCTCCCCCTCAAGGGGGGAGATTGGCAGCTCCAGGGTCGCGACCAATTTGCAGCGCTGACGATTGGCGAAAGCAAGGCGGCAGTCCGATCTCCCCCCTTGAGGGGGAGATGGCCGGCAGGCCAGAGGGGGGGTGCTGTCCCGCCGACATCCGATATCCGCACGTTGTGGGCATCAGAACACAAAACCCGCCTTGTGGGCGGGTCGCTGGCGCAAATCAGCACCATGGGTAAATCATAGCAAAGCTGCCCTCACCCGTCAAGGCAAATAAGAAATAATTCCTAATTATATACTTGACGTACCAGGCGGATTTTGCGATAACGAATCCAAGGAGTTACCGCAATGTTCGATCTGACCAACGCCATTTACCACGACGCCGACAAGGCCCGCGAGCATTTGGAGGCTATCCATTGGCCCCACGGCCCGTTCTGCCCTCATTGCGGCAATGCCAATCCTGAGCGCATTACCAAACTGGCGGGCAAGTCCACGCGCCCCGGCGTCTACAAGTGCAACGAATGCCGCGCGCCGTTCTCTGTCACGGTCGGCACTGTATTCGAGCGTTCCAAGATCGGCCTGCACAAGTGGGTGCTGGCTTCGCATCTGTATGCCTCATCCAAGAAAGGCATGTCCGCTCACCAGCTACACCGTATGCTCGGCGTCACCTACAAGACCGCTTGGTTTATGGCGCACCGCATTCGCGAAGCCATGAAGGAAGACGTTAAGTCCGCCGGTCCGCTGGGCGGCGAAGGCAAGACCGTTGAAGCCGACGAGACCTATATCGGCCAGCGCGAGACGCCGCGCGTTTCAGAGCAGCGCAAGGGTCGCCCCTTCACCAAGAAGGGCAAGGGCGGCGGCGCGCATAAGCGCATTGTCGTCGGTCTGGTCGAGCGCGGCGGTAAAGCCCGCATGTTCCATTTGAACGACGCCACGGCCTCCACCGTGCGCGATGTGCTGGTCCGCAACGTGTCTCGCGATACAACGCTCTATACCGACTCGTCGCGCCTCTACACGCGCACTGGCGAGGAATACGCTTCGCATAAGACGACCAATCATGCCGCCGGCGAATACGTGCGCTACGAAGGCGAAGAGACGATCCACTCCAATACGATTGAAGGCGTGTTTTCCGTGTTCAAGCGCGGCTTGGTCGGCGTCTATCAGCATTGCGGCGAAGCCCACTTGCACCGCTACCTTGCCGAGTTCGATTTCCGCTACAATCGCCGCACGGCGTTGAAAGTCTCGGATGCAGAGCGCGCCGAAGATTTGCTTCGCATGGCCCGCGACAAGCGCCTTACCTATCGGCGGATTGGTGAAGCCAGTCACGCCTAAGCAGAAGGCACGAAAGCTGATGTGCAAGAATCAGAAACGTCTTCGATAAGCTCCCCCACTAGAATAGCCTGCCTCATACTTGACAATTGGTCGGCGGCGGCGTCCGCTGACTGTGCAAGGATGTGGGATACATATTCTTTCCCATCGTGCGTAAATGAAAGGCCATACGGCCGAAGCGGAGAGCGTTCCATGGCTGATGTCACCTATCCATGTTACTGGCAGAAAAAAGACAAAAGTGGGGATTGGTATTGGATTTATTACGCGAAAAACGGCGAGGAAATTGCGCGCAGCAGTGAAAGCTACGTCAACCGATCGGATTGCACTCACAGTATATCGCTTGTGAAGGGCTCTAAGGACGACAAGATCTTTTACACTGACTAGGAAGCCACAACCAACCAAACCAATGAAATGGATCCAGCGAGGATGACCAATTGTTTGGCGTAGAAACAGACAGTCCTTGCCAATCGGGAAAACGTCTTCTCGCCGTAGAGCTGGTCAGGTCGCTTCTTGGCATCCTCTATGGACCAGTTGGCGAACATGTACTGTAAATAATCCAGAACGATGGCAAGGACGCCCAGAGCTCCTATGGTCATAAAAAGACATCCGTGTCCGCTCTTGATACTGGTGGCAAAAGCGCCCTCATCCGTCTTAATTCCATAGAAAACCGCCAGCAGGCCAAAGCCGACCAACCGGCAGGCGTCGCTAATCCGGCCCGTAACAGCCTTCCCGTCCTCTATAAGTTTCGCGCGATTTTTCTGGTAATCCTCGTCGGAGATATCCGTCACTTAGCAGGCTCCTTTGGCGCCATTGGGCCACCATCGTCAGTGCCGTCGCCTGTTATCTTTTCTAGCTTGAACGCATCTTCAAAGCCGGAATAAGCGACGGGAGGCTTCACCAAGCGGTAGGCGCTTCCGTCGCCACAGTTGACGAGGCTCTTGTCTTTCAGAAGCACCCAATAGGCTTCATTGGGGCAGTCGGCGGGCCGCGCTTCAAACGTCCCCAAGACAGAACTCATCATGCCAGTGTCGTAGTCGAGAATTTTCGGGGCCGCGCCGCCTTTTGGCGGTATGTACAGCGCGTTGAAACTCGTTTCTGCCGCCAAGGACGGGCAAACAATCCCGCACACCAATACACCCGCCAACCAAATGCGCATGTCACCCCCTATGTATGTGTAACATAGAAGCACGATGGCGCGGCAGTTGCGAATCAGTTCTGCTTGGGTGACTTGGACGAGGCTGTCTTCGCCGCCTTTGTTGCTGAAGACTGTTTCTTCTCAGACTTTTCGTGGGGCGTTGGAGGCGTCTTCAACAGGCGGCGCAAAACCTCGTCGCCCTTCTCCTGGTCTTTGTCTTTTGGATCTTCCATCGTCATGCCCAATCCCTGGGAACTCCCGTTGCCGCTAACCGCCGACACCGACGATTCCCGCGTCTTTGAATGGCTGGGGCGCGCAATCAATGAGTGGGAGCGGATCGAATTTTCGTTGTCAACACTCTACAGCTTCTTCGTCGGTGACACGACCCTAGGGTCCATAAAAGGGTATGGCGAAGGTCGAATTTTCCGCGAAAGAGCGGACATCTTGAAGCGCGCTGCCGAAAGATGGTTTGTCCAGAACTCGCACCAAGAATTCGAGGGGGAATTCAATCGTCTTATGACGGCGGTCACCGGCTTCTCTGACCGCCGCAATGAGTTCGCGCACGGAATAGTCATGGAAGTCAGTAGGTTTACTTTTTGGCGAGCCCGCTTGCCTCTAGCGAGCCCGTCCAGTCTCTGGTTCCTAATCATTCCACCCGTGCAAGTCGCAAGAAAGCAGGATGACAAGGGAATGCCAGCCTACGGGTATTCAAGTTACGAACTTCTCATCCTAACCGAACGCCTTGGCGATATGCTTGTAGAACTCCACATGTTCAACGGGCGTCTATGGCCGAAGGATTGGCCGCCAGCTGCAACGCGGAAAGCACTCGGCATACCATCTCACGGGAAGTGAACGGCGCGACATCAAAGTCGCGTTCTAGTACCTTCGCACCTTCCATGATGTCGCGCGCCGTCAGTCCTTCGGGCACCCAAACACCGCGCCCGTCATACGCTTCAATAGTACCGGCCTGTCGCGACTCAGTAGACATTTTCGTTCCTGGTACGTCAAGTATATAATTAGGAAATAATTCCTACTCCGGTCAAAGCCGCGTCTTGGCGCGGCCGCGCATTGCGCAAGGGCAGCATCGAAGGGATGCTGGGTCTCGTCGGAGAGCGCACAATGAGCAATGTGACCAGTCACTATGGCAGCGGCGGCATCGTCGAGCGCATCCTGTCGGCTGTGCCGGATGCCAGGGCCGACAGCCTCGCGGCCAAACAACTCTATCCGTTCGACCAGCTTCATGGCCGCGAGCTGATCGCCACGCAGGACCATGCCGCGCGTCTTGCGCCCTCCGCTTCTGATCGGGTTCTGGACATCGGCAGCGGCATTGGCGGCCCGGCCCGGTTTCTGGCCGAGACCTATGGATGCAGCGTCGACGGCGTCGACCTGACATCGGCGTTTGTCGAGGCATCCCGCCGATTGACCGAACTCTGCGGCCTCGGTGACAAAGTCCGTTTTCATGAGGCCGATGCGACAAGGCTGCCTTTTGCGGACGACACATTCGACGCGGCGATCTGCTTCTATGTCGGCATGAATATCGCCGACAAGGCCGCGGTCATCGGGCAAGCGTGGCGCGTGCTGAAGCCGAAAGCTAGGCTTGTCTGGACCGAGGCGGTGCTGGCGGGGGGCGAGCCTACCTATCCCTTGCCTTGGGCGGTGTCGCCGGCGGCCAGCCATCTTGTCGACGGCGAGACCCTGAAGGTCTTGTTTGCTTCAGCCGGATTCCGGGTCGACGATGTCATCGACGAAACCGGCGATCACGTCGAGCTGGCGTTGAAACGGGCAAATTCCGGCATCGTGCCCTCGCCCGCCCAGCAGCAGGCCAATGAGATCGTGCTCGGCGCCGAGTTCGTGCGTCGGCGAAAAAACTACATAAGCAGCCTGAGCGAGGGAAAACTCGCGTCACTGGCCGTTATTGTTTCCAAGCCGGCATGAAACAAAAACCCGCCTGGGCGGCGGGTTGGTGGCGCAAATCAGCACCATGAACAAATCATAGCATAGCTGCCCTCACCGGTCAAGATATGTCAGGAAACAATTCCTACATCGACATCGACCGGAGACTCGGCGATGTTAGCGCTACCACATCCGGCGTCAAGTCATATGCATATGTTCTAAAGTGCCATGCCGTCGGCGGATGTTGTCTGATAATTTGCCCTTTGGCATCAAGGGGGCAAAAGAAGCCATGTCTGAGGACAAAATCCGAAATATAAATCTGACCGCCGACATCGTCGCGGCATTCGTGCGCAACAATTCAGTGCCTCCGGATAGCCTGCCGGCGTTGATCGAGAGCGTCAATGCAGCGCTCGCGGCCGTGGACAATCCCGTTGCTCCGCCGCAACCTGCGCCTGAGCCCGCGGTCAACCGCAAGCGCTCGGTAACGCCGAATTTCATTTACTGCCTCGAGGATGGCAAGAAGTTCAGGTCGCTGCGGCGTCATCTCGGCTCCGCCCATGGCATGACGCCGGAAGCCTATCGCGCCAAATGGGACCTGCCCGGTGACTATCCGATGACGGCGCCCAGCTACGCCGCCAAGCGCTCGGAGCTGGCAAAGGAGTTCGGGCTCGGCATCAGGACACCCGAGGCGCCGGCCGCCAAGGCGCCGGCCAAGAGCAAGACCAAGGCGTAAAGGCACGCCCCCTCCGTGCCGTACGCCTGCTGGAGGACGATCGTGGTGGCCGGAGAGCCCAATGACGTTCGCGTGGAACGTGTCGACCGCCGCCAATGGGCGGTGCTGGTTGCCGAGAATGGCACGGTGACCCAGCATCTGTTCATGGCCCAGGAAGCGGCCGAGGAGTTTGCCGACGGCGAGCGGACAAGGCTCGGCCTTCCCGCCAGGCCGCCGGCGGCGGATCCGCTGGCCTGAACAGTCCTTCAACCGGCTGCAGGATACAAGACGCAGCCTTCGACAGGCCGTCTAGCGACTGGTCATTAGCTGGCTCTTATGGAATCATTCCACTCCAACTCGGGGGAGAGCGGGATGGACAAACCAGCCATGGCATCCGTGTTCAGGATGCGGCAAGCGCCAGCCACTGTTTCCGGCGTTCGCAGCGTCGGCCAAGGCCAGGCCGATCCGGTCATCGGCAGAAGGCCGCTCGGCGAGGCGATCCGCTTCGTCATCGACGCCCATCCCCATTACGACATCAGCGGCGTTTCGATCGCCTATGGCGACGGCTCGGCCCCGCGCCTCGGCAGCCGGGAGGTCAAGGCGCTGTGGGCCGAATATGGCCGCCGCTGGATGGAAGAGTAGCGCAGGCCATCGGCCGACGCCTATCGCTTGCATCCCCGTCCGGATCGTAACAGCGGCTCATGCGTTGAGCGTGAGCCAAATGGGAGCAACAGCCATGAACGTCGCCAATCTGCAACTCGAAGGCCTGCTGATGGCCGTCGCCTCGATCAATCAGGTGCTGGTGCGCAAGGGCCTGCTCACGGTCGAGGATATCGACATCGCGCTGCGCAAGGCCGAGGCCATCGAAACCGGCGAGGAGCGGTCCGACGGCATGTCGGAGTCCAACCGCGACGCCGTCAACTTTCCGATCCGACTGCTGGAACTGGCCAATCAATGCCAGCCGGAGGCGGACATGCCGTCCTTCTCGAAACTGGCCCGCATGGTCGGCCAGATGAAGGAACCCTACAACGACCAGATGTGAGGCGGTCTGCCGACGCGGGCCTCACCCTCGGCCGAGTTTCGAGGCCAGCACGCTGCCCGGTCCATGCACGGCGGCGAACAACAAGCCGGCGGCGAACGGGAAATGGGACATGAAGGCGCCGAACTCGGCCTGGTTGCCGGTCCAGTGCGACGGACCGTGGAAGGCAAAGCCGAGGAAGACCACGTAGACGGCGGCGACCAGGGCGGCCGGTGTGAAGAATGCTCCGGTCAGGAGGGCGATCACCAGCAGCGTTTCGAGGATCGCGGCGCACCAGGCCAGAAACAGCGGGAACGGGAAGCCGGCGGCGGCGATGTAGCCGGCGGTCATGTTCATATCCATGAACTTGAACGCTGCTCCCATCGCGAACATGGCGGCCAGGGTCAGGCGGGCGATGAGAATGGCCGCGGTCTGCCACGGCGATTGAACGGCTTCCATGATGTGCTCCAAAGGTTTGCAACGGGTTTCATCCCAAGGACGGGCGCGACGCCGCCGATCCGACATCGTCCCGCAAAATTCTTTCCCGGCGAAGCAGAACTTCTGAAAAGGCCGCAGCCGTGAGAGAGAGACAGGCCGACCACGCAATCGCACCGTAGGCGCCCGAAGCGTGCGCGCGGGCTTGCCCCGACTTGTCCCGCCAGCTATCTCTCGGGAGGGGCCTTTGTGAGGGAGCCTGCGAATGGTGTCCGTCCGATATCTGGTCCGCGATGTCGATCTGTCTATCGCGTTTTATACAAGCCATCTGGGCTTCGCGCTGAAGCAGCAATTCGGTCCGGCGATGGCCATCCTGACGCGCGGCGACCTCTCGCTCTGGCTCGCCGGTCCCTTGGCGTCGGCAGCCAGGCCGATGCCGGACGGCCGGACACCCGAGCCGGGCGGATGGAACCGCTTCGTGCTCGAGGTCGAGCAATTGCCGTCAATCGTGACTAAGATGGGCGAGGCCGGCGTGGGGTTCCGCAACCAGATCGTCGAAGGTCCGGGCGGGCGACAGATTCTTTGTGAAGACCCGTCCGGCAACGTGATCGAGCTGTTCGAGCCAAGCTAGACTTCGGCCGTCGCCTCGGATTCGGCGCCGGGCTTTGCCTGGCCTTCCCACTGCCGCTCCGCCTCTGCTTTGCGCTTCGGACAATCCTCGTAGTCATGCTCTCGCGAACCGCAATAGGAGCAGCATTTTGCCGGCGTGTCGGTTCGAAGCATTGTGGCCATGCACAAGAATGCACGAAAATTCATCCGGTTGCAGCAGCGTCCGCGACGTCGCTGCTCGGATGCGTGACCGCCAGCCTGGCGACGCCGCTCAATAGCCGCCGAGGATCGGCAGACTCTCGCCGGTGATGTAGCTTGAACATTGCGGCCAGGAACACATAGGCCGGCGCGATCTCCTCCGCTGGGCCGGGCGCTTCACCGGGGTCTTGGCGCCGAACTGCGACACATCCGCCGCCTGCTTGTCGGACTTGAGACCAGCAGAAGGGTTGGCGGCAGACATTGCGCGCCGCGCGTATTCGTCCGGCCTATATCAAAGTTAAATGCGGATGCTGGGCGTGAGGTGGTAGGTGATCGCGATGGGGGGACTCTCAACGCGATCGAGGTGTCCCATGGACGTTCGAAATCTGATTGCCAAACTGTCGGCCGCGGTACTGCATCGCCGCGCCGCGTCTTCGCCGATACTGTTCAGGCCGATCCGCAACTCGCTCGCCGACATCCCGTTGAAGCCGGCGCCGCGCCCGCCTTATCGTCCGCATCGGCCGATCTGGCCGGCAAGCAACATGTAGCTCGCCGGGCTGCAACCAGTTTGTGATTTCCTCGTTTATGGCGATCCTGTTTTCAAGGAGGCAAGTGATGCGATCAATCCGGGCGAGACGCGAATGGTTTGGATGGTGAGCGCATGAGCCGTTTTCTGCCCCTTACGATCAGATTCGTGGACGGAAGCGCGATGACGGTGTCGTCGGTCGCCGACGCCAGGAGGGCGCTCGGCGGAACATGGAAGAACAAGCAGGCGGCGGCTTACAAGGCGGCCGACAGGCTGGTGGATGACGCGTTGAACGGCATTTGCCGCCCGGACATCGCCTTTGCCGCTTTCCAGAATGCCGCCGCCCAACAGGGCTTGCTGAAGCCGACGAAGCCAAGTGCCGCCCTTGCCATGCTCGACGAATTGGCGTCGCTGGATGGGCATCGTTGAAGACCGGCTGACGGGTTGCGGGGTGTCATGCGAACGCCGGATAGCCTATCTCGGCTCGCGGTTCATGCTGAGATAAGTCGGGTCGAACTCGGCGATTTCCACCAGTTGCTGCCAGTCCAGAATGGTCACCATGTAATTCGCCCAGCCGATCACACCGATCTTGCGCAGCGCACCGATGACCCGGTTCATGTGGACGACCGAAAGCCCAAGCACATCGGCCAGTTCCGCCTGCGACAGAGGAAGCCGGAAACTCATGCCGTTGGTCTGCTTGACCACCTGGAGCCGGACGAACAGCTCGCACACAAGATGCGCCAGATGCGACGTCTTGGACCGCCGGCCCATGGCCACGATCCATTCCCGATGGATGGCGCCATCGACGAGCGTGTCCAGCCACAGCAAGCGGCTCAGATGAGGCGCCTGTTCGGTGATCGTCCTTAGCCGACTGTGGTCGGCGGCGATCACCCGGCATGGCGACAATGCGATGATGCCATGGTCCATGGTCTTGAGCAGAAAGGCGTGCAGATCGACAAAATCGCCGGGCACCTGCAACGAGGTGAACTGGCGGCCGCCATCCTCCAGCACCTTGTAGCGCGCCGCCAGACCCTCGATGATGAGCGTGCTGTAGCCTGGCCTCGATCCCTCGGAAACGATGTCCTGACCGGTGGCAAAATCCATCTCGATGGTCATGGCGGCGGCCAGCAGCCCCTTTTCCTGCTCGGACAAAGCGTCATGCTGGCCAAGGTTGAGATAAAGCGGTTCTAGCATCGAGGATCCAGTTCGAGATTTCGTGGACATTCGTGGCCTAGCCAAACGCCGGAGATCGGGTGCGGTTGCAATCGGCCGGCACGGCGACGGCTCCTGGCAGGAAATCTGCTCAGGACACAGTCGCATGGAACCATGGGTGCGGGTTGGGATTTAATCCATGTCGCTCAAAAATGGCCCCGATTTTGAGACAACGACATGCATAAAAACACAGACCTGAAGCGCGTCGCCTGCGTCCTTTCAACCGCGATGCGCCTTAGCGTTCTCACGCAGGGATCCTTGCACACATGGAACGGTTCTACTTCGACTTGTACAACGCCGAGACCCAGATTGACGAAGAGGGGCAGCTTTTTCCCAGCCGGGAGCGCGCGGGAGCCGAAGCGCTGCGCATATTGCACGATGTGGCGCGCGACGAGATACCGGAGGGCGACCACCGGCGGATCACCGTCAAGATGCTGAACGAGAACAGGGAGCAGATATTCGAAGCGTCGCTGACCATGGCGTCGCTGTGGAGTTGAACTCGTCGACCCTGTCGAGGACTGTATGGAACCTCTTGCCCTCCCCTCTGTTTCCTAAGGAGGGGCCAGCGGCAGAAGCTGCCCGGCTGATTGACTGGAGGCATCTATGTCCTTGCAAAAGCTTCATCCCGAGCAGGTCGACGACACACGCAGGCTTGCCTATTCGACCTTTGCCCCGGCGCTGCTCGGTTCGCTCACCAAGCGTCTGGCGCGGTGTCAGGGCGTCAAGGAGCTGGGCGCCCTGGAAAAGTCGCTCATCCGGCTGATCGAAGACTCCGATGTCGATGGGCCGCAAGCCGAGGCGATGAAAGAGTTCGCAATCGAGCTGGTGGTGTCGACGATATCGGAAGCCCGCGCTCACCCCGACACCAAGAGCGATGTCGAAGCCGTTGGCGAGCGCCGCGCCGAAGGCCGCTCCGAGAACCCGCAGACGCTCGAGGAGCAGTTGCAATCAGGGCTCGAAGATAGTTTTCCGGCCAGCGATCCGCCCGCCGTCGTCTCGACCGCCATTTCCGGCGCCTCGAAGGACCTTGTCGGTACAGATGAGGTGTTGCGCCGCAAGAAGGAGGCGGCGCAGCGAAAGCAGGAAAAGGCCGACGCCGGTTAGCCGGACAAGTCGCGCGAGCCCGAGGCGATGAGAAGCCGTCAGCCGAAGCGCTTTTCCGGCGACTGTCCGCTGGATGGTGACTGTTCGCCGGCCCGCGCGACGATCGCCTCGAGCGGCTCCGGCCGGTGCAGCAGAAAACCCTGGCCATAGGCCACGCCCATGCCGCGCAAAATGTCGAGCGCTTCCTGCTGTTCGATCTTTTCGGCCACCACCGCGCAGCCGAGACTTTTGGCGATGCCCGCTATGGCCGAGACGATCTCGCGGTCGAAACGGCTTTCCGCGATATTCTCGATGAACGAGCCGTCGATCTTGATCTGATCGACCGGAAAGCGCCGCAAATATTCGAACGAGCTCATGCCGGCGCCGAAATCGTCCAGGCTGACGCGGCATTGCCGCTCGCGCGCCTTGCGCACGAACTGCTCGGCGGCGTCGAAATTGGTTACGGCCGCGGTCTCGGTGATCTCGAAGCCGATGCCGGAATGCGGCGCCCCGGTCTCGGCGATGACGGCGTCGACGAAATCCCATAGCAGCGGATCGCTCAGCGTCTGCGCCGACAGGTTGAAGCCGAGCAAGATGGCGCCTGAGCGCATCGCC
Source organism: Mesorhizobium sp. M0676 (assembly GCF_040320535.1). NCBI lineage: Bacteria > Pseudomonadati > Pseudomonadota > Alphaproteobacteria > Hyphomicrobiales > Phyllobacteriaceae > Mesorhizobium > Mesorhizobium sp. M0676. The sequence goes on from NZ_JAMYPU010000010.1 coordinate 59,597, forward strand.
GCGCCATGCTGCGAAAGCGCTGTCCTGATGATCCAGCGGTCCAGCCGCGAGGCAATGCCGAAGCGCTCGGCGACCGGAATGAATTCGTTGGGCGGGATCAGCTTGCCATTGCGCCCGGCAAGCCGCGCCAGCACCTCGACATGGCGGCTCTCCTGCCAGGGCTGGCCGAGCAGATGGATTTCCTGGCCGAACAGTTTCAGCCGCCCGTCATCCATGGCGTCGACCGTGTCGGCGGCGACACGCGCCGCGTTGAGGCCGCCGGAGCCCGACGCCGCATCGGCCGAAAACACCGCGAAGCGATTGCGCCCGGCCGCCTTGGCCGCATAGCAGGCGTCGTCGGCGCAGGCCAACGCATCGGCAACCGTGGTGGTGGTGTCCTCGACGAAGGCGATGCCGATGCTGGCCGCGAGTTTTCGCGAGGTCGCCGGCAGTCCGAGGTCGGCGTCACGGACCGCCGCAAGGATGGCGCCAGCCAGCGCCTCGGCCTCGGCAGGCTTGCAATTCGGCACCAGCAGCGCGAACTCGTCGCCGCCGAGGCGCGCGGCGCGCGCCCTTGACGGCAGGCAACCCAATATGCCGGCGGCGACGCCCTTCAGCGCCAGGTCGCCGGCGGCGTGGCCGGCAAAGTCGTTGAGCGCCTTGAAGTAGTCGAGATCGACGTAAAACACCGCCAGCGGCAAAGCCCGCTCGGTGGCGATGTGCACGGCCAGCAGCCGGTCGAAGGCGGCACGGTTCAAGAGGCCCGTCAGCGCATCGTGGTGCGCGGCGTAGGCGAGTTCGCGTTCGCGCTTCTTGTCCTCGCTGATGTCGCGCACGGTGCCGAGAATCTGGCCGGCAGAGTCAGGGGCAGCGATGAAGCGCACCAGCGATTCGACATGACGGATTTCGCCATCTCGCCGGATGAGGCGGTATTGCGAGGCAACGACTTCATCGGTCGCAAGCGGCGACAGATGGGCGCGCTCGGTGGTGTCCTTGTCGTCGGGGTGCAGATAGGAGTGCCAGAGGTCGGCCGCCACCTCGTCGGTGTCGGCGACGAGGCCGAAGATCTCCCTGGTGCGCGCGTCCCAATAGCTCTTGTTGGCGTCGATATCGTGATGCCAGATGCCGGTGCCGCTGGCCGCCAAAGCCAGGCGAAAGCGCACATTGACACGCTCCAGTTCAGCTTCGGCCTCTTTCTGCCGGCTGATGTCGGTCTGGACGCCCATCAGCCTGACCGGCTTGCCTGTCTCGTCGCGCTCGACTGTGCCGCCGCGGTCCAGCACCCATATCCAGTGACCGTCCTTGTGCTTGAGGCGCAGCTCGGTCTCGATCGATGCGGTCTGGCCGGCAATGTGGCGCTCGCCGCTGGCCAGCGCCCGCTCGCGGTCGTCGGGATGCGTCAGCTTCAGCCAGAGATCGCTGGTGTCGGCAAGCTCGCCATCCTCATAGCCGAGCATGTGCGACCAGGTCGGCGAATAGAAGCAGTCGCCGCTCAAAATATCCCAGTCCCATACGCCGAGATGAGCGCATTCGAGCGCCAGCGCCCAGAACTCACCGTTGCGTTTTTTCTCTTCAGCCATGCCCTGGTTTCGTCCACCCCATCTCCGCCATTATGCACGAAAGCAGACAAGAAACCGTTACCGGATGCGTGCCCGTACGGGGCGCAAAGCCTGCAATCAGATCGTATCCTGCCGTGTTGCGCCATCAAGCGATCGGGGTTCCTCATGCCATGGGCGCCCTGATTGGAGCCGCCCGGCCCGGCCCGGGTTCGACGATCCTTATCGCGCGGCGGCGCGCATTGTCCTCAAGCAGGCCGCGCAGTTCCTCGCGGCCGCGCGCGATGCGCGACATCAGCGTGCCGGCCGGCACGCCGAGCATCTCGGCGGCCTCGGCATAGGAGAAGCCCTCGATGGCGACCAAGGTCAGCGCAGCACGGCGGTCCGGGCTGATCGCCTGCAGCGCGTCGATGATCTCGCGCGCGGCGACGTTCTCCAGCTGGTCGGCGGGCGAGGCCTGCACCTCGCCGGCCTCCAGCGGCAGTATCGAGGCCTCGCCTCGCCGGTTCACCTTGCGCATCTGGTCAATGAACAGATGATGCATGATCGTGAACAGCCATTTTCGCGGGCTCTCTCCCGTCTGCCAGTTGTCCAGCCGCAGCAGCGCCCGCTCCAGGCAGTCCTGGACGAGATCGTCGGCGGAATCGCGGTCGCGCAGCAGCGAGCGCGCATAGCGGCGCAGGCGCGGGATTTCGTCGAGAATGGCTCTCTGCTTTTCGTCCATGACCTTTTGTCTTCGTTTCGGCATGCCGTTGCCGCAAAACCGCTGCGCCCCCGGGTGAGGACAGCTTTGGCTGATCTGAAAAATTCCTCTGTTCATGCCTGTCGTCGGCTCCAAAAACGCTGGGCACTTTTGGGCTAGCGCGGCGTGGCGTCGATGGCGACCCGGTCGGGATAGAAGGCGCCGTGGGCGCGAATCTCGGCCATCTCGTCGAAGGGCTGCTCATAGGCCCACATCGCGTCGTTACCGGTTTCGCCCGCCGGCAGCACGTTCCAGTAGCTGGAGTCGCCCTTGTAGGGGCACAGCGTCGACCGCTCCGTCTTCCTGAGCTTCCGGAAGTCGATGTCCTCGAACGGGATGTAGAAGGAGAAGGGATGGGGCGGCTCGGTCACCATTTTGGCTTTTGCCGAGGAAGCGATGATGGTGCCGTTTGCAAACACGACGACACGCCCGTTGAAGGGCTCGACGGTGATCACCTTGCCCGGATTGCGCCTGAAGCCGGGGGACGGGTTCGCATGCTGATCCATGACTGCTCTCCTTGTCCGCTGGTGGTTCGATGCCGGTCGACGGCGTCAGCTCTCACTGGTCACTGATGGGCCGGCGACAGCGGTCACACGCGACAGCTTCTGGCGCTTTTCGAGCTGTGGCTTTTCATAGGTCTTCTTCATCGTTCTTCCTTTTCTGACGTCTGGCAGCCGGTCCGCGCGGCTGCCGGCCGTGGATCATGGCTCCAAGGGACAACAGGCGCATCTCCCGTCCGGCCGATGCGCCGCCGAAGGAAATCCGGGCCAGCGTGGCAAGAACGATTCGCATGTGTTTCGCCGCGATCCGACGGCGGTGGATTTATCTCAGCCGGGACGGCCATGCTTGGGCCGGGCGGAACACGGTTTTGGCGAATGCGGCCCTGTCAGCACGACCGCAAGGCTTGGACAGGCGCGAACAGCTACCGGCGCGGCTATGGCGATGGCTGCTTGGCGCCGGTGCACGCCGCGAAATATCGATAATAAAGGACGACAGGTGAGACTCTACAAAATCAAGATGATTTGCCAGATATTTTCGCCTTTTCGGCACGAGAAGCAAAATAAATTTTCGACAGACGAACTTTCACTTCGGAAAAATGTCCATTTCGTCTCTGTTAACCAAATATTAACCAAAATTATCCGATACCTACCGAAGTTATTCGCTGTCGTAATCCGAATCTAAGTTGTAATAATCATTGCACAGTTCGCTTCTGACATTACTGTATCGTTGATGTCTTGCGAAGCATGCAACGGAGGAGCTGTAGGAGTGAAATCCGGGTCAAGACTGTGTTGCGAGGAACGGTCTGCCCGACGGAGGAAACACGCATGAGATTGCTGAAATATGCGCTGCTGGCGGGAGCGTCGCTGCTTCCCATCCTGCCCGCGATCGCCGCGACCGCGACGGGCAGCATGAATGTCCGCATCACGATTACCGACGAATGCAAGGTGCAGACGGCGAGCGATCTCGATTTCGGCCCGCACGGTGTCATTGATGCGAATGTCGACCAGACCAGCACCATCAACGTGCAATGCACGACCGGCAAGTCCTACAATGTTGGTCTGAGCGCCGGAGCGGGCGCGGGCGCAACGGTTGCTGTTCGCAAGATGACCGGGCCGGCGTCGGCGACGATCGACTACACCATCTACAGGGAAAGCACCCGGACGCAGCTTTGGGGCACCACGATCCCCACCGACACGGTCGGCGGAACCGGCAACGGCGCCATTCAGCCGCTGACGGTCTACGGGCGTGTTCCACCGCAGACGACACCGGCGGCGGGCCTCTACACCGACACCGTTGCGATCACCATAACGTACTGACAATCGATACCAACACGAGGACGATCATGCGATCCATGCTTTCATGCATCGGAGCCACGGCTGTTCTGTTGCTGTGCGCCGGTCTCTCACAAGCCGCTTCGCTCAGGGTGGCGCCGACAGGTCTCGAGCTGATCTCGCCCGACGCCTCGGCGGTTCTCAACCTCAGCAACGATGACCCCAAGCGGCCGATCAATGTGCAGATACGCGTCTTCGCCTGGAGCCAGTCTGGCGGGATCGAGACGCTGACGCCGACTACGGACGTCGTCGCCAGCCCGCCATCGACCAAACTCGGACCCAATGCCCAATACGTGGTTCGCGTCGTGCGCGTCAGCAAGGCGCCGGTGCGGGCCGAGGAAAGCTACCGCGTCATCGTCGACGAGTTACCCGACCCGTCGCGCAAGAAGGCCGGTACGGTCGCGCTCGCGCTGCGCTATTCGGTGCCGGTGTTTTTCCGCGACGCCGATGCGGCCGCGCCGGCAGTCGCCTGGAGTGTTTCGCGCAAGGGCGGCAGTCTTGTGCTGACAGCCAGCAATACCGGTGAAAGTCGTCTCCGCTTGTCCAACCTATCCCTGACCCAGAACGGCAAAAAGCTCGGCAACCGAAACGGGCTCGTCGGTTATGTCCTGGGCGGCGCGACCATGCAGTGGCCGATCGGCAGCGGCAAATCACTGTCAGCGGGCTCCGTGCTTTTGAAGGCACAGAGCGATCTTGGACCCTTCGATGCCAACGTTGCCGTCAAGGGCAAGTAGGATCGCGCTAGTCGTCGCGCTCGCGATTTTCACACCTTTCTCGGCGGTGAACGCGCAAGAATTGCCGGCCGTGACGAACCCTGAAGACCCTGGCCAGCAAGCCGGCCGCAGCCTTTATCTAGAGGTGTTCATCAACGACGTCTCGACCAAACTGATCGGCAGCTTCACCCAGATGCCGGATGGCGGCCTGGCATCGACGCCGCAAGAGCTGAAGGAGCTCGGGCTGAAGCCGCCGCAGGGCGCTGTCGACACCGACGGCCTGGTCAGGCTCGACCAGCTGGCGGATGTGTCGTTTCAGATCGACGAAGCGGCGCAGCGCCTCTACGTCACCGCCGCCAATGACAGCCGCGAGGCGCGTATGGTCGATCTCGGCTTGCGCTTGCAGGACCGGCCGGCGCCGCAATCGGGCTTGGGCGCGGTTCTCAACTATTCGCTGTTTGCCAGCTCCAACACATTGTTCGACAAGGACGTCGAGCTGTTCCAAGGCGTTTCCGGCGGCTTCGATGCGCGCGTGTTCAGCCCCTATGGCACGCTCAGCCAGTCGTTCATCGCCGGCTATTCCGATGGCAAGCTGGGCGGCTTTACGCGGCTCAACACGACCTGGAGCTATTCCGACCCCGACCGGCTGATGACCTACCGCGCCGGCGACTTCGTCTCCGGCGGCTTGTCGTGGACGCGGCCGGTCTATCTCGGCGGCGTCCAGGCGCAACGCAACTTCCACCTGCGATCGGACCTGGTGACGCTGCCGCTGCCGTCCTTCGGCGGCACGGCGGCGGTGCCGTCGACGCTCGAGGTCTATACGCAAAACGTGCGTACCTATTCCGGCGACATCCAGCCCGGGCCATTCCAGGTCACCAATTTGCCGGTGTTCACCGGCGCCGGACAGGCCCAGGTGGTGCTGCGCGACAGCCTGGGGCGCGAGACCACCGCCACCTTGCCGTTCTATGCCTCCAGCATGATGCTGCGTCAGGGGCTGCTCGATTTTTCCGTCGAGGCGGGCATGGCGCGGCGCAATTTCGGCATCTCTTCCGACGACTATGATGGCCGCGTCATGGGCGTCGCCAGCGCGCGCTACGGCGTGACCGACCGGCTGACATTGGAAGCCCATGCCGAGGGCGGCGCCGAGCTGATCAATGGCGGCATAGGTGCTGCCTTCCCGCTCGGGCCTTATGGCGCGGCGTCGGTGGCGGTGGCCGGCAGCCATCATGAGGGGCGCACCGGCTCGCTGGTCGATGCCAGTGTCGAATTCGGTTATGATGGCTGGGCGGTCAATGCCCGCATGCAGCGGGCGTTCGGCGGCTATGATGACATCGCTTCGGTGACGGCACAGCCGGTCATACTCGATCCCGATGATTTCACCCGTTTCAGCGCCGGTGTGCCGCGGGCGGTCGACCAGGTGACGCTCAGCGTGCCGATGCCGATCGATTTCTCCAGCCTCAACTTCTCCTATACCCACCTCAAGGATGCCGAAGGCGAGACCAGCCAGATCGTCGGCCTCTCCTATAGTCAGGCGATCTTCAAGCGCAGCACGCTCTATGCCACGGCCTTCGCCGATCTCGACGACGGCGACAGTTATGGCATCTTTGCGGGGATTTCGATCCCGTTCAATAACGACGTCATGGCGTCGACGGGTGTCGAGCATGGGCCTGACGGCCTCAATATCGTGGCCGACCTCGCCAAATCGGAGCGGGCCGAGGACGGCAGCATCGGCTGGCGGCTGCGCACCTCGGAGGGCGAGGTCCCCAATCGTTCGGCAGCGGTCAGCTACCGCGCGCCGTTTGCGCGTTTCGAGGCCGGCGCCCAGCAATTCGACAAGGACTTTCGCGTGACCGGCCAGATGGACGGCGCCATTGCGGTCGCAGGCGGCGGGGTGTTTGCCACCAACCGCATCGACGATGCCTTTGCCGTCGTCGATGTCGGCACGCCTGATGTCGAGGTGTTGCATCAGAACCGGCCGGTAGGCAGGACCGACAGCAAAGGCCGCATCCTGGTCACCGGGCTCAACTCCTATGAGCTGAACACGGTGTCGATCGACCCGAAAAACCTGCCGGTGGACGCGGATGTCCCGGCCACCAAGGAGACCGTCGTCCCAGCCGACCGCAACGGCGTCGTGCTGAAGTTCGGCGTGTCCGAGGCGGCACAGGCCGCGCTGGTGACGCTGGTCGACTCGAGCGGAACGCCGCTCGAGGCCGGACTGTCGGGACGCGTCGATGGCGGCACTGAAGACTTTGTCGTCGGCTATGATGGGCAGGCCTACATCAAGGGCCTCGGCAAGCAGAATTCCGTGCAGGTCGAGCGCGCTGACGGCGGTTCATGCCGGGCAGAGTTTCCCTTCGAGGCGGCGCGCGGCCGGCAAGTGGTGATCGGGAACGTGGTGTGCCAATGAGAGCTGGAGGAAAAATGCTGCGCGCCGTAATCATCGCCCTGCTGCTGGTGCTGCTCCCGTCGCTCGCCCGGGCGCAGAGCTGCAGTTACACCGTCACCAGTTTGAATTTCGGCATCATCGACACGCTGTCGGGCACCGCGGCGACATCGACAGCCACCTTCACCGCGACTTGCAGCGGCAGTTTGCCATTGCTGCTGCCCGTCCTGGTGTGTCCGCATATTGCCGCCGGCACCGGCGGTGCAACCTCGGCGGCGGCCCGGCAGATGGCGAGCGGCGTCAACAGCCTCAACTATCAACTCTATTCGGACCCCGCAATGAGCGTTGTCTGGGGCACCTATAACTGGGCCTATGCCTCGCGCCCGCCACCGCTGCTGCTGAGCCCCAATCTCTTCGGCAACTCAATCGACACCCTGACGCTCTATGGCCGGGTTCCCGGCGGCCAGGCGACCGTTCCGCCGGGCACTTATCTGTCGACATTTTCGGGCGGGCAACTCGAGTTCCGCTCCCGGACAACCCTGTTGAGCAGCAGCTGCAACACCGGCGCGGGCAACTTGGGCACCAGTCCGACCTTCACCATCAACGCCACGGTCGCGGCAAACTGCCTGGTCGCCACCCAGAACATCGATTTCGGCTCCAAGGGCGTGCTCGACGCCAATGCCGATGCCACCGGCCAGGTCTCGGTCACCTGCACGCCGTCGACCGCCTATACGGTTTCCCTGAATGGCGGCACGACAGGCGGCACGCCGACCAATCGCAAAATGTCGAAGGGCGGCGAGCGGGTCACCTACGGCCTCTACAAGGACGCCGCGCGCTCGCAGCCCTGGGGTGACGCCGGAACGCCGGGAAGCACGGTGGCCGGCACCGGAACCGGCTTGGCGCAACCGCTCATCGTCTACGGCCGCGTGCCGCCGCAGACGACGCCCTCGGCCGGCGTCTACACCGACACGGTGGTGGTGACCATCACCTATTGATCGCGGCCCGCCTCGCCGTTGGCCGGCGCCAGCCAGCGCGCGTAAATCTCGCCGACGATGCCGCGGCGAAAGACCAGCACGCAGATCATGAAGATCAGGCCGGTGGCGATGGTCACGGGGAAGCCTGAGGTGGCGAGGGTGTTTTCCAGGCCGACGACGAGGCCGGCGCCGACGACAGGACCGACCATGGTGCCGATGCCGCCGAGCAGCGTCATCAGGATCACCTCGCCTGACATCTGCCAGGTGACGTCGGTCAGCGTCGCGAACTGGAAGACGATCGCCTTGGTGGCGCCGGCAAGCCCGGCAAGGGCTGCCGACATGACGAAGGCGGCGAGCTTGTAGCGGCCGACCGAATAGCCCAGCGAGATGGCGCGGTTCTCGTTCTCGCGGATCGAACGCAGGATCATGCCGAACGGCGAGTTGACGATGCGCCAGCCGGCGAAGACGCCGATGAGGAAGACGGCAAGCACGACGAAATACATGTTGAGCGTGACGTTGAGGTCGACGATGCCGAACAGATGCCCGCGCGGCACGCCCTGTATGCCGTCCTCGCCTTCGGTGAACGGCGCCTGGACGCAGAAGAAATAAAACATCTGCGCCAGCGCCAGCGTGATCATCGAGAAATAGATGCCTTGCCGGCGGATGGCGAGGAAGCCCATGACCAGGCCGAGCACGGCCGCTCCGGCGGTGCCGAGCAGGATGCCGGCCTCGGGCGGCCAGCCCCATGCCTTGACGGCGTAGGCGCAGAAATAGGCGGCGGCGCCGTAGAAGGTGGCGTGGCCGAACGACAACAGCCCGGTGTAGCCGAGCAGCAGGTTGAAGGCGCAGGCAAACAGCGCGAAGCACAGCATCTTCATCAGGAAGATCGGATAGACGAAGAAGGGCGCGGCTATCAGCGCCAGTATGGCCAATGCCAGCAATACCCGCTCCAGCCGCACGGAGGCGGCGGTGCGCTGTTGGTGAAGGGTTGCCTCGCTCATCTCAGGCGTCCCTTCCGAACAGGCCGGCGGGGCGCAGGAGCAGCACGACCGCCATGATGACGAAGACGACGAGGTTCGACGCCTCGGGATAGAACACCTTGGTCAGGCCCTCGGCGAGGCCGAGCATATAGCCGGTGACGATGGCCCCGAGGATCGAACCCATGCCGCCGACCACGACGACGGCAAAGACGACGATGATGATATCGGAGCCCATCAGCGGACTGACCTGGTAGACGGGCGCGGCGAGAATACCGGCAAGGCCGGCGAGCGCCGCGCCGAGCCCATAGGTGAGCGTCAGCAGCAGCGGCACGTTGACGCCGAAGGCCTGCACCAGCTCCGGATTCTCGGTCGCGGCGCGCAGATAGGAGCCGAGCCTGGTCTTTTCGATCAGGAGCCAGGTGCCGATGCAGATAATGAGCGAGGCCACCACCACCCAGCCGCGATAGTTGGGCAGGAACATGAAGCCGAGATTGGTGCCGCCGGCAAGCTGCGCCGGAACGGCATATGGGTTGCCTGACACACCGTAGTAGAAACGGAACACGCCTTCGATGACCAGCGCCAGTCCGAAGGTGAACAGCAGCCCGTAGAGCGGATCCAGGCGGTAGAGCCGCGACAGCGCCACGCGCTCGACCGCCATGCCGAAGACGCCGACGATGAGCGGCACCAGGAGCAGCGCCGGCCAGTAGCCGATGCCGAGATGGACGAGCAGCAGGTAACCGATGAAGGCGCCGAGCATATAGAGTGCGCCATGGGCGAAATTGATGATCCGCAGCAGGCCGAAGATGACGGCCAGGCCGAGGCTCAGCATGGCGTAGAAGGAGCCGTTGATCAGCCCGACCAGCATCTGGCCGAGCAAGGCCTGGACGGGGATGCCGAAGATCATGGTCATGGCGTCACCGATGGTGTTGCAAGGGGGATGCGTCTGTGCGGCACGTACCCCCACCCGGACCTTCGGTCCGACCTCCCCACAAGGGGGAGGTAGGGCGGTGGCCCTCCACCCTCCCCCTTATGGGGAGGGTCGCTGCGCAGCAGCGGGGTGGGGGTACTGCCGTGGGCTGTCGTCATCATACCCCCAACACCTCGTGCAGCTGTTGCGTGTGAGCGGCAAGCTCGCTTACGGCAAAACCCTCCACCACCTTGCCGTGCTCCATCAGGTAGAAGCGGTCGGCGATGCGGGCGGCGAAGCGGAAATTCTGCTCGACGAGCAGGATGGTCATGCCGCGCTTTTTCAAGGTCGCCAGCAGTTCGCCGATGCGCTGGACGATGACCGGCGCCAGGCCCTCGGTCGGCTCGTCGAGCAGCAGCATCTGCACGCCCGTCCGCAGGATGCGGGCGATGGCCAGCATCTGCTGTTCGCCGCCGGAGAGTTTGGTGCCGGGGCTGTTGCGGCGCTCCTTGAGGTTGGGAAAGAGATCGAAGATCTCGTCGACGCTCATGCCGCCCTTGGCCACCACCGGCGGCAGGATCAGGTTCTCGTCGACGGTGAGCGTGGCGAAGATGCCGCGTTCCTCCGGCACGAAGCCGATGCCGCGATGGGCAACACGATGCAGCGGCAGGCGCATCAGGTCGCTGCCATCGAAGGCGACGCTGCCGCTGCGCTTGCGGACCAGCCCCATGATGGCGCGCAGCGTTGTGGTCTTGCCGACGCCGTTGCGGCCGAGCAGCGTCACGGTCTCACCGCGAAAAACGTCGAGGTTGACGCCATGCAGCGCATGGCCCTCGCCATACCAGGCATGGAGATCGCGCACGGCAAGCAGCGGCTCACTCATGCTCGGTCCCCCTGCTCGGTCCCCATGTAGGCGACCCTGACGCGCTCATCGTTGCTCACCGTCGCGTAGTCGCCGGCGGCGAGCACCTGGCCGCGCTGCATGACGGTGATCCAGTCGCAGAGGTCGGCGACGACGGTGAGATTGTGCTCGACCATCAGCACGGCGCGGTCCGTTGCCAGCGAGCGGATGATGCCGGAAATGACGCCGACATCCTCGTGCCCCATGCCGGCCATCGGCTCGTCGAGCAGCAGCACTTTCGGGTCGAGCGCCAGCGTGGTGGCGATCTCGAGCACGCGCTTTCGGCCATAGGAGAGATCGCCGGCCGGACGATGCGCGACATCGTCGAGACCGACGACGGCAAGCAGTTCGCGCGCCCGTGGAGTCAGTTGGTCAAGCGCGGCCAGCGAGCGCCAGAACTGGAAGCCGAGCCCGCTCGGCCGCTGCAAGGCGACGCGGACATTGTCGAGCACGCTCAGATGCGGAAAGATCGCCGATATCTGGAACGAGCGGACGAGACCCATGCGCGCCACCCTGGCCGGCGCGGTGCGGGTGATGTCGTTGCCCAACAGTTCGATCCTGCCGCTGCTCGGCTGCAGGAACTTGGTCAAGAGGTTGAAGATCGTCGTCTTGCCGGCGCCGTTCGGCCCGATCAGTGCATGGATCTGGCCGTGATGGACGTCGAGGTCGACATTGTTGACGGCGACGAAACCGGCAAAATCGCGCCGCAGGCCGCGGGCGGAGAGCACCACCCGCGGCTTGATTTCGGCACCGTCCGGCTGGACGGCCACGGCTTGCGCCAGCGTCACTTGGTGACGAGCGGGCAGCCGCTGTCTTCAGCCTTGATGAAGGCCTTGTCGCCCGGAATGGTCGCAAGGTAGGTGTAGTAGTCCCAGTCCTTCTTCGACTCCTCGGGCTTTTTGACCTGATAGAGATACATGTCGTGCACCATCGAGCCGTCGGCCTGTACCTTGCCGTTGGCGTTGATGATGTCGTCGACGGGCATTTCATGGAGTTGCTTGGCGACCGCCTCGGTCTCGTCGGTGCCGGCCTTGTCGATGGCCTTGAGATATTGCAGCACCGCCGAATAGGTGCCGGCCTGGATCATGTTGGGCATGCGGTTGGTGCGCTTGAAGAAGCGCCCGGCGAAGTCGCGGCTCTTGTCGTCGCGGTCCCAGTAAAACCCTTCGGTGAGCACCACGCCCTGCGCCGCCTGCAGTCCGAGGCCGTGCACCTCGGCAAGCGTGAACAGAAGTGCTGCCAGCCGCTGGCCGCCGGCGACGATGCCGAACTCGGCCGCCTGCTTGATGGTATTGGAGGTGTCGAGGCCGGCATTGGCAAGGCCGATAACCTTGGCGCCGGAGGACTGCGCCTGCAGCAGGAAGGAGGAATAATCCGTCGATCCCAAGGGGTAACGCACCTCGCCCAGCACTTTGCCGCCGCTTGCCTCAACAACCTTTGAGGTCTGCTCCTTCAGCGAATAGCCGAAGGCATAGTCGACGGTGATGAAATACCAGCTGTCGCCGCCCTGCTGCACAAGCGCGCCGCCGGTGCCGACCGCCTGCGAGTGGGTATCGTAAGCCCAGTGGAAACCGTAGGGCGAGCATTGCTTGCCGGTCAGGTCGGCCGATGCCGCTCCGGTAACGATGTCGATCTTCTTCTTTTCCTTGGACAACCCCTGGACGGCGAGCGCCACCGAGGATGTCGTCAGTTCCATGATCGCGTCGACCTGCTCGGTGTCGTACCACTGGCGCGCAATGTTGGAGGCAATGTCGGGCTTGTTCTGGTGATCGGCGTTGACGATCTCGATTGGCGCGCCCTGCACCTTGCCGCCAAAATCCTCGACCGCCATCCTGGCGGCCTCGACCGACCATTTGCCGCCGAAATCGGCATAGACGCCCGACTGGTCGTTGAGGATGCCGATCTTGACCTTGCCGTCGGAAATTTCGCCGGCCGCCGCCGGCATCGCAGTCGCCGCAAGCAGCGCGGCTGAGACGAGATAGGATGCTTTCACAGGTGGTTCCTCCCTTGTGGCCGACGCTGGAAAACGCGGCGGCCTTGCAATGGTTCAACAGCTCCGTCCGGTTCTCGCTGAAATCCGGGCCAGCGCCCGCCACTTCTCCTCTTGGCAACCCCTCCGCCCTGGGTGCGCCGGGAACCGTAGCATCACATTTCGCAAGGGGAGAATGCTATTTTCGTAGCATGGCGTGCTAGCGCGGCCGCTACCAGTCGGGCTCAATTGGAGAGTCTTCGGAAAAGCCGCTCGGGCCAGACAGAGAGAGCGTTGCGGCCGCAGCGTCCAGCAGTGCCCCCGGAAGCCCTTTGAGATGCTCGCTGTCCAGCGGAAGCGCAAGATAGCCCGTGGCAATGCGTGCAGCCGCTTCCGCCTGTTCACGATCTCTCATTGCCTTGACCGCAGACCGATCAGGCCGCGTGGCCAGCCAAGCCTTGTGCAGAGCGAACATTCGAGGGTCGACCGTCGGCATGCTTACGGGATAGCCACGCTCATCGATCGCCACAGCCTCGACCTTTGGAGCGTTGATGAGCCATTGCAGCCCCTCCATGGGTGCGCTGTCGAGATCGTCGGCAAGCTGTGTAATCGAGGTAGTGGCGTTGTCCTTGAGGACATGTCTTGCCTGCGGACGGATCAGGTCGACCAGATAGCCATCACGGTTCGCTGCCCTGAAGGCCCGGGGCTGGAGCGGCTTGAAGGACCTGTCCACTTTACGCAATACGCCTATCAGGCCGGACTGGCTTACCCTCTCGCCGGTCACGAAGCTGATGCGGCGTCGGGAATCGAAGAGCAGGTCGATGTCGCCGGTTGCCGTGAGACCGCTGGTGATCTGGACGCCCGCCAGAGCCTCGTAAGCGAACAGCGCATTCGTGCCGACGACCAGCAACTGCTTGCCCAGCAGGTCTGTTTCGGCGCACCGCCGCAATATCCGTGCGGCGATGGCCGGTACCCTGCCCAACCCCATTGCCACATTGACTTTCGCCAGGCCGTTCAGGCGATCGGCCAGACCTGCCAGCAGATCCTTGTTCTGCACCCTGCCCTCGGAAAACGCAGCGAACGCCTTCTCCGTCTGGCTGCTTTTTGGCCCGAGTGAATTCTCGACCTGCCGGACCTTCCGCAGCAGGTATTCAGCACCGTTGCGCTCAACCCAGCGCATGCTGCCTGCAAAGCGCCTTTGGCGCTGGTGATCAGCATGCTGCCAGGCCTCGTAGACCTGTTGCGTATCTATGAGTTGGCGCCGCTGGTCGCCGGTCAACTCTCTCAGCATCGGTTTCCACTCGTAAGTCAGGATCAAGTCAACATAGTGGAAAACTCTTAATTAACAATATGGTGTTATGTTTTTTCCACTATCGCAGCTATCACCCGAACGACGAGTGGAAAATACATTAAAAACAATAGGTTATGTCCGAGCAAGGGAGGCCAGAACCTCACAAGCGGGTTTTTAGCTGCGCGCACCATGGCAGCCGCTTGCCGTCGCCTCACCGCTTCTGCGGATAGATCGTCTCGCCGCGCTTCAGCATCTCGACAAAAGCCTCGATCTTCTTCCTGCGCCCCGCCTCCGTCTTCATGTTGTGCGTTCGAAACGCCAGCGCGAACCGGTTCTGGGCGGAAAGCTTTGCCAGCATCTCCTTCGCCTTCGGCTCGGCGTCGATGGCGGCCTGCAGATCGTCAGGGATCTTCATGTCCTTGCCTGAGGCATAGGCGCGGTCCCAGCGGCCGTCGGCCTTGGCCGCCTCGACCTGTTTCAGCCCGTGTTCGGTCATGCGGCCCTCCTCGACCAGGCGGGCGACATTGTCGATGTTGATCTTGCTCCAGATGCTCTTCTTGCCGCGCGGCGTGTAGCGCTGCAGAAAGCTCTTGTCGTCGAGCGGCTTGCGTATGGCGTCGATCCAGCCGAAGCACAGCGCCACGTCGATGGCCTGCTTCGGCGTGATCGAGGCGAGGCCCGAGCCGACCTTGTGGACCTTGATCCAGACCTCGCTCTCGCTGGCATGATTTTCGCGCAGCCAGGCGTAAAAACTGTCGGGATCGGGGAATTCATGAACCTTGTCGGGATCGACCTTGAACGGCGCCATCATCACCTCGTTGTTGCCGGGCCGGCTGTATCGGCTGTCGATGCCAGTTTCCGTCAGCGGCGTCGATACCCCCTAGCCTATTGCGAGCCGGCTTGCGCCCAAGCCGGCGCTCATGGCAGTTTCCCGGCTGGTCGAGCCGGGCAAGGCAGACTGCAATTCGGGGGAAATGCCATGCGATCGATGTTACTCGGCCTCATCCTTCTGCTGCCGGCCTCGGCGCTCGCCGAACCCATCGAAACCCAGAAGATCATCACCGCGCTGACCGGCGACTTCAATGGGGACGGCGCCGCCGATCTGGCGATGATCGTCGAGACCGAGCCCGAAGACGATACCATGGACATGCATTTCTTCCTGAGGGACAAAAAGTACAATTTTCTGAAACCCGCCGGCGTCGTGCATGAGCAGGTCTACGGCGAATGGAACGACTACGACCAGCCGCATTATGAGGGCTCCGGCATCGAACCGGAGTTGACCTTGCTGCCCAACGGCTCGATCAAGATCTATCTGCCGGGGCTGATCGGCCCCGGCGAGCGGACCGACATGACGCTGACCATCGCCTGGCGCAACGAGGCCTTCGTCGTCGCCGGCGTTGCCTATGACCATTACAAATACCAGTCCGTTGTCGTCTACAGCAGCTGCGACTACGACGTGCTGACCGGCAAGGGCAAAAGTATGCAGACGCAGGATGATGACAGCAAGGTGAACAGTATCGTGTCTGTCGAAGGCCAGGTCGTGCCCTTCGCGGAGTGGGACACGGGGACGCCTTTTAGGGTATGCGGGGATTGAGGGGGCAGCCAATCTCCCCCCTCGTGGGGGAGATGGCCGGCAGGGGGCCGCTGTCCCGCCAACGCACCGGCCAGTGTCAGCCACGTTTATCCCGCGATTCTTGTCAGAAAATAGATCGAGAGGTCGCGATCCTTCGCGCCCCCCCCTCTGCCCTGCCGGGCATCTCCCCCACTTGGGGGGAGATTGGCTTCACTGCAGATGCGGTTTCTTCAAAAAGCTGTTTCGGTCGGCGGATTTCACTCGCAGCCAAGTCTCACGACCGTCACGCACGACCCTGAGAGGAATCTCCGAACCCGCCGGATTCTGCCATAGCTTGCGGTAGAAATCGGCGAGACCGTCGACCTCGCCATCGCGCACGTCGGAGATGATGTCGCCCTGACGCAGGCCGGCCTTGGCGGCGGGGCCGCCTTCGGCGACGCTCATCACCACGACCGCGCCGTTCGACTCGGCCGAGAAGGCGCCGAGCCATGGGCGTGGCGGCTTCGCCACCTGGCCGCGCGTCAGCAGATCGTCGAGGATCGGGGTCAGAAGGTTGATCGGCACGACCATGTTGATGTCGGCGACCTCGCCGTTGCGGCTCATCTGCAAAAGCAGCGAACCGATGCCGAGCAGGCTGCCATCCTGGCCGATGAGTGCCGCGCCGCCCCAGGACGGGTGCGCCGGGGCAATGAAGATCGCCTCGTCAAGCAGATATTCCCAATAGCCGGCGAATTCCTGCTTGGTGACGATGTGTGCCTTGACCGAGCGGCCGGTTCCGTCGGCAAACACCACGGGGTCGCCGATCTTGGCCTTCGAGGCGTCGCCCAGCGCCACCGCCGGCAGGCCGAGCGGCGCCAGCGCCTGCACCAGGCCGAAGCCTGTCTCCTGGTCATAGGCCAGCGCATGTGCCGGCACGACGCGGCCGTCCTGGTCGGTCAGCCAGACCTCCTCGGCCTCGGTGATGAGATAGCCGATGGTGAGCACCAGCCCGTCGCCGCGGATGATGACGCCGCTGCCTTCCCGGCGCGTGCCCAAGGCATTGGCCGTGAAGGCATCGTCGGGAACCATGGCGCGCACGCCAACGACGGAGCGCAAGAGCGGGGAAACGGGATCGATGGGCATGCTTTCATCCTGGCCGATATGCGTGGGCAGTATCCTCTATAGGTATGCCGCGCTGCACAGGGCGCAAGGGCTTAGGCAACAAGGCAATCATTTCAGAGGCTGGCGCTGCCCCTCATCCGCCTGCCGGCACCTTCTCCCCGTATAGTGACGGGGAGAAGGGAGATGGCCGCAACATCGGCGCTCTTGGCAACGCTGGCAATTGGCGAAATCAGTAGGCGACAGCGTCCTTCTCCCCGTCACTATACGGGGAGAAGTGCCCGGCACGGCGATGAGGGGCGGCGCCGACATCGATAATAGTTCAACACAAGTTGAACCTTTCTGAATTGCACCTATCTCTATCGCTATCTAGCTTCGAGTCGACTTTCCGCATCAGTCTCGCGCCAACAGCGCAAGGTCCGCCAAACCCAAGGAATTCCCCGCATGACCGAATACATCCCGCCGAAAGTCTGGAGTTGGAAGAAAGCCAATGGCGGTACGTTCGCCAGCATCAACCGGCCTATTGCCGGTCCGACGCATGACAAGGTGCTGCCGGTCGGCAAGCATCCGCTGCAGCTCTATTCGCTGGCGACGCCGAATGGGGTCAAAGTGACTGTCATGCTGGAGGAGCTTCTGGCGCTCGGCCACAAGGGCGCCGAATACGACGCCTGGCTGATCCGCATCAACGATGGCGACCAGTTCGGCTCGGGCTTTGTCGAGGTCAACCCCAACTCCAAGATCCCGGCGCTGCTCGACCGCAGCGGCAAGACGCCTGTCCGCGTCTTCGAGTCCGGCTCGATCCTGCTTTATCTCGCGGAAAAGTTCGGCGAGTTCCTGCCGACCGAACAGCCGGCGCGCGCGGAAATCTTGTCCTGGCTGTTCTGGCAGATGGGTTCGGCGCCCTATCTCGGCGGCGGCTTCGGCCATTTCTACGCCTATGCGCCGGAAAAGTTCGAATACGCCATCGACCGCTTCGCCATGGAGACCAAGCGCCAGCTCGACGTGCTCGACCGGCGGCTGGCCGAGACCGAATATCTCGGCGGCGCCTTCTATTCGATCGCCGACATGGCGGTATGGCCCTGGTATGGCGGCCTGGCGCTCGGCCGCATGTACAATGATTCCGCCGAGTTCCTGTCGGTGCAGGACTACGAGCACGTACAACGCTGGGCCAAGGCGATCGACGCCCGCCCGACCGTGCAACGCGGCCGCATGGTCAACCGCGCCTTCGGCGACCCGGCCATGCAACTGCACGAGCGCCACGACGCCAGCGATTTCGAGACGAAGACGCAGGATAAATTGGTGGTGGCGGAGTGACTTTTTTACCCTCCCCCTTGTGGGGAGGGTCGATCCGCAAAGCGGATCGGGGTGGGGGTCGGCGCCAAGCACCCCCACCCGACCTTCGGTCGACCTCCCCACAAGGGGGAGGTAGGGCGCCTAGCTCTTCATCAATTTCGCCAGCCTCGGCACGCCTTCACCCACGGCGCGTTCATCTGCCAGCGTAAAGCTCATCCGCATCGTGTTGCGTCCCGAACCGTCGGCATAAAATGCGTTGCCCGGCACGAAGGCGACGCGGGCTTCCTTGACCGAGCGGGCGAGCAGTGCCGTGGCGTCCGCACCTTCGGGCAACGTCAGCCAGACGAACATGCCGCCTTCCGGTAGGCTCCAGCTGACGCCATCCGGCATTTCGGCCTCAAGTGCTGCAAGCAAGCCGTCGCGGCGCTGGCGATAGGCGCCGATCAGCTCTTCCACCTGGTTGTCGTACACGGCCTCGGAGACGCGGTGCATGACCATCTGGTTGATCGACGGGCTGTGCAGGTCCGACGCCTGCTTCATCAGCACCAGTCGCTCGACGACGCGGCGCGGCGCGCAGACCCAGCCGACGCGCATGCCCGGCGACAGAATCTTTGAGAACGAGCCGCAATAGAGCGTGCGGGCATTTTCGATGCCGCCTGAGCGTTCGCAGTCGAGCGCCAGGATCGGTGGCTGGCCCTCGCCGTCATAGCGCAGCGCGCGATACGCGGCGTCCTCGATGACGGCAATGTCGAGCTCGCCGGCGAGGTCAAGCACCGCCTCGCGTTGCTGGCGGTTCAGCGTCTCGCCGGTCGGGTTGGCGAAATCGGGCACCAGATAGGCGAATTTCACCTTGCCGCCTGCAGCGGCAGCCGCGGCCTGGTAGGCGGCGGGCGTCATGTTGCCGCCATCCGGCGTCAGCCGGTCGTAGCGCGGCTCATAGGCGTTGAAGGCCTGGAGCGCGCCGAGATAGGTCGGCCACGTCACGAGCGCTGTGTCGCCCGGCGACAGGAACAGCTTGCCGAGATAATCCAGCGCCTGCTGCGAGCCGGAGGTGATGAAGATGTTGTGCTCGTCGCAGGCGATGCCAAGCTTGCCCATCTGGCCGGCCAGCCATTTTCTGAGCGGCAGATAGCCTTCGGAGACCTGATACTGAAGTGCTGCGCTCGCCTCCGCGCCGCCCAGCACCGAGGCGTAAGCATCGGCGATCGCCTGCGCCGGAAACAAAGCCGGATCGGGGATGCCGCCGGCAAAGGAGATGATGTCGGGCTGGTCGAGCAGTTTGAGCAGCTCGCGGATTTCCGACGCCTTCATGCGTGAGGCGCGCGACGCCAACAGGTCCATCAAACTCACGAGCCCACCTCCCGGGATACGGCATCTGGTCCAGCATGACCGTTCCGGCCATGCGATTTAGGTCAATCTGACTGACCTATTATCAGGCTCCCTCACCCGCTGGAATAGCCAGACCCTCATTCCGCGTGGCCCAGACGAAAAAGCAAACACATTTTGGCCGCTGCACAGGGAAAATTGTTGCGCGCCGAGGGGCGCGGATGCAACCTCATTCCGAGCGGACCGGCATAAAAAGAAAAGCGGTCTCAACAAGGGGGTTAAAATGACGCTTGAGCTCATCGGTGCCGGATTCGGCCGCACCGGCACATGGTCGACCTTTGCCGCGCTGAACAGGCTGGGCCTTCCCAGCTATCACATGCAGGAAGTCATCCTCAACAAGGCCAACAAGGGCCATCTCGACTTCTGGCGCAAGGTGGCCAACAGCCCGCCCGGCACCCAGCACGACTGGACCAAAGTCTTTGCCAACTACAAGGCGACGGTCGACAATCCGGGATGCTGCGTGTGGCGCGAATTGATGGCCGCCTATCCCGACGCCAAGGTGCTTTTGACGCTGCATCCGCGCGGCGCCGAGGCCTGGTACGACAGCACCATCGACACCATCCACTTCACCGAGACATTGTGGCAGTTCAAGGTGCTGGAATGGCTGACGCCGTTCGGCCGCAAATTCGGCGACATGTCGCACAGGCTGATCTGGGGCCGCACGCTTGCCGGCGTGATGGACGACCGCGCCAAGGCGGTGGCGCGCTACAACGCCTACACCGAGGAGGTGATAGCGGCCGTGCCGCCGGAGAAGCTTCTGGTGTTCAAGGTCAGCGATGGCTGGGCGCCGCTCTGCGGCTTCCTCGGCGTGGCGCTGCCCAACGAGCCCTTCCCCAACCTCAACGACCGCGAAAGCGTGAAGAAGATCATCCGAGACATCATCAAGGGCAGCTACATCATGCTGGGGCTGTCGGTGGCGGCGGTGCTTGCTGCGATCGCGGCGCTGTGGTGGTGGCTGGGGTAGCCGCCGGACCGTCAGAATATTGCTACTTGCGCGTGATCCAGCCGAGCAGATCCGGCTCGACGTCTTCGTGGTCGGTCAGGTCGCGAACCAGGGAAGCGGCGAGCGCGCGCCACCGCTTTTCCGGGACATTGTCTTCCATCACCGATTTGATGAAGGCGGCGCGCAGGATGGCGCAATCGAAGGCGGATACATCGAAAAGCAGTTCTGCCATTTCGGTTTTCCCCGTTCACATCGGGCGCGCGAGCCTGTCGAAGTCTCAGGCGCCAGCGCCCCATACAATGGTCGACGACAGCGGATTCATACTCTTGCCGAACCAAGGTTCAACACAATTCGATTGTACGGTTTTTACCAAGCGATTGCGGTTCGTTGCCCGCTTTTGCGCCGATGCTAGATTTGCCGGGCGGCCTCTCCCCAGATGGCCGCAAATGGCCGGCGCGGCTCTGGCAACATGCTTTCACCGGCATTCGCGTCGGCCATTTCCAGCCCGTGCCAGGCTCAGCCCAGCAGCCGTTCGTATTCGGCCTCGGCCTGGCCGTAGAAACCATCGGCGACGGCGATCAGGCCATCCCGGTCGCGAATGACGATCTCGCCGCGCCGCGACCGGATCAGGCCGCGCCCTTCCAGGATCTGCAGGCCGATGGTGACGCCCGGACGCCTGACGCCGAGCATGACGGACAGGAACTCATGCGTGATCTGGATCTGGTGGCCGACCACCCTGTCGTCACACATCAGGAGCCATCTGGCCAGCCGATCCTCGAGCTTGGCGCGGGCATTGCTCAGCGCCGTGGATTTGGTCTGGCCGTGGAGATAATGGGCATAGCGGAGCAGGAAGGCGCTAAGCGTCGGGCTTTTCTGCAACGCTGCCTTGAACGGCTCGGAATCGATGCACACCGCCTCGCCCGGCATCTGCATGTAGCAGTCATGGGGCGCCCAGTCGGCGCCCATCACCAAAGCGGAACCCGACATGCCTTCGTGGCCGATGATGCCGACCTCGGTGTCGAGCCCCGGCCGGTTCCTCGCCACCACCGAGGCCAGGCCGCTCTCCAGGAAGCAGACCGAGGCGACCGGCTCGCCCGCCATTTCGAGCGGGGCTTTGAGATCGAGCACACGATGGTGCAAATGCGGCGCAAGCAGTGCGAAGTCGGCCGGGTTCATGCGGCGCAAAAGGCCGCTTTTCTCCTTGCTGACCGACTGGTCCATCGCTCTCTCCCCAATGGCAAGAGCACATGTAATCTCCCAGCCGTCGGCGCCCTGCCCAAATGCAAACGGTCATTGGACGATAGCTGACTCGGATTCAGCCATTGTACTTCGTACAAAACCGACAAATCAGGGGCGACGCCCCATGGATCAATCCAGCAGCTTTTTCCTGGATCAGCGCTTCGGGCGGTCAGCCGCAACCATGCGCGCTTCGCGCACGATGGACGAGCGATCGTTGCCGATCAGCGATGCGATCTCTTGTATCTGCTGCTCGGAGGCCCCGGTTTCCCGCGCCAAGGCCGCGAGCGCCTCGGCGCTCAGACCGGACTGTCTCGGTTGCTCCGCCATGGCTCCAATGCCTCCTGTCGGGGCAGGAGTGCGATGGTCGCTCCCAAGCGTCAGCGCCCATTGATGTGGCTGACGATGCTATACTGTACGCTTCCGAACAATCGATGGCGAGCGATATATTAGCGACCCTGGATGCGGCCCTAGAACGGCAGCCTTATCTCATCGATCGACCTCGACTCCGTCCAGCCAATGTCCTTCTGGATCTCCGTCGGCAGCGCATTCAGTGCGCGCACGGTCTTCCTGTGCTTGCTGGCGCGCGCCAGGGCAGCACGAATTCTGCTGAGACTTTCAAACATCGGTTACCTCCATGCAGCAGCAGAGCGCTGCCTCGGCCCGCTCTTGCACGGCCTCTGTAACCGATCGATTGCGCGGCAACGGTGAAGCGCTTCACAAACCGATGCCGGCCAGAAACATTTGTATACAAATCAATTCAGGGAACGGGAGAGTCGCTAAGGAGGCCGCGCCAGACTGCCCGCGTCCAAAGGGCCGACATCCGCGTCGGCTTGCGGGACGCTGGACCAAGGGCATGACGGTCTGCAATTTCGACAAAATGGGCGCGATGCACCATTTCGGCGGTACGGCGAGCGAGCAGACCGACTTCCGCCATAGCGTGGCGATGAAGCTCGACCATGCGAAGCTCTGTGATCTGATCGTGGATGCGCTGGAGCGGCTGGTGAAGGCCAAAGGGTGAGTCCCTCTTCCCGGGCAATCGCATGGGATTGCGCCAGCTCCATATGCGATTGCCCTGCCCTCCTCCGCACCATTGCCCGCATCCTCGTCCGCCCGCTCGGCTATGGACGAATCCCATCATGCGCAATAAGGATGGGGTCTGCCGTGGCGCTTTCGCGCCGAGGCAGGCGACGTTCGATCAATGACGCTGCGCCGGGCGCCTTTGACGCCCCGCAAAAGTGTCGATACCGGGGGATCTGGTCATGACCGACAACAAGCCGACCGTAGACGTTACCAAGGACTGGCAGGCAACGCAGGGCCAGAAGTCCGGGGCCACGCGGCTGCGCCTGTTCGCCGTGCTGTCGTGGGTCATCGCCATTGGCGGCGAGATCGCCGGGATCGTACTGCTCTACAAGCACAAATTCGACCAGGGAAACCTGCCGCTGCTGGTCGGCATCCTGGTCGGGATCGCGATATTCGCCATCGCCGGCAGCCTGCTCTGGAAGGCGGCCAACAGGAAGGACCCGGCCCGCGAATCCGACACGTTCCGGTTCTTCGTCCAGAACCAGCTCGGCGCGATCATCACGCTGATTGCCTTCCTGCCGCTGGTTCTCTTGATCCTCAACGACAAGAACATGGACCCGAAGAGCAAGAAGGTCGCCGGCGGCATCGGCGCCGTGCTCGCCGTGCTGGCGACGCTGATCGGGGTCAGCTACCAGCCGCCGTCGGTCGAGCAGTACACGCAGGACATGAACACCTGCGCCGAACAGATCAAGGCGGGGCAGCCGACCACGGCCTGCTCGCCCGAAGTCGCCGCCCAGGCGCAAGCGATCGCCACCGACTCCACCACGGTGGCCGCGGCGACGAAGGACGCGGCACACCCCAATGGCCAGGATGTCGTCTACTGGATCGCGCCGGAAAACGGCGCCGCCAAGTCCGACACCGAGCATGTCTTCCACCTCTGCGCAGCCGTCAGCCCGCTCAAGGACAAGACCGTCAACAGCGGCTCGGTAACGGAAGCCTACGCCCAGAACGCCATCCGCATCACGAAGCAGATCGAGATGGAACAGAAGCAGTGCGGGTTTACGGCTGCGCCGTGAATGAGGCTGCGGGCTGGCGTGGCCGATTGGGTGCGCCAAACTGGTGGTCCACATCATAGTTGTCCGTCAGTGGCGTGCGGTCCCTCGTGGCGCGAAGGCTTACATGGCGGGACTAGACGCAACGTAAGCGGCTGGGGCACGCCAAATCCCTGGCAGGGGCACGACGAAAATTGAATGTCGCATTTGGGCCGCTTCCTGCCTGTCCGGTTTCGGGTGGTAGCATTCGGAAAGCGGACACACTCGTTGACTGGCGCGACAGCTAAATCCCGTTTGCCGGACACGGCGAGGATGCCGAGGGCCTCTCGGATATCGATGTGATGAAGCCTTTCGCGTTCGTGTCGACAGGATTCAATGGATCTCGGCCGGCGGTGACAACCAGGGCGCACAACATGGCCATCGTGCGGAACTCCCGTCGCCAGTTATGTCGCCGAGCCGATGCGCCACGCCCGCCCTCTAGACCGAGGACAGCCCCGAGACCAAGACACGGAAGGCCGTACCCAACCCGCGGAATGAGAGTCTGATCAACCGTCGTCTCTGAGCTCCACCCCCAGCCCTGTGCAGCTTCAGCCGATCCGACTGCATGGCAAACCTGCCAAGCAGGCGAGCCTTCTTGCCTTCAACCTTTGACAGGGAACATGAGAGACTAGTCGTTCAGCTTTCCGCCACGGTGTCCCATCGTCATCTTGGATGCGTACATCGTCGGTGAACGCTTGCCTGGAAGGTTCGCCTCGAGGACGATCTGTTCGACAAAGCCCTGGTTCATCTCCAACTCCACGCATTCGTTGAGCTTATCGACGAGCCAAACCGCGTAGCCTTCAGGTTCCTTTGCGTCAAATTCCGAATCGTCCGCCGGGATCTTGGGTTCCGGAAACGCCGGGATGATCATTATCTTGGGCTTTGGCAAATCGTAGGTATGTCCCTCATAGGCATAACCGACAATTATCCCGCACGATGTTTTCTGTTCTGGAGATGATCCGAGCATGAAGGTACTGCCTACCGTTGAAAGGACCGCAGCGCCAAAATTCTTCAGGTCGATCTTGAAATGGTAGGAGACTCTGATTGGTATTTTTGGAAATGGGATATTTCCATTTATTATATCTTGGCGGCCTTTGTTGCTGTCATACTTCTTCAATACTTCAAGTGCGTTGACATGTTGCTCGTCGGTGATAGGTTCCCCAGGCGCGGTTTCGACATACATGCCGGTGTCACCAAAGGGTGCTGGCGCACCGGGCACGCTGAGTCCAATTTCCGCCCCCAAGCCATAGAGCCTAACCTGTGTTGCGTTGTAAGCGCCTGACGGAAAGGTTAGTGTCGGTCGGTGATAGTCGTCGCTCATTTTCCTCGCTCCTTTTTGCTGCATCCTTCAGTTCACAAGATCTCCCGCCAGCTGAAATTCTCATCGAATTTTTCCGCGAGCATCGGCGCGACGCGATCGCTGGAGTCCACCACCAACGCCGCGGCCTTTTCGAACGACAGGTCGTCCGCATCGAGGCGTGGCCATGCCTGAGCAAGTGCGAGAGCCACCTCGTCCCTTGCTCTGATCAGCATGCTCTTGAACATGAAGGGCCGAGCGCGGAAGGCGCGGGACGTGAAATCCGAAATGCGCTGCATGTCGGATTGGTCGACATCCTTGATATCGATCCCCAGCAGCCGCTCGTCGGCCAACCCCTCGTGCACCAGTGCCGCGTGGTAGACGTGGACGATCGTGTCGAACACAGCCCCCGTGAATGGCCGTGACCTGTCATGGATTTCCGCCGTCACCTCCGACATGCGGCGTGCGTTGCTGGCGAGGCGGATCTGCCGATCGCCAGTCAGCTCGGCAATCCGGTTCAACTCATTGAGAACAAGCAGGTTGCCATTGCAGTGCCGCAGCAGCCGGTCCATGCCGCTGTCGAAATTCAGGAAGGACAAGAGCGAGACCAGATCCGAGCTGGCTTCGTGGAACGGTCCGAAATCGCCTTGAGTCAGGCCGCCAGTTGGTGTCCCGAACAGCGAAAACAAGATTGCGTGGCCGACCTCATGTGCGATCACATCGAAGTTGAGCGCATAGGGATAGTTGCCTCCGTCGATGCCGCGCTCTCGGCCGAGTTCCAGATAGCCATAGCCCGATTGCGCATTCTCCCAGTCGACGAAGGGGATGATTTCGAGCCGCTCGAACGTCTCGGCGAAATACCAGACAATCGGTTTGCCGAGGTAGCTTTCCCAGATGTCCAGCACGCGGCTGACCGAGGCGAAAGCGTGCGCAGAAAGGAACTGCCGCGAGGTCAAGGAAAGCTGATCGAAATGGCCGTCAAAGCCAGCCTGTGCAGGTGGAAAGGTTTCGCCGACAAACGGTGGCAGATAAGGGTAGTCGTAAGGCTCCTTGTCGAGGAGCGGATCGCGAACGTAGATGCGGTGATCTTCCGGGCCGGAGCGGATCAGATCGGGTGGAGTAGAAATCCATACTGTTTCGGGTGTTCCGTAACCCGAAAGGTGAGGGACCTGCGGGTAGACCAGGAACCGCGTACCCAGCACACCTTGCGCAACGGCACGATCGACCGCGTCCAATTGCTTGGCCCCCTCTGACGATGCCACGCTATCACGGTGCTTACGTTACGTAAATCGTCGGCCGCCAAGAGGTCAGGGCCTATAGCGCCAGCCCCGCATCATCCATATCCTTGGAGAAGGCCGTGGTTAGCTGTAATTCCGGCACGGGGTATGCTTTTTCAAATGCTTGCTCTCGCAAAAGTTCGAGTGCCCGCAGGGCATCTTGCTTTTTTTGCTGGACGAAAGCGGCGCCGAGCTCCCTGCACAATTTCTCGACGTCGTCCTTGCCGTCGTGCGCATCCCGGACCATCCGTGCCAGGGTGCGATCGCGAAAATTGACGGCCTGTGCCGCACCCTCGAGCCTCGCCTGCTGTTCGGGTGAAATCACGCCGCGCCGGCAAGCAGCACGAAGGGTCCGGCGCAGGTCAATCAGCGCATGCGTCAATTGAGCGAAATTCACCTCGGCCGGTCCATGCAATACCGCTACTGCGTCGTCGGGTGCAAAGGCGCAGCGGCGATACCATCGGTAGATAAGCCCGACGCCTTGCATATGGGGGAACAGCTCGGCTGCTCGAAGGGCACCCATGCTGGCCGCGCCGACGACATGAATGCCGCGGCTGAGGGCCCACAGGATTTCCTTGTGCCGAACCGCCGGCTCGGTCTGAAAACCGCCATCTATGAGAAGGATCGCACTCGGGTCGAAATGCTGCACGGCCGAAACGATCGAGCCTTGCACGGCCGGGGGAAGGCATACCGCATCGACGACCTTCAACGCGTCGGAATGGGACACGGTAGGGCCAGTGAAGACGAGTTTCGGGCGCATAATCCCTACCCCTGCAAGAGCGGCTGCAAGGCAGGGATGACAATCCTGACAACCGACAGGGCGTCGAACGGTTTCGTTCCCACCCGGATTAGGTGAACCGCATCGAACCCTCTCTCTTCGAGAATTGCCAAGAGGACCGACAGCCCGTCCGACGCCGTGTTGAACTTCTGCTCGGCGAACGCGCCGAAATCCACGCTGCGCGGGCCGTCGCGGAGGAGCCGGCGATGCGCTGCAATCACCTGCCGATCGGGGTATTTCGGATAGGACGCGCGCGTCAGGTCATCGCGCGCGCCCGAGATCGCCGCCAGACGGGCCTGGGCCGCTTCGTAGATGGCGTGCACCGCCGCGCCGGCGGG
This sequence comes from Mesorhizobium sp. M0676, assembly GCF_040320535.1. Taxonomy (NCBI): domain Bacteria; kingdom Pseudomonadati; phylum Pseudomonadota; class Alphaproteobacteria; order Hyphomicrobiales; family Phyllobacteriaceae; genus Mesorhizobium; species Mesorhizobium sp. M0676. Next base: position 87,157 of record NZ_JAMYPU010000010.1, read on the forward strand.
ACTGAAACCGGCAGCCGAGCCATCAGCCGGATGATCCAAAAGGACCGTTTCTGTCGGTTCGTCTTCCAGCAGATGGCACCACACCACCGGTATGCCCAACGGCGACAAAGCTTGCCAAAGGCCAACCAGCACGTTCTTGGCCGCCAAAGTTTCCAGGAGATCGCGGAGCGACGGATCATCGATCGTCTCGGGATCGATGCGTTGACGGTGGAAAAACCCGTGGGTCCGGTATGCCGTGGCGATCGCGTCGCGTTCGATGCATTCAAGCATGCCATGAACGATGGCATCCGGCTCCGCGAAGCCTGCTGCCAAACCGCTCGTCGATGCCGCGAAAATGCCGTCATGGGGCAGCGACGGCAACACATAGGCGGTGTGCACGAGCTCGAACGGGACCAGGTCGCGGCTGCCGGTAAGAAGATTGTCTGCGGCTACCCACGCGGTCTCCCTGCCGCGCCATCCCGGCGCGGTGCCCCCTTGGAGATACCTTTCGAAACGATCTGGCGGGATGCCCAATTGATCGGCGCAGCCGACGACTGGTTCGAAATTCGCCACCTGCTCTGCAAAGAAGCTCTCGGCCGATTCCAGCATGGCCGATATCCCGGCTTGCACCAGGGTGGCGCCCTTGCCTTGCGCGACCGCGTTGGAGAGCGAGAAAGGTCTTGTCACCTGCACGACCGGGATGCCGAGCTGGTCGAGCCCGGTGATGTCGGCGATCCGCGTGATGCCCAGGCCTTCGCGCATCTTCATCAGCCTCGCCAGCGCCTCGTCGGGCGGCGGACCAAGGCGTTGATATCGCTCCAGCATCGCGGATGCTCTTGCAGGGCCCGCTAGTGCCGAACGGCCGATTCGGGATTGACGATCAGCGCGGCGCCCGGCTCGAGAGCGGATTTCGCACGTTCGACCCGATCGCGATAGCGCGACGACAGTTCAGGCGACAGGCCTGATGATTGAAGGGTCTCGTATGTACTGACGAGGAAAGGCACGGCACTTTGCTCCGCGGCTATGGCGATGCTCTTTTCGAGGGCAGCGATTACGTCCGCCTCCGCATCGCCCTGGAGAAGAAGTAGCTCCGCCCTTCGCCTGTAGAGCTCTGCCAGCCAGAAGCGGCTGCCGCCGGCCTCGGCCTGCGCCACAGCCGAGCCCAGCAACGCGAGCGCCTCATCGACCTCGGCAGTTCGTGTCAAAAGCTCTGCCAGCATGCCGCAATAGACCGGTTCGTCCTCAGGCGTCTGGAACTCGCCATGGAGGCCAAGGCCTTGCCGCATTTTCTCCCTGCCGCTCTCGACCTGGCCGGCGTTGCCGTCGCACCAGCCTTCGAAGATTTGCGCTGCGGCGGCGAGAGCGGGCATATAATGGCGCTCCGTCAAGTGGCGCAGATCCGCTATCACGCTTCGTAACCTCGAAAAATCTCGGCGATAGCAATGCAGCATCGCCTCGTTGAGATAGGCATGTGCGATGCTGCCGGCATGTCCGGTTTGCTGCGCCCAGCTCCTAGCTTCCGACATCGAATGGATCGCGCTTGCCGGCTTTCCGACAAACCAAAGCGACAAGGCGCGGTGGGCGAGCCCGCAGACCCTCGCGTCATGCCCGCCGAACAACGCAGCATTGGCTTTGCCCTGGCCGTGCTCATAGAGCGAAAGTCCTGCGTCGACTGCCGCGATGCAGCGGTCGTGGCGGCCAAGATTGAAGTCGATTGCCCACACGCAATGCCTGGCCTGGAGTTGCACTTCGGCATCCTCGACATCCCTGAGATCGCTGAGCACCACTTCCGCGCGCTCGCCGTCCATGACGGTATCCGTGAACCACCAGCCCCAGTAGATCGGGAACCACTTGGCCCGCTCGGCCACCGGCCGCCGCCGGGCTATCACCACGCCGTCCTCGTACAATTTGCGGGCGGGCCCCGAGTTCGGACCTTCGACAGCGGTCAGGATGGGACCGAGCACGATCATGGCCGATAGCCGCAGCGCGTCTCGCCTGTCGGCTGCCGCAACGTGCTCGCAGAGCGCCAATGCATGCTCGAGTATCTGCCTCGCTTCCGCCATTGCCGAGCGCGACGAGCTTTCCGTGCCTGCGATCACGAACTGAGCGATCGCGTCCTCCATAAGGCCTGCGCGCTCGGCGTGCTCGGCGACCTCGGCGGTGCTCAGCCACCCGGCCAGGTTTCGGTTGCGGCTCACCGCGGCAAACAGGTGGCGATGCAAGGCCTGCCGTTTCTTGCGCAGCGTTGCGTTGTAGATCGTCTCCTGGATAAGCGCATGGCGCACGCCATAGACCGGAACGCCAAAAGGCCGCACGCGGATCAGGAACCCGGCCTCGCTCAGTGAATCCAGCGCGTTTGCGATGATTTCGTCGTCGAGCTCCGGCAACAACGCGCGCAACAATTCCTGATTGAAACGATTGCCCGCGACGGCCGCGGCGCGCGCGACTTCGCGTGCCGGCCCTAGCGTTTCGAGCCTGGCCTCGATCACGCTTTCAAACACCGAGGCATGACTGCGCGTCGCGGTCTGCGCCAGCCGATCCGTTGCCGAGGCCGCGTTCTCGGCCATCCACTGGCAGATTTCTTCGATGAACAGCGGGACGCCTCCGGTCACGCGTTCCACCACGTCGAGCAATTCCGGGGAAGTTGAAGGCTTGCCTTGCGGCCACATGGCCGCGATCGCCAGCCGCGTTTGCTCGCGGTTGAGCGGCTTTAGCGAGATATGCCTTGGATTCGATGCTGCCAGCCAGCTCCCGGATTCAGGGCGCGTGGTCGCGATGACAAGCGCCCGGAAGTGACGGGCCGACTGTGCAAGCTCAGCCAACAATTGTCTAGACGTCAGGTCGATCCAATGGATGTCCTCGACCACCAGGACGATCGGTCCGCTGGCGCACAGGGCTTCGAGCGAGTGGCGAACCGCCCAATTGGCTTTCGCGCGCATCGCCTCGGCGTCGATTTCCTTAAGCATCGGATCGGCTCCCGCAGCGCCGAGCAGGAACGAGAAGACGTCTATGATTTCAGGATCGCGGACGTCATGATCGCGGAATACTTCTGCCACAGCGGCAGCGCTCAGCTGTCCTTCGTTGCCGGCGAAATCGCCGCGTACGTTCTGTAGCAGCGGATGCAGCGCCGAGCGCAAGCCGCCGGGCGTGCACTGGAAGAGCAGCAGTTTCGCGCGCTGGTGACGCGTGCGCCGGCGCACTTCGTGAAGAATGCGCGACTTGCCGATCCCGGCCTCGCCCTCGATCACCACCACGCCGCCGTTTCCTGCAACGGCGCTGTCCCATGCTTCGGCGATCGTGGCAAGTTCGGCCTCGCGATCGACGAGCGGACTGCTCAGCCGCCCGAAGGCGAAGAAGCGGTCGACCTCGCGCTTGTGACTCAGCGCGCGCCAGACCAGCTCCGGCTCGGCAAAACCCTTGATCGTATGGCTGCCCCTAAAGCTGAACACATGCGACCGTCGCGCCAGGTTGCGTGTCGCCTCCGAGACTAACACCGTATCCGGCTGCGCGATGGCCTGGAGCCGCGTGGCCATCGCGAAGGCAGGGCCGGTGACATTGTCACGACCCGTCTCGGCGTCACCCTTCTGGATCAGGGTCATCGATGTCGCGATTCCGACCCGGACATGCAAATCGGCGCGGCCTTGGTTCGAACCGACGCGCCTGCAGGCGTCGATGATTTCGAGCCCGGCCCGGATCGCCAGCGATGCCGCATCCTTGGCGTCTATTTCGGCAGGAAACAAAGCAACGCCGCCATCGCCGACCTCGACCTCTACGGCACCCGAGCACGACGCGACCGCCTGTCTCGCCACCCGCTGGAAGGCTGATATCAGTTCCTCGAACTCTTCGATGTCCAGGATGCCAAGAAGGTCGGTCGATCCGACCAGGTCGTAGCAGAGCGCGGTCAGGATCCGGCGCTCATGCCGGGCTTCCGACGCATTGTTGCCGTTGCCGCCCAGAAAACCTGTTGCCACCGACGCCGCCGGCAACGCGACCGGACTCTTCTCCGACATGCTGGGATTTCCTCGCCGAGCACAGTGACGGCAATATTAGCAAAGTGCGATGCTGTTCACAAAACACTTGATCGGTGGGCAGGGCAGGAAAAAGCCGATGCTGGGATCATTATGGAGAGAAATGCTCACGGCGCAAACTCCCCATGGCGTTGACACCAACTGTGACCGCTTTTGGCGGGCGGCCGGGATGACTTCGATGACCGAGATGAGGCGCGAAGCGGCCGTTCCCATACGTTGCCGCAATGCAACAAGGCCCCTCGGGGCCTTGCGCATCACCTCAATAGACGCGCTCTGCCCGCCCCTCACTTCCCCATCAGCTGCTTGGCATTCTCGGCCGTGATCGCGGTGGTCTCCACCGTCACCGTCTTGTCCACCTCGGTCGCGCAATCGAGCAGGATCTTTTTCGACATCTCGATCGCTTCCTTGGCGCCCGTCGGGTAGGTGAAGGTTGCGACCCAGTCGCCCTTGGCCACCGCCTCGATGCCGCCAGCCGGGCCCGGCAGGCCGTCTGTGCCGATGATCTTGACGTCCTTGCCCGCCCCCTTGGCGGCGAGCAGCGCGCCGGCGGCCATCATGTCGTTGGAGGCGTAGAGCACCTTGATGTCGGGGTGCGCCTGCAGCATGGCGGCGAAGGCGACTTGCGCCTTGTCCGGCACCCAGTCGGCGGCCTGCTCGGCGACGATCTGGACCTTCGGGTTGCCTTTCACGCCTTCCTTGAAGCCGTTGAGGCGCTCCACCGCCGGCGTCGAGCTCGGCAGGCCTTGCAGCACCGCCGCCTCGCCGCCATCGGGCAGCAGCGTCTTGGCGGTGTACTTTCCGGCTTCCTCGGCGATCTTGAAATTGTCGCCGCCGATGAAGGCGGTGTAGTCCTTGCCGGGGTCGCCGACCGTCTTGCGGTCAAGCTCGATGACCGGGATGCCGGCATCCATGGCGCGCTTCACCGCCGGCGTCAGCGGTGCGGCCTCGAAGGGCGAGATCAAAAGGATATCGACCTTCTGGGTGATGAAATTGTCGACCTGCGAGGTCTGCGTGTTGACGTTGCCGGCGCCGTCGGCGATCTGCAGCGTGAAGCCGGGCACTTCCTTGGCCGCCGCCTCAAGCTCGTCATTGACGTGCTGGCGGTAGGGCTCGGCATTGTTGGCCTGCGAAAAGCCGATGACGAACTGGCCGTCCTTGGCGCAGGCTTTCACCAGCGGCTCGGCGGCGTAAGCGGAGCCTGCAATGCACAGGCCAGCGCCTGCCAGCAGGACGGCCTTGAGGGTCGATCCTCTTAGTGTCGTTTTCATAACTCACTCTCCTCCTCGTCTGGCCGGGGGGCCAGACCTTGGTTTGACGTTCACGTGTTGCCGTCTCCTCCTTTTTTGTTGGTGCATGTCGTCATCGCAAAACCTTTTGCGCGACATGCACTAACGACCCAACCCCTCGCGGCGGCGAACGAGGGATTGAAGCACTGCCGCCAAAACGATGATCGCGGCGGTCGCGAGCAGCTGCATGGCGGGCGTGATGTTGTTGAGCTGCAGGATGTTGGCGAGCGCGCCAAGCATGATGGTTCCGGCGACGGTGCCGACCATCGAGCCGGCGCCGCCGAACAGGCTGGTACCGCCGATGACCACGGCGGCGATGGCCGTCAGCTCATAGCCCATGCCGTCATTGGCGCTGCCGAAATTGAACTGGCCGGCATGGACGATGCCTGCGAGTGCAGCGGCAAAGCCGGTGATGGCATAGACCGATATCTTCACCATCGAGACCGGCACGCCGGATATGCGCGCGGCGCGCTCATTGCCGCCGACGGCAAAAACATAGCGGCCGAAGCGCGTGGTGTTGAGCACGATGGTGGCGATCGCGGCAAAGACGACGAACACAAGCGTTGCCACCGGCACGGTGTTGTTGAACAGCCGCTCGCCCAGCACGGCGAACACCGGCGGCGCCAAGCCCGGCCCTTCGCCGTAGGAAATGTTGATGTACTGGTTGCCGGAGACGACCAGCGCCAGCCCGCGCGCGGCCTGCAGGCCAGCCAGCGTGACGATGAACGGCTCCAGCCGGAAGCGCGTCGAGATGGTGCCCTGGATGGCGCCGAAGACGATGCCCAAAGCGAGCACGGCGAGGATGGTGGGGATCAGGCCGAAGCCGCCGGAGATCATCATCGATGCGGTGACGACGCTGGACAGGCCAAGCACCGCGCCGACGGAGAGGTCGATGCCGGCGGTGATGATGACGAAGGTCATGCCGATGGCGATGATGCCGGTCTCCGACACGGCGCGCACGATGTTGGCGATGTTGTCGGGGTTGAGGAACAGGATTTCGCCGTGGCGGCGCGGCGAGAAGATGATGCCGCCGATCGCCACCAGCACCAGGCCGATCAGGCTCTGGAAGCGCACGATGAGCGCCAGCGGGTCGCGATGCTTTTGAGGCGCCGCCATCACCGGGCTCGCTGCCACTGGGTTGTTGTCCTGAGACATCAGGCCTCCCTGCCGTTAGCCGCGGCCAGCACCGTGTGCTCGTCGACGCCGCCCAAAAATTCCGCCACATTGCGCCCCTGGCGCAGCACCACGATGCGGTCGCACAGACCGATCAGTTCCGGCATCTCGCTGGACGCCACCAGAATGCCGAGCCCTTGCGCGGCGAGTGCCCTGAGCCGCTGGTAGATCTCGCCCTTGGCACCGACATCGACGCCGCGCGTCGGCTCGTCGAGCAGCAACAGGCGGGGGTTGCCGAGGATTTCTTTTGCCAGCACCACCTTCTGCTGGTTGCCGCCGGACAGTGCGCCGACGGCGATATCAGGGTTCTTCGGCCGGATGTCGAACTGACCGAAGGATTCCTTCACCGCCTCGGTCTGGCGGCGCGGCGAGACCAGCCAGTTCGGCGAGATTCTGGATATGACCGACATCACCAGATTGAGGCCGACCGCCATGCGCAGCATCAGGCCCGAGCCCCGGCGATCGTCGGTGACGAAGGCGATGCCGGCGCGGCGGGCAGCACTGATCGAATCCAGTTTCACCGGCTTGCCCGATATGGCGACCTCGCCCTCCCAGCGGCCGGACAGGCCGGTGCCGTATAGCGCGGAGAGCAGTTCGGTGCGCCCTGCCCCCATAATGCCGGCCAGGCCGACGATCTCGCCTTCATGGACATCGAGCGAAACACCTTGCGGCGCCTGCCAGCCGGCGCTATCGCGGGCGAGCCTGAAGCTGGCGTTCCTCAGGCTGAGCAGCGGCTTGCCCGCCGCTTTGGCGCGCTGCGGATAGAGCTCGTCCAGGGGACGTCCGACCAGCAGGCGCACCAGCTCGGCCTGCGGCGCGTGCGGCTCGGTGATGCCGGCGACGCGGCCGTCGCGCATCACCGTCACCCGGTCGGCAATCCCTGGCACTTCCTCCAGCCGATGCGAGATATAGACGATGCCGACGCCGGTGGCTGCGAGTTTTCTCATGATGTCGAACAGCCGCTCGACTTCGCCGACGGTAAGTGCGGCCGTCGGCTCGTCCATGATCAGCACGCGCGAGGCGTAGGACAGCGCCTTGACAATCGCCACCACCTGGCGCTGGCCGATCGACAGGTCCGCCACCATGGCGGACGGATCGATGGCGATCTCGATCGCCTCCAGCCGCTTCTTCGCCTCACGGCGCATTGCCGGCACGTCGAGGAAGCCGCCCGGAAGCATCAGTTCGCGGCCGAGGAAAAGATTGGCCGCGACATCCAGCGACGGCACCAGGTCGAGCTCCTGGAAGATGGTGGCGATGCCCGCCGCTTGCGCCTCGCGCGGGTTGTTGAAGCGCACGGGTCTGCCGTCGATCTCGATCATGCCTTCGTCCGGCGTGTAGACGCCCGACAGAAGGTTCATCAGCGTCGACTTGCCGGCGCCGTTTTCGCCGAGCAGCGCATGGATCTCGCCCGCCTTGAGGTCGAAGTCGACGCCGCGCAGCGCCTGCACGCCGCCGAAGCGTTTGACGGCGCCCGTCATCACCAGAAGCGGCGCCTTCATTTCGGCCTCCCGCAGGAGGCGCGCGCCCGCAGCGTCGCCTGCAGCCGCACCGAACGTGGCTCTGAACCGGTCGCCGCGATGCGGGCGCTGAGCAGGGCTGCCGCCTGCCTGCCTATCTCGGTGCAGGGCTGCGCGACCAGCGTCAGGCGCGGTTCGAAACAATCGGCCCATTCGAAATCGTCGAAGCCGGCCAGCGACAGATCGCCCGGAATGGTGAGGCCTTTTTCGCGGATGGCGCGGACGGCTCCGATCGTCGTCATGTTGTTGCCGGTGACCAGTGCGGTTGGTGGCGACGGCAGCGACAGGATGGCGTGGGTGGATGCGGTCGCCGCCGCCGTGTCGACATTCTCGGCCGAGAGATAGTGCGGCACGCTTTCAAGTCCATTGGCGGCGAGCGAAGCCTGGAACGCCTCGATGCGCTCGCGCGTCGTCGTCAGGCCGGGCTGTCCGGCGATATAGCCGATGCGCTTGTGGCCGAAGGAGGCGACATGGTCGATCAGCGCGCGCATCGACGTTTCGTTCTCGACGCCGATCTGATCGAAGCGCTCGTCGGCGAAACGGTCGATCAGAACGCATGGCATCTTCTTGTCGGCGAGGTAATCGATGGCGCGCTGCGGCGAGCCCGACGGGGCCAGGATGACGCCGTCGACGCGGCGCTGATGGAAAGCGCGCACCACCTGCAGCTCGCGGTCGGGATCTTCCTGGGTGTCCGACAGGAAGACCATCAGCCCGAGCCGCGCGCATTCGGCCTCGACCGCGCAGATGATGTCGGTGAAATAAGGGTTGGAGATCGCCGAGATCGCCAGGCCGACGCTGTTGGTGGTCGAGGCCTTCAGTGAGCGCGCCAGCTCGTTGGGCTGGTAGCCCATGGCGGCAATGGCGTCGTTGATCAGCCTCGCCTTTTCCAGCGAAACGAAGCGCGTGTTGTTGACGACATGCGAGACGGTCGACACCGACACACCGGCGCGCCGCGCCACTTCAGCCATTGTCGGCAAGACAAATAAGCGCCTGCAAGCGCTCCTCCCTATGCGTTTCCCGTCCGCTCTGATGGCGGATTTTGAGGGAGTTTAGGGCCATCGAAACGTTTGCGCAATCGATTCGATGCAAATTTTTAGCGGGGCTTATCTCCCCCCTCGAGGGGGAGATGTCGCCGAAGGCGACAGAGGGGGTCGCCGCGCGTGAAGCGCCAACTCTCCATCTGCAGCAAGGACGTCGAGCCCAGTCGCACCGACCCCCTCTGGCCTGCCGCCATCTCCCCCTCAAGTGGGGAGACTCGCGGTTTCAGCAAACTCCGCCACCAGCCCCTCATATTCCTCAAAGGCCGGCAGCGCCTCATAACTGTGCACCGCAGGCGTCGTCGCCCAGGGCAGCTTCTCGCTGGTCCATGTCTCGATGAACGGCGTGAACCAGCCGGGCTCGTCGAGCATGGTCGGACGCAGATTGACGAACCAGTCGAGCCCTTCGGGGCGCGTGAACATCCAGCTCATGCAATGTGGGCAGAAGAAATGTTTCGAGGCGCCGTGCAGCCCGCCGATCACCGGCTCGCCTAGCGTGATCTCGAAGCCGTCGGAGCGAATGGCGGCGCTTAGCGAATAGGCGCTGGCCGACATGGTCTGGCAGCCGGTGCAATGACAAGCCATGGTCAAAAGCGGCTTTGCGGAAATCTTGAGCCGCACGCGTCCGCAGCGGCATCCGCCTTCGGCCGGCAATTTCAGGGTTGGCACGGCAGTCTCCCACTCTTCGAAGCGCGGTGCTTCAGTCGCCGGTCAGCGCCTTCGTCGTCACCAGCGTGACGCCGGCATCGGTGAAATCAGCATTGTACCGGGCGATGATCTCGGTCGCGGTTTCGCCTTCAGTGTCCAGCGTCGAGTGCGCATCGGAAACGACAGTGACGCCGAGGCCCTCGGCCAGGGCGCCCTTGACGGTGCCGGCGATGCAGAAATCGGTTTGCGCTCCGGCGAGCACGACTTCGCCGGCCCCCTGCCCGGCCACCCAGGCGCCAAGCTCGGCATTCGAGAATGCGTTGCGGACGGTCTTGGAGAATGTCGGCTCGTCCTTGGCCTGGCCGAGTTCCGGCCATACCGGCCAACCCGGCTCGCCCGGCGCCAGCGGATCGCCGGCCGGCCCGTCATGCCGCACGAACGCGATTTTTCGCCCGCTGCGCCGTGCCCAGTCGATCAATGAGCGGGTACGCTCGGCTATGCCCGGCGCATCATGGATCTGCGGCTCGACGCGCCCGTCGAACATGTTGGTCTGGAGATCGATGACGATGAGGGGAGCGAGGTTTGGCATGGCGAGAAGATAACGCGGGCGATGGGAGGGTCAAGACGGCGAAGCTGCTGATCTCCCCCTTGGGGAGATTACATGTACCTCACCCGATTCCACCCGCGACCACGTAAGCACCAGCCGTGCGTCCATCCTCCAGCCGTATGACGGCCGTAACGATCGAGCCGTAAGCGCCTCGCCACACACTGTGCATTCTTTCGTGCTCGCCGGCGGGCACCAGGATGCGACCGTGAAAGCTTGTGCCGCTGCGCCGCAGAGCGACCGGTTCGCCATTGACGTGAACCTTGACGCCAGCGGTCTCCGCATCGAGTTCAACCGTCACGGCGATCTCGGCCTGGTCTCCTCGCCGCGTCGTCTCGGCAACAAGCGTAAGCCTCGGCGCCGGCGCATCGCTGGCCCGCAATCCACCAGGCCGCCCCGCAAACACATCGTCCGGCAATTCCGGCGTGCGCGGCGGGCTGGTGCGGCGTTGGGTGGCGCGCTCGTAATCGCCGGCGAGCCGCAGCAACTCCGCATCATCATAGGCCTTGCCCGCAAAGGTCAGCCCGACCGGCATGCCGATATCGGCCATCGTTCCCATAGGCACGGTGACGGTCGGAATGCCGAGATGACGCCACACCAGATTGCCGTTGGCAACCCAGGTGCCGTTGCGCCAGGCGATTGCTGCAGAGGTCTCGTTGACGTCGGCATCGGCCGGGCCGACATCGGCGACCGCCGGCAGCACGACGGCGTCGAGCCGGTTCGCGTCCAGCCAGTCCTCGAAGTCGATGCGCCGCGTCGCCTCCAATCCCTTCAGACCTTCCGCCAGCGTTGGAATATCCAGCAATGGCGTCACGCCCTGTTTGGCGCGTGTGACATAGTCCGCCAGATCGAAACCGTCATCGCCATAGCGGTCCGGCAGCGCGCCCGGCGGCTGCGGGAAAATCTTTGGGCCGTCGACCGCAGCCAGATCGGGGACCACCGGATCGGCATTTGCGCGCAGGAAATCGTCCCAGCCCCAGATGCAGAGATCCCAGATTTCGCGCTCTGCAAAGGCTTCCGGCACCAGCCCGCGTTCGACCATGGTTTTTGTGCCCGGACGGTCGCGCTCATAGTTCGAGACGACGGGGAAATCGACCTCGACCACCTCCGCGCCGAGCTTTTCCAGGTCACGCGCCGCCTGCCGCCAGAGGTCGAGCACCGGGGCGCGGGTCTCGATGGGTTTGGGCGCGCCGCCGTCGCGGCCGATATACATTTTCGGCACGCCGAGGCGTTTGCCTTTCAACGAGCCCTCCAAGGCGAGTGTAGTGTAGCTTGGCGGCCCGAGAGCAGCGCTTTTCGCGATCGAGACCCAGGGCTGCGCGCGCCAGAAATCGCCGCGCGTCTCGGTATCGTCGGCGACGATCACGTCGAGCAGCTCCAGCATGTCGGCAATGCCGCGCGTGTGCGGCACCACCACATCCATGGTCGGCACCAGCGGCCAGTTGCCCCTGACCGAAATGACGCCGCGCGACGGCGTGTAGGCGACAAGTGCATTGTTGGACGCCGGCGCGCGGCCGGAAGACCATGTCTCCTCGCCCAGCCCGAAAGCGGCAAAGCTGGCGGCGGTGGCCGTGCCCGAGCCGTTGGACGAGCCGGAAGCGAAGGCGGCGGTCAAATAGTCGGCATTGTAGGGGCTCTCGGCGCGGCCATAGACGCCACGCTGCATGCCGCCATTGGCCATAGGCGGCATGTTGGTCAGCCCGATCAGCACAGCACCACCGGCCCTCAGCCTGGCAATGGTGAAAGCGTCCTCGTTGGCGACGAGATGCTCGAAGGCGGGCGAGCCGGCGGCCACCGTCAGGCCCTTCACCTTATAGCTGTCCTTGGCGGTGTAGGGGATGCCGTCGAGCGGCCCGAGCGCAGCACCATTGCGCCGCCGCAGATCGGACGCGGCCGCTTCTTCGAACATTCTGGGATTGAGCACAGGCACGGCGTTCAGCGCGATGCCATGGCGGTCGTAATGCGCGATGCGCCTGAGATAAGCGCCCACCAGCTCGACGCTGGTGACGGTGCCGTCTTCGAGGGCATGGCGCAGATCGGCAATCGAGGCTTCGACGATGTGGAGGGGCATGGGATTCTCGAGATGCAGCGGCAAATGAGTCTTCGCATCGTGCGATACGAGTGTCACGCCTCAAACGGAAGGCGTGACGGCGACGCTGCTGATCTCCCCCAAGTGGGGAGATGGCCGGCAGGCATAAGTGGCCTCCGAAATTGACTGATGAAAGACAGTTTTGGTATCCGCTGCCGATGTCCATTATATGACACGACCTCACCGACGTCATCGGCGTTGCCTGACCCTGAGCTCACAGCGTCTTGCTGTCGAACTGGCCTTTTTCCTTCATCATTTCGAGGAAGGTCCTGGCCTCGGCATTTCCGTGGCTTGCCGATGTGGAAAACCACTTGGCAGATTCCGGATAGTTCGGCTTGCCGCCGATCCCGGTGTAATAAAGCTTGCCAAGGTTGAGTTCTGCTTCGACATTTCCCGCCTTGGCTGCCTCCAGCAACCAGAATTCGGCGGATTTTTCATCCTTGGCTATCCCTCTGCCGCGGGCATAGGCAACAGCCAGGTACAGTTCAGACGAAACGTCCCCCTGCTTTGCGGCCTTGAGCCACCACGAAACGGCATCAGCGTCGCTCTGAGTCAGTCCGGCGCCCGTCCAATATGCAAGGCCGAGGTTCGCCTGCGCATAGGCGTCTCCCTGGCTCGCCGCCTTCAGCCACCAGGACGATGCTTCGGCATCACTTTTGGCAATGCCCTTGCCCGTAGCATAGGCAAAGGCCAGCGCAGACTGCGCCCGGACATTGTCCTGTTCCGCCGCCTTGACCAACCAAGCGAACGACTGGGCGTCGTCCTTGCCGATGCCTTTTCCCAATTCATACGCATTTGCTAATGAGTATTGCGCTTCCGGCACACCGGCGATCGCGGCTTTCATCCACCATTCGAAGGCCAGGCGGTCATCCTGACCGACGCCGTGACCAAGCGAATACAGCGTGCCCAACAAAGACTGGGCATTCGGCTCACCCATGTCGACCGCCTTTCGCACCCACATCACGGCGAGCTGATCGTCCTTCTCGACGCCTTCACCGAGATAATAGGATCGACCGATGCAGTAGGCAGCTTCGGTACTGCCGCCATCGGCTGCCTTGCGCCACCAGGAGAGAGCTTGCTCATAGCTTTGCGGAACACCTTGGCCCTGCGCGTACAGGGTGCCGATGGCATAGTAACCATTCGCGTTGCTCTTGTCGGCCGACTGTGTGGCAAATTTTAACGCCAGTTGGTCGTTTCTTTCGACACCTCGGCCATGGGAATAGGCCTGGGCGAGCAAGGATGCCGCATCTGAATTTCCTTGCTCGGCTGCTTTGCCCCACCAGTAGGTCGCCTGCCTGTCATTTTGGGCAATACCCTGGCCACGCCAGTACAATAATCCCAGATTGTACTGTGCGTCAGCATTTCCCATGTCGGCCAGCACGGAGATCTGATGGAATTGCTCGCGATAATCCTTTGCCAGGACAGCCGCTTGAATCTTCTTAATGGCTGACCACTGCACATAGTAATTTCGGCCAGGACCGAGCAGCACAAAAGCCGCCAGCAACACCAGAACGACGGTAAGGACCCCTCGGCGACGCGACTTGGGCGGGCTGTAGACAGGTGTATCCACTTTGGGCGCCCAGTCGTTGTTGCTCACCGGCCCCAATCCATTTGCAGCCACCAGTAATCCATAGCGCAAGCCAGGCTGTTCTGGAATACCCAAGCATTTGATGTCGCTACTGCGGTGCGCCGGCGAACAGGATTTCGCCATCGCCGCCAGCCGCCGGCCAATTCCTGATGGTGCGATCGTCGCCGCCGGTGACCAGTGTGCCGTCGGTGGCGAAGGCAACGGCGTAGATCGGGCCGGTGCGGCTGTCGAACATGGCGATCTGGTCTCCAGTGCCGAGATCCCACAGCCGCGCCGTGCCGTCGAGCGAGCCGGAGGCCAGGCGCTTGCCGTCGGCCGACAGCGCCAGCGTATAGACTGTGCCTTCGTGGCCCTCGAAGCGGCGCAATTCCCTAAACGTGTCGAGGTCCCAGAGCTTGATCGTGTAGTCGCCGCTGCCGGCGACGACATGATGGCCGTCGGCGGTGAAGACAGCGCCGTAAGTGCCCTGCTCGTGGCCGTGCCAGCTTCGCAATTGCTTGCCGCTTTCGACGTCCCAGAATTTCAGCGTGCCGTCGATGGAGCCGCTGAGCGCGCGCGTGCCGTCGGGCGAGATTGCGACCGTGCTGATCGGCCAGTCATGTCCGGTCATCACATGCAGCACCGATTTGTTGACGAGATCCCAGACGATGACGTTGCCGGTGTCGTGGCCACTGACGGCGCGCTTGCCGTCCGGGCTGATCGCCAGCTTGCGCACGCCGCCATTCGCGCCCGACGAGAAGACATGCAGCACCGCGCTGTCGGCAAGCTTTCGCAGCACGATCTCGCCATCGTCGCCGGCGGTCAGCGCGGTTGCGCCGTCGGGCATGAACAGCGCCGTGCGCGCCATGTCCTTGTGTTCACCAAGGTTGCGGATCAGCCGCTTGCCGGCGATGTCCCAGAGCTTGATCATATGGTCGGTGCTGGCGCTCATGATGTCGCGGCCATCGGCCGAGACGGCGAGCCAGACGACGGCGTCGCGATGGCCGTCGGGCTCGGTCGGCAGCGCCGGCGGAGGCGGCGGCAACGGCGCGACGGTTTGCGGTGGCGGTGTCGCCGGAGCCGGCGGTGGAGCAGTCTCCGGTGGCGGTGTCGCCGGAGCGACTGCGACTTGTGGCGGCCGAGGGGGAGCAGCCGGAGGCGTAGGCTGCGCCGGCTCCGGCGGTTTGGCAGCCTGCTCAGGCGGGGTTGGCTCGGGAGGCGTGGCGAGCGGCGGCGAACTCGGTGGAACCGCCGGCGTCGCCAGGTCCGGTGGGACGCCGGCGATATCCTGGCCCTTCGGCTCGGCTTTGGGCTCCCTCGGGGCGACGACCTCAGCGCCCGGGCCGGCGTCACGCGCCCAAGGGAAGTGGTCGGCCAGCAGCGCCAACACGGCGAGCACCGGCAACATGAGGAAGGCGCGCCGCCAGCCCGGGCGACCCTTGGATTCCATCTCGGCGTCGCGGCCAAAAAGCGGCGTTCCAGCAGGCTGGCTTCGCCGACCCGGCAGCAGTCCGGCCCAGAACAACAGGGCGCCAAGCAGGCAAAGCCCGCCGACGGTCAGGAACACCACCGGTCGCAGCGTGGCCGGGCCGTGCAGCATGTGATCGATCCCGCTCCAGCTGAAATCTCTGTCGCCGAGCAGGAGATACGCCCGCACCAGACAAGCCACAGCGGCCGCCAGCAGCGGAAGCGCAAACAGCCTTTCGGCCAACCTGTCCATCGGACTCCCCCTCCGGTGCCGCACCTTGCTCATCATGCGGCCGCCGCAGCGAAACAAATAGCGCAAAACTGCGCCCACGAAAGTGGGCGCGATCACGCAGCCAAATTCACTTCAATTCCACCCATACCGGCGCGTGGTCGCTGGCGCCGTCCTCACCTCTGACATCGCGGTCGATGCCGGCAGCGGTGAGGCGGCGCGCCAGTTTCTTCGACAGCAAGATGTGGTCGAGCCGCAGCCCGGCATCGCGCGGCCAGCGGTTGCGGCGATAATCCCAGAATGTGTAGAGCGTTTCCTTCGGATGCTTCTTGCGCAGCGCATCGGTCCAGCCCTGCTCGAGCAGACGCTGGAACGACGCCCGGCTTTCCGGCTGTACCAGCGCGTTGTCGTCATAGGAGCGGGTGGCGTAGATGTCGCGCGGCTCGGGCACGATGTTGTAGTCGCCGACCAGCGCCACCGGCAGGCCGGTGTCGAAGAGTTCTGCGGCATGCGCCTCCAGCCTTTCATGCCAGGCCAGCTTGTACTGGAATTTCGGCCCCGGCTGCGGGTTACCATTGGGCGCGTAGAGACAAGCGATGACGATGCCGTTCACGGCCGCCTCGATGTAGCGGCTCTGCTTGTCGGCGGTATCGCCGGGCAGGACGTCACGGGTCAGCACCGGCTCGGATCCTCGCGCCAGTATGGCGACGCCGTTCCAGGTCGGTTCGCCCTTCCACACCGCGCCATAGCCGGCCGCCGCAAGCGCCGTGCGCGGAAACTGCGTGTCGCGCGCCTTCAGCTCCTGCAGGCAGACGACATCGGGCTTGGCTGCCGCCAGCCACGCCAGCAGGTTTTGCAGCCGGCTGTTGACGTTGTTGATATTGAAGGTGGCGATTTTCATTTTCTGACGCCGAGGGCGCCCCTCGCTAGGGTCTGCGCGCGTCGCTTCGCTCCTTACTCCGCCCTAGGATGACGAAGCCGATAGGCCTGCCGCCCATGCCTTCGCCGTCTCTGCCAGCGTCTTCAGATGATCCGCCGCCGAAAACCCCGACACGCTCTTGCGCGGTTTCAGGTCGTGGTCGCCATCCTCCAGCCAGATCACCTCGATGGCTTTGGAAAGGCCGTAGGTCGCGACCTCTTCTTTCGTGCCGAACTCGTCGCGGGTGCCCTGGAAGATCAGCGTCGGCGTCTTGAGGTCGGCGAGATGTTTTGTCCTGAGTTGCTCGGGCTTGGCCGGCGGATGAAAGGGATAGCCGAGGCAGACGAGGCCCGAAATCTCGCCCTTGGCGAACATCTCGTCGGCAACCATCGAGGCGACGCGCCCGCCCATCGACTTGCCGCCGATGATGAGCGGCCCGGTGACGCCCACGGCTCTCAGATCGGCGATGGCCTTTATGTATTCCGGGTTGACCGTCTCGGCGCGCGGCGGCGGCTTGCGCTGACCATAGCGGCGGGCCGCCATATAGTGGAATTCAAAGCGCGCGACCTGGAAGCCGGCCGCGGCCAGCGCCTTGGCCGTGGCGGTCATCGAAGGCGAATCCATCGACGCGCCGGCGCCGTGGGCCAGCAGGATGGTGAGGGGGGCTGTGTCAAAGCCGTCGAAGAGGAAGGTGGTCATGGGGTGCGCTGCCGGTAAAGGCCGAGTTCCTTCGCTCCCCCCTCTGTCCTGCCGGACATCTCCCCCTCAAGGGGGGAGATTGGCAGTTTCAGCGCCTCATGGACCTCGCGACGATAGTGATTGGCGAAAGCGATGGCGACACCCAATCTCCCCCCTTGAGGGGGAGATGGCCGGCAGGCCAGAGGGGGGTGCTCGCGCGCCAACATCTCACCCCGCCGTCCGCGCCAGCTGCAGATCGACGAACTGTATCCCCTTTTGCGCAGTGCGCGCCCATTCGCTGTCAGCATCGAGTTCGAGATAGCGCACCCAGTGGCGGCGGGCTTCGGTCAGATTGCCGGCGTCGAACTCCAGCCGGGCAAGGTTGAACACCGGATCGGCGTAGCTCTTGTCGAGCGCGATGGCCTTGACCAGATGCCGGCGCGCCGAGGCGATCTTGCCTTCGTCGCTCATCAGCCCGGCGAGGTTGAACCAGGCCTCGACGAACGCCGGATCGAGCTTGATCGCTCTTGCATAATCATGCGCCGCGTCGGCCACGCGACCGGCGCCACGCAAGCAATTGGCGCGGTTGAACGCGGCGATGGCGTCGCTCGGATCGATGCTGAGGCAGCGTTGGTAGAGCGCCGCGGCATCGTCTTGCCGGCCCTCCTCTTCCGCGCTTTCAGCCTCGGCGAACAATTCTTCCAGCGTGTCGTCGCCGGCTGCACTGCCGAGATCGAACAGCAGCTGGCCGTCGAGTTCGCTCTGGCCGCCTTCGAGATAGATCGCATCGGGCCTCCCATGCTGCGAGCCGACATTGAGCGATTTGGCGGTGAGCGAGGCGACCGGACCGGAGCGATGCACGGAGCGCGCGATCGCGCCCCAGGATGCGCCGCCGGCGACCAGCCCGGCATATTTGCGGGCAAGGATCAGATCGCGGAACGAGTAGGGTTCGCCATCATGCTCGAAGGCGTCGAAGAGGCTGAGCAGGTCGAGATCGGCGCCCGACAGTTTTGACTGGTCGACGAGCGACTGCCGGGATAGCGAAGACGCCTCCGGCGCCTTCATCAGACCGAGCAGGCGCAGGAAGCCATTTTCGCTAAGGAGCGTGCGGCCCGCGGCGCGCTCGGCCGCGACGCGGCGTTCGATCTCGGCATCACCGGCTTTCGCCAAGCCGGCCTTGGCAAGCAGCGTGCGCCCGAACACGACATGCGTCGTGCGTCGGGTAACGCCGCGCCGCAATTGGCCGTGCCGGCGCTCGACCTCGCGCGCGGCAAGCCGCAGCGGAAATGCCGCCAGCGCGCCGATGGCGCCGAAGACGGCGCCCGGGATTATACCGGTCGGCGCCGTCACCCCTTGCTCTTGCCGACGGCCTTGAGCAGATTGGCCTTCAACGGGTTTTCCTTGGCCGCACCCGCCTTGCCCTTGGCGGCAGGTTTTTCAGCGTCGTCGGCCTTGCTCTTCGACTTGGCCGGCGGCTTGGCTGATTGCGACAGGCTCGCCTTCAACGCGTCCATGAGGTTGATGACATTGCCACGCTCGGGCGCCGCCGCAATGATCGGCTTATGGCCCTTCAGTTTCTCGCGGATCATCGTCATCAGCGCGATCTCGTAGCGGTCCTCATAATTCTTCGGATCGAAGGTGGTTTCCTTCTGCTTGATCAGCGCTTCGGCCAATTGCAGCATTTCGGGATCCGGCTTGCCGGCCGGGATGTTGCCGAAATATTCAGCCGTGCCGCGCACTTCGTTCGGGTTCCTCAAGGTGCAGACGAACATGCCGTTCTCGCGCGCGCCGATCGTCACCACGCGCTCGCGGCTGGACAGGACAAGGCGGGCAATGGCCAGCTTGCCGGATTTGCGCATGGCTTCGCGCAGCACGGCAAAAGTTTCCTCCGCCATGGCGCCATCCGGGGCCATGTAATACGGCGCATCCTGATAGATGACGTCGACCTCGTCTTCGTCGACGAAGGCCTCGATGTTCATCGTGTGGTTGGATTCGATACGCACTGCTTCGAGGTCGGCCTCATCGATGATGATGTACTGCTTGTCCTCGTATTCGTAACCCTTGACCAGGTCCGCGCGCTCGACGAGGCCGAGTTCAGGGTCGACCGGCTTCATGTTGATGCGGTTGTGGGTCTTCTTGTGCAATTGGTTGAACGATATGCGCTCGCTGGTCGTCGTTGCCGGATAGAGCCGGACCGGACAGCTGACGAGGCTGAGCTTGAGGTAACCTTTCCAACTTGCCCTGGGCGCCATGATACTCTCCTACGCGGCCACGCACTGACAACACTGCAGCGCTTTCGTCCGTAGGACGATTGGCGCCGAGGAAATCCTACACCGACCCCGCACGATACAGGCAAATCCCTAGCGAAATCTTCCAGTCGCCTTGGAGGTCCAAGGTCGAGAATAATTCAAATTGTCCGAAGCGTCGATGGACTTGGGTTCCTCGCCCCCATGAAATGGGGCGAGGAACCTTATTTAAACACCGGCAAATCTCTCGCGAAATCCTCCATGTCCGCCCAGGGATCGCCCGACGTCGCCAACAGCCCCGGCAAGGACGAATAGTTCAGATCCTGCGGCGCATCGATCGTCTCAAGGTCTGCCCAACTCACCGGCGTCGAGGCCGGCAGGTTGGTGCGAGCGCGCAGCGAATAAGGCGCCGCGGAGGTGTGGCCGCGGGCGTTGCGGTGGTAGTCGATGAAGATGCGGCGCTTGCGGTTTTCCTTGCCCATTGTGGTGGTGAAAGTGTCGGGCGCGGTGGCCGCCAGAAGCGTGGAGATGGCGCTGGTCGCCTGGTGCAGCTTCTTCCAGTTCTGCTTTTGCGTCACCGGCACGGTTATGTGGATGCCGCTGCCGCCGGATGTCTTGGCGAACGGCACCAGGCCGAGCCGTTCCAGTTCGCCCTTTATGTGGACGGCGGCCTCGACCACTTCGCGCCAGGCGATGCCCTCACCCGGATCGAGATCGAAAACGATCTGGTCGGGCTTGTCGAGGCTCAAGCGATGCGTGCCCCAGGTGTGGAACTCGACGACGCCGAACTGCGCCAGTGCCAGATAACCTTTTGCTCCCTCGACCGACAGATAGGATTTGGTTTCACCTTCGGAGTTGGTGGCATCAAAAGTGACCACCGACGGCGGCATGCCGGTGAAGGCGTGGCGCTGGAAGAAGCAGTCCTTCGGCAGGCCCGTCGGGCAGCGCACCAGCGACACCGGGCGGCCCATGATATGCGGCAGCATGAAATCGCCGACCAGCGCGTAATAGACGGCGATGTCGAGTTTGGTCGGGCCGGTCTTGCCGAACAGCCGCCGCTCCGGATTGGTCACCCAGATGGTGGCGAGATCGGCTTCGGCGATCAGCCGCTTGCGCTTCGGCGACACCGGCGTCGACAGGCCGACATCCCTGAGGCCGCGAAATACACCGTGGCGCAGCGAATTGTCCGCCGTGCGGTTGGCGTAGTGGATGCGGGCCGACAGCATCGGCCGCACCCATTTCATCTCGCGCATGATCTCGCGCGGCACACCCTCGGGTGCTGTCGCGCCGTCGCGCAGCGGCTGCAGCCGGGCCAGCAAGTCGCCCGCCGTAGCGGCATCGAAGCCGGTGCCAACCTTGCCGCGATAGTGCAGTTCGCCATCCGCGAATTCAGCCATGCCGAGTGCCGCCAGTCCTTCGGCCGCGTCGGAGACGGTGTAGCCGGCGATGATGAAATCGCCGGTCTCCAGCGCCTTGACCTTGGTCCAGCTCTTGGTGCGGCCGCTCTGGTAGATGGCGTTGGCGCGCTTGGAGACGACGCCTTCCAGCCCAAGGATCGAGGCCTGATCGTACAGCCCCTGTCCGTCGCCTTCGACATGGTCGCTCAGCTGGATGGCGGAGGTAGCGCCCTGCCCGGCTAGCAGTTCGGCGAGCAGGGCCTTGCGGTTTGCGAGCGGCGCCTTGCGGAGGTCCCAGCCGTCGAGATGCAGCAGGTCGAAGGCATAGAAATGGAGCTTGCTGCCCGCACCCGCCGACAGCGCATCCTGCAGCAGCGCGAAACGCGAGAAGCCCTTCTCGTCCAGCACCATGATCTCGCCGTCGATGATCGCCTGGCTGAGCGGTAGCCGGGAAAAGGCTTGCGGCAGGTCGCCGTAACGCTTCGTCCAGTCGATGCCGCCGCGGGTGATCAACCTGACCTCGCCATCTCCGACATGCGCCATGGTACGATAGCCGTCGAATTTTATTTCATGGAGCCAGAGTTCACCTGTGTCTTCCACTGGCCCACCCGGTGGCTTCGGCACCTGCGTGGCGAGCTGCGGCTCGATGCGCGACGGCGGATCGCCCCTGACCGCACCGGGCAACGCACCGGGTTTCAGCGCGCCGGGTTTGGGGGGCAGGCGGGCCGGCTTTTTCGGCGGCGCCACCAGCTCCTCGATGCGCTTGCCGGACTTCACGCTTTCCGGCCGCGCTTCCAGGATGTCGAGGCCGGTATCGGCGGCGAGATCGCGCTCCTTGAACAGCAGCCAGTTTTTCTTCTCGCTGTCTTCGCCGGGCTTGGGCTTCAGACGGGTCAGCATCCAGCCGCCATTCAACTTGTCGCCGGCCAGCCGGAACTTGAAGGCGCCGGTGCGCAGGCTCTTGTCGACATCGTCCATCGGCGCCCACGTGCCGGTGTCCCAGACGATCATCGGCCCGCCGCCATATTCGCCTTCAGGAATGACGCCCTCGAAGTCGATATATTCGAGCGGATGGTCCTCGGTCTCAACTGCGAGCCGCTTGTCGGCCGGGTTGAGCGAGGGCCCGCGCGGCACCGCCCAGCTTTTCAGCACGCCGCCGACCTGCAGGCGCAAATCGTAATGGTCGGCGGTGGCGTGATGCTTGTGGACGACGAAGCGGTTGCCGTCGCCTGAAATGAGCCCGCCCGCCGGTTCCGGCGTCTTCGTAAATTCGCGCTTGGCGCGATAGGCCTTGAGTGTTGGCGGGGTTGGCATGGGTCAGGCGGGAGCGGCGGCGGCGGACGAACCTTCCCTGCGCAGCGTTCCTGCACAGTGCTGTCCCGCCAACATTTCAAATTTCCCAGCGCGGTGCGAAGGAACGGCGTTCACACTCAATCGTCGGTGGCCGGCGTCAGGTCTAGCTCGGCCGGGGACAGCCCTTGCTGGAGCTGGCTCAGCCGGAACTCGTCGACCCAGTAGGCCTCGCCGTCGACCAGCACGCGGGCCGAGTAGACGCCGCCGGAAAAGCTTTGCGCGGTGACGTAGACCTTGTGGCGGTCGAGCGCCTTGCGCACCGCGGCGCGCTTGGAATTCTGGCTGGTGACGGAACTGGCCATGGCTCACTCATACACAAGACCGCAAGACATGGCGGCGGCATAAGGATGCTGGAGATCGGCTGCTCTGTCAATTTTGACCGCCTGCTTCTGGCAGCGCTACGATCCGGCGGCAGCAAAAAACCGCTGCGCCTCGGCAGTGGGCTTTGCAATGGCGACGACAATATTCGGTTAGTGGTCCGAAGGAATTATGAGCGCGGTGACGCGCGAGAGCTGCTGACGCCGGTTCCGCGTCGGCTTCTCGTAGATCTTCTTCATTGGTATCCCCATGGCCCCCAATGGCCGCCAGCAAAGGCGCTTGCGGCTGGGTTTTGTCAAGGGAAGCGCTGTTCTTCCGCCGAACAGCTATGGAAACTGGAGGAGCGGCCGCTATAGTTTTCCTCAGCCCCAAGGAGAACGGCAATGACCCTCAGCACCCGCAAACTCGGCAGCCAGGGGCTGCAGGTCTCGGTGATCGGCCTCGGCTGCATGGGCATGAGCCAGTCCTACGGCCCTGCCGACGAGGCGGAATCGATCGCCACCCTGCACCGAGCCATCGAACTCGGCTGTACCTTCCTCGACACGGCGGAAGTCTACGGCGCTTATGCCAATGAAGAACTGCTCGGGCGGGCGCTGAAGGGCCGGCGCGATGAGGTGACCCTTGCCACCAAATTCGGCTTCCGCATCGAAAACGGCAGACAGGTCGGCACGGAGCGTGACAGCCGGCCCGACCATATCCGCGAGGCGCTGGAGGGCTCGCTGAAGCGGCTCGGCACCGACCATATCGACCTTTACTACCAGCATCGCGTCGATCCGGCGGTGCCGATGGAAGACGTCGCCGGCACGGTCGGCCGGCTGGTTGCCGATGGCAAGGTGCGCTTCTTCGGCCTGTCGGAAGCGGGCGCGGCGAATATCGGCCGTGCGCATGCCGTGCACCCTGTCTCGGCGCTGCAGAGCGAGTATTCGCTTTGGGAGCGCAATCTGGAGCCGGAGATCATCCCGCTGCTCAAAAAGCTCGGCATCGGCCTGGTGCCGTTCGCGCCGCTCGGCCGCGGTTTCCTCGCCGGCGACGTCAAGCGCGCCGAGGATTATCCGGAAGGCGATTTCCGCCGCGGCGACCCCCGCTATCAGGGCGCCAACTATGACGCCAATGTCGCGGCTGCGGCTGCGGTGCAGGAGGTGGCCGCGGCCAAAGGGGCAAAGCCCGCACAGATCGCGCTGGCCTGGGTGCTCGGCAAGGGCGACGGTTTCCGCATTGACATCGTGCCGATCCCGGGGACAAAGCGGCGCAAGTATCTCGAAGAAAATGTTGCTGCGGCCGCGATCACGCTCGACGCGGCCGAGATAGCTGCGCTCGACGCAGCCCTTGCGCCGGGCAAGGTCTCAGGGCCGCGCTACAATGAGCGGGTGATGACAACGATCGACAGGTAGAGGCGTCTAAGCTGCCAATCTCCCCCCTCGTGGGGGAGATGCCTGGCAAGGCAGAGGGGGGCGCGAAGGATCGCCCGCATCAAGTATTCTGCGTAGAGGTTAGCTCAAAGATGTAAGTGAAATTGGCCAATGTCGGCGGGACAGCGCCCCCCTCTGTCCTGCCGGACATCTCCCCCACAAGGGGGGAGATTAGCAGTTTCAGCCCCTCGCCTCACCTTGCGTAATCGATTTTCCTTGGCTAGCATCCTCGGGTCGGCGCCGTGCGGAGGAGAACGTTGCGGCGGACCGGCTGGAGCGCCTCGCGTCCCCTCGGGGCGGTCACAGGACACTCCATTTTTGAATTGACGCAAGGACCGTCCCGAGCCGCTCCCGGTTTCGGGCTCCTGCGTTCATGTGGAGGATATCTGATGAACAGACGCGAATTCCTGTTGTCGACCGTGGCGACCGGCGCCATGGCGCTGGCCGCGCCCATGGCCTTTGCCGCCGACAAATTGACCATATTGGGCTCGGTGCCCAATCTCGGCTTTCCGTTCTTTGTGCACATGCTGAACGAGATCAAGGCGGAGGCGCAGGCGCAAGGCGTCAATCTGACCGAGAGCGACGGCCAGAACTCGGCGCCGAAGCAGACCGCCGACATCGAGGCCGCACTTGTGCAGAAGGTCAACGCCATCGTGATTTCGCCGCTTGACGTCAACGCGCTGGCGCCGGCGATCGAGGAAGCGGTCAAGGCCGGCGTTCCGGTGGTGACGATCGACCGCCGCGTCGACGGCGTCGAGGGCATTCTCGCCCATGTCGGCGCCGACAACGTCAAGGGTGGCGAAGCCGAGGCGCAGGCCATGGTGGCGGCGTTCCCGAACGGCGCCAAGCTGTTCCATTTGCAGGGCCAGCCGGGTGCCGGGCCCGCGATCGACCGCAACAAAGGCGTCCACAATGTGCTCGATCCGCTCAAGGACAAGTACCAGATCATCTTCGAGCAGACCGCTAATTTCGCCCGCGCCGAAGCGCTGTCGGTGACCGAGGCCGGGCTTGCCGCCAACGGCAAGCCGGACGCCATCATCTGCGCCAATGACGACATGGCGCTCGGCGCGCTCGAAGCCTGTGCCGCGCGCAACTTCACCGACGTCAAGATCTACGGCTTCGACGCGCTGCCGGAAGCGCTGGTCGCCGTGCGCGACGGCAAGCTCGCCGGCACGGTCGAGCAGTTCCCCGGCGAACAGTCGCGCAAGGCGGTGCAGATCGCGGTCGCCTTCGCCAGGGACAAGACCGAGCCGAAGGAGAAGCTGGTGCTGTTGACGCCGATCGTCATCGGCAAGGACAATCTCGACAAGGCGGAGAGGTTGAACGAGACGAAGTGAAAGTAGGGCCCATGACGGGTGGAGGTCGCGCTCTGTCGCGCCCCCCTCTGTCCTGCCGGACATCGCCCTCACTTGGGGGGAGATTGGCCGTCACGTCTGCTTTCGCCAATCGCCAACGTTATAGAAATAGTGCTGCCGGCAAAACTGCTGATCTCCCCCCGTGTGGGGGAGATGTCCGGCAGGACAGAGGGGGGCGCTGTCCCGCTGCCTATCGCAATCCGGGAGCAATGCTTGTCCGCCGTTGAACCCACCGCATCATCGCCCCCGCTCCTTTCCGTCGAAGGCGTGACCAAGCATTTTTCCGGCGTCACCGCGCTCATCGACGTTTCGCTCGAGGTGCGGCCCAGTGAGATCCTTGGCCTGCTCGGCGAGAACGGCGCCGGCAAGTCGACGCTGTTGAAAATCCTGTCCGGCGTGATGCCGCCGTCAAGCGGCCGCATCGTCTTCGACGGCGCCGACTACGCGCCGTCCAGTCCGCAGGATGCGAAGCGGCATGGCATCGTCACCATCTATCAGGAACTGAGCCTGATCCCGACGCTGACGGTTGCGGAAAACATTTTCATCGGCCGCGCGCCGCTCGGGCCGCTCGGGCTGGTCAGCTGGCGCAGGATGGAGGACGCCTCGCGCGCGATCATCGCCCGCGTCGGTCTCGACATCGATCCGGCGACGCCGGTGTCCTCGCTGTCGGTAGCCGAACAGCAGCTGGTCGAAATCGCCCGCGCTCTGTCGCTGGAAAGCCGCCTGATCATCATGGACGAGCCGACCTCGGCGCTGACCGAGACCGAGGTGCAGAAACTGATGTCGATCATGGACAGGCTGCGCAAGGACGGTGTCGCCATCATGTTCGTCACCCACCGGCTGGAAGAAGCGTCCGCCATTTGCGACCGCATGACCGTGCTGCGGGACGGCAGGCTGGCCGGTCATCTCGACCGCGACGGCCGGCCCATCCAGATTCCGAAGATCATCGAGAAGATGGTCGGCCGCGCCGCCTCCGAACTCTACGCGCGGCCGACGCAGCGCGACGTCGCCGGCGAGGTCCGGCTCTCGGTGCGAGGCTTGCGAACGGTGCGCGATCCGCTGGCGCCGCACGCCATCGTGCTCGAAGGCGTCGACCTCGATGTGAAGGCCGGCGAAATCCTCGGCGTTGCCGGTCTCGTCGGTTCCGGCCGCACCGAGCTTGCCCGCGCCATTTTCGGCGCCGACCGCATCGCGGCGGGTAACATCACGCTGGACGGCAAGCCGATCGCCCCGGCCTCCCCCGCCGACGCCATCAAACTCGGCATCGGGCTGGTGCCGGAAGACCGCAAGCACCAGGCGATTTTTGCAGCACTTGGCATTCTCAACAATTTCTCCATCGCCTCGCTCGGCCGCTACAGCAATGGCGCCGGCTTCATGGCCGAACGGCGCGAGCGCGAGGCGCTGGCCGGCTATCGCAAGGCACTGTCGATCCGCATGGCTTCGCCCGAGCAGGCGATCGAGGGGCTGTCCGGCGGCAACCAGCAAAAGGTGATCCTGGCCCGCTGGCTGGCGCGCGACCCGAAAGTACTGATCGTCGACGAGCCGACGCGCGGCGTCGATGTCGGCGCCAAGGCCGAAGTGCACCAGATCCTGGTCCAGTTGGCTGCGCGCGGCATCGCCATCATGATGATCTCGTCGGAGCTGCCGGAGGTGCTGGCAGTGTCGGATCGCATCGTTACGATGCGGCGCGGCCGTATCACCGGCGAAATGCCGGGCATCGAAGCGACCGAGGAAAAACTGATGGAACTGATGGCGCTCGACCGCAAGCAGGACGCAACGCAATGACCAGCACCACCGAACAGACCCAGCGCAGCGGCATCAACATCGCGCGGCTTCTGATGAGTTTTGGGCCGCTGATGTTCCTGGCGGTGTTGATCGTCATCTTCACCGTGCTGAAGCCGAGCTTCATCGATCCAATCAACCTGTTCAACATTTTGAGGCAGATCTCGATCACCGGGCTGATCGCGCTCGGCATGACTTTCGTCATCCTCACTGCCGGCATCGACCTGTCGGTCGGCTCACTGCTCGCCTTCTGCGGCATGGTGGCGGCGGTGGTGGCCAAGGGCGGCACCGCCAACACGCTGTCGCTGTCGACCACGGGCACGCAAGGATATGGCTGGTTCGCCGCCTTGCTTGCCGCCGTCATCGTCGGGGCGCTGGCCGGCGGCGTCCAGGGCTTTGCCATCACCAGGCTGAAAGTGCCGCCCTTCGTCGTCACGCTGGGTGGTCTCACAGTGTTTCGCGGCCTGACGCTGACCATCTCCAATGGTGGACCGATCTCCGGTTTCGACGCCTCGATGCGCTGGTTCGGCACCGGGCTCATCGGACCGGTGCCGGTGCCGGCGATCATCTTCGCGGTGGCGGCCATCCTGTGCCACATCGTGCTGCGCTATACGCGCTACGGCCGCGCCGTCTATGCCGTCGGCGGCAATGCCGAGGCCGCGCGCCTTTCGGGCCTGCGCGTCGACCGCATTCTGATCTCGGTCTATGTCATCGTCGGCTTCTTCGCCGGGCTGGCGGCCTTCGTTTTGTCAGCACGGCTCAACTCCTCCGAAGCCGTAGCCGGCATCGGCTACGAACTTACGGTGATTTCCGCCGTGGTCATCGGCGGTACCTCGCTATTCGGCGGCATCGGCTCGGTCGGCGGCACGGTGGTGGGCGCAGCGCTGATCGGCGTGCTGCAAAACGGGCTGCAGTTCAACAATGTCTCGTCCTACACACAAAGCATCGTCATCGGCCTGATCCTGATCCTGGCCGTGGCCTTCGATCGTTGGCTGAAGTCGCGGGTAAGGCGGTAAGGGATCGGCCATGGTTCAGATCAGGGCGATGGCAGAGAACGATGTAGCGTCGGTATCGCGGCTGCTGGGAGAGTCTTGGCGGCGCACCTATTCGTCGATCCTGGGACCTGAAAATACCGCGCGGCTCTCGGACGACAAGCATGCGCCCGAGCGGCTGGCAGAGGAACTTGGGGACGACAACAAGATGTCGTTCGTGGCCGAACGGCCGGACGGTTCGATCGCCGGCTACGCGATGGCGGCGATGGACGATCGTGGCGATGTCCTGCTCGACCGGCTGCACATCGACAAGACAGAGTTCGGCAGCGGGCTCGCCACCGACCTGCTGCACGCGGTGCTTGTCGCGCATGCCGGCATCCCCAGCATTGCGCTGGAAGTGATCGAGGGCAACGACCGGGCGATCGCCTTCTATCGCAAGCACGGTTTCGAAGTGGTCGAGCGCCGCCCGGCCGCGCACGGCGTTGGCGGCCACGCCTCGCTGATCATGCGCCGGCTGCTGTCGAGGGCGTAAGGGGAGGGAATAGGCCGTAGGGAATAGGGAATAAGGTGGCGCAGACCGATACCCTACGCCTACAGCCTACTGCGCCGCCGCTTGCCGGCCGTCCTCGTCGTCCGGCATATCGAGAATTTCGATCAGCCGCGCCACCTTCGTTCCCGGCAAGGGGCGGCCCTCGTTGACCAGCGCCTCGTCGGCACCGAGCCAGGCGAACGCCTCGCGCAGTTCTTGAAGGGTGGCGCCGGTCAGCGCGATGTCGGCTATGACCGCCTCGTCTACCGGCCCCAACACCGAAATGATGTCGTCGCGTGTCATGGTCACCTCCATGCTAAGTGCCGGCAGGTCGTCGAGTTGACGCCGGGATCCGGCCATCCAGTCAACGGATTGCGAGCGAAAGCCGCCGACAAAGCAGAATCTGGGTCTTCTTTTCGACTAAGCAAGGTGAACGCGCCTTTTGCCTTCAAGCAGCCGAATGCCGATCGATGCTGTAGAGATGCACGGGATAGCCGGGACCGATGGCGTCGCGTACCCGGCCCGTCCAGGCACGAACCGCCGGATAAGCCGCCAGCGCAAAGCCGCAATCTTCGGCACGGTGGCCGTAGGCATAGACAGCAATGTCGGCGATGGTGAGCATGTCGCCGACAAAGGAACGGCGTGTCGTTCAGGCTGCGCTCCAGCGCTGCCAGCGTGCGGGCGCCGGCTTCGCGCTTGGCCGGAAGCGTCGCCTGGTTGCGCTCCAGCCTTCCGGCCAGCGTCCAGAAGCGCAGGGAGCCGATGACCGGCTCGACATGGTACTGTTCGAAGAACAGCCATTGCATAACTTTCGCGCTGACATAGCGATCCGCCGGCAGCAAGGGCGTGCCTTCGGCGAGATAAATGAGGATCGCATTCGATTCGGCGATCGCACGGCCATCCTCGAGTTCGAGCACAGGAACGGCGCCGGCCGGGTTGAGCTTCAGGAAGGCGTCGGTGTGGCTCTCGCCCTCGAAAATCGACACCAGGCGGCTTTCATAGGGAATGTTGAGCAGGCCGAGCACGACCCTCGCCTTCCAACCGTTTTGCGACGGCAAATAATCATGAAGCGTGAGCATGGCTGTCCTTTCGCTGCGGTCGACGCCTGATTTGCACGGTGCCACGATACCAGCCACCTGAATCCTGCAATGTGTACGCGCGGAAACAGATAAACTATACGCATGTAGAGTTTTATTGACCGCTGTATGTGCGATTTACCCGATAAACACTTGCGTCGGATAACTGCGCGGGCAAGCAATCAGTTTGCGTGTGAGAGGAATCGCAAGCATGAGCCTTTCGCGCCGAAGCGAGATCGCCGCCGAGGCCGTGGGGCCAACGATTGTCGCCGGCGAAATCCTGGTCGAGATCATGGCGACGGAACGGGGTTTCGGCTTCCTCGAGCCGCAATCGCTTGTCGGGCCATTCCCCAGCGGTGCGCCGGCGATCTTCATCGATCAGGTCGCCCGGCTGGGAGGCGGCGCCGGCATTATCGGCTGCGTCGGCCGCGACGATTTCGGCACGCTCAACCTGGACAGGCTGGAGCGCGACGGCGTCGACGTCTCAGCCGTCGATATCAGCGACCGCTTCCCGACGGGATGCGCCTTCGTGCGCTACCGGCCCGATGGTATCAGGGACTTCGTCTACAACATCGCCGAATCCGCCGCCGGGCAGATCCACCTGACCACTGCTGCGCGCCTGCTGGCGGACAGGGCCGGCCATCTGCATATCATGGGATCGACGCTGTCGGTGGCAGGGCTGAAGGAGATCGTCAGCTACGCAGTGCAGGCGGTTCGTGCCCGCGGCGGCTCGACCTCATTCGACCCGAATGTGCGCAAGGAGCTGATCGACGGCTCCGACGGCGCACTGTTTTCCGCACTCATCGACGATGCCGACCTGCTGCTGCCGTCCGGCGACGAATTGCTCGCTACGGCGGGCGTCGATGACGAGCACCGGGCGGTGGCGGCGCTGTTTGCCAGGGGCGTCGGCGAGATCGTGCTGAAGCGCGGTGCTGACGGCTCTTCCTGGTTCGGCGCCGACGGCGCCAGGATCGACTGCGCCGGTTTTCAGGTCGAGGAAGTCGACCCCACGGGCGCCGGCGATTGTTTCGGCGCCACCTACCTGACCTGCCGCCGCCAGGGGATGGAGCCCGGCAAGGCGCTGCTTTATGCCAATGCCGCCGGCGCCCGCAACGTCACCCGGCGCGGCCCGATGGAGGGCGTCACCAGCTTCGACGGACTCGATCAATTCATCAAGGGAACAGCGAGACGGACATGAGCGCCAACCCGCTTGCAGGCCTCGCCAGCGCGCGCAAAAACGGCTCGCCCTACGGCATCACCTCGATCTGCTCCGCGCATCCGCTGGTGATCCAGACGGCGATCAGGCGCGCCGTTGCCGACAGGGAGAAAAACCTGCTGATTGAGGCAACCTGCAATCAGGTCAACCAGTTCGGCGGCTATACCGGAATGACCCCGGCGCTGTTCGTCGCCTTCGTGCTGGAGATAGCCTGCCGCGAGGGGCTGGAAGCCTCGCGTATCATCTTCGGCGGCGACCATCTGGGACCGAACCCGTGGCGCGCAGAGCCGGCGGCGCAGGCGATGGACAAGGCCGAGGCCATGGTCGGCGCCTATATCGCGGCCGGCTTCACCAAGATCCATCTCGACGCATCGATGGGCTGCGCCGGCGAGCCGGCGGCGCTTGACGACGAGACCATCGCCACCCGGGCGGCGCGGCTGGCAAAGGCGGCCGAAACGGGCGCGCACGCCGCAGGCAGCACCTTGCCGGTCTACATCATCGGCACCGAAGTTCCCGCCCCCGGCGGCGTCGACCATGCGATCAGCGAGTTGAAGCCGACCGAGGCGGCGGCGGCGCGGCGCACGATCGAGGTTCACCGGGAGATCTTTGCCCGCGAAGGCCTGACCGAGGCGTTCGGCCGCGTCATGGCCGTGGTGGTGCAGCCGGGCGTGGAATTCGGCAGCCAGAATGTCGTCGCCTACGCGCCCGAAAAATCCAAGGGCCTGACCGGCTTGCTCGATGAGCAGCCGTCGCTCGTCTACGAGGCGCATTCGACCGACTACCAGACCCGTGCGGCTTTGACCGCGCTGGTCGCAAACGGCTTTCCTATCCTCAAGGTCGGCCCCGGCCTGACCTTCGTCTTGCGCGAGGCGCTTTACGGGCTCGACCTGATCGCCTCCGAAATGGCCAGGGACTATGGCGACCGGTCGCTCGCCCGGACCATGGAAAGCGCGATGCTGGCAGCCCCCGGCCATTGGCACAGCCACTATCATGGCAATGAAGCAGAGCTATATGTGCAGCGGCATTACAGCTACAGCGACCGCATCCGCTATTATTGGAGCAACCCCACCGCTGTCGCGGCCGTCGAGCGCCTGCGCAAGGCGCTGGACGACGTTGCCATTCCCGAAACGCTGATGCGGCAATTCCTGCCGGCGCTGCCGGCCGAACTCGGGCCGGCGGGCAATCCCGAGGCTATCCTTCTCGAAGCTGTCGATCAGGTGCTGGCCGACTATGACGCGGCCTGCCGTGGGACCTGAGTGCATTGCGCCGGGTTGATCTTTGCCTCAGCCCAGTGTCTCTGACGTTTCCATGAAACCAGCCATGTTCTTTCTCCTGTTCGCGGCCTCCCTGCTGGCGTCGCCGGCACGCGCCGACTGGAAGCCGGTCGAAAAGGTCGAGACCTACGCCATCGCAGGGCGGACCGGCCCGGAACTCTATGCCGCGATCGGCGAAGCCGGCCCCTTGCTCGGCAAGGGTCGGGTCATTGCGCACACCAATTTCAAGCTGACCTGGACCAGGGACTACAGGCCGCAAGGCGACGCCTGCGTGCTCAAATCGGCGCGCCCGAAACTGATCATCACCTACACCTTGCCGAAGCCGGCCGAACCGTTGCCGGCTTCCGTCCAGAAGAACTGGACGGTGTTCATCGCCGGGCTCGCCGCCCACGAGAGAGTGCATGGCGCAGCCATCGCCGAGATGGTGCGCAAGATCGAGGCGGTGAGCGTCGGCCTGACCGTTACTGATGACCCCGCCTGCAGCAAGATCAGAACCGAGCTGACGAGGCAACTCGCCCAGATCTCGCTGGCTCAGCGGCAGGCGAGCCGCGACTTCGACCGGGTCGAATTCGGCCCCGGCGGAAACCTGCAGAAGCTGGTGCTGGCTTTTGTGAATGGGGGGTAGTTTGCCGGCGAACCGGTCATTGCCCCGGTGTTCCGAATGACAAGAGCACCGGCCGCATGGCCGCTTTACAGGCAGGCTTGGTAGCGCTACCGTCTGATCGTCACGCGACCTGTTGGGGGAATGGGAGACGGTCGCGAGGCGGGAGAGGAGCGGTTTCCTTCGGGGCGTCGCAAGAAGCATTCGGGAGGAGATCGATGGCGTCTGTCGCGATCGGCGATGTTTACAAATCGTTCGGGACCGTCGAGGTCCTGCATGGCGTCAGTGTGGATATCGACGACGGCGAATTCGTCACGCTGGTCGGCCCGTCGGGTTGCGGAAAATCGACCCTTCTCAGGATGATCGCCGGCCTGGAAAAGATTTCTCGGGGCGAGATCGCGATCGGGGATCGGGTCGTCAACAACGTTGCGCCGAAAGAGCGCGACGTTGCCATGGTGTTCCAGAACTACGCGCTCTACCCGCACATGACGGTCGCCGAGAACATGGCGTTCTCGCTCATGCTCAAAGGTGTTTCGAAGGCCGATTGCGCTACCAGCATTCAGCGCGCCGCCGAAATCCTCGGGCTGGTGCCATTGCTGACGCGATATCCGCGCCAGCTTTCCGGCGGCCAGCGCCAGCGCGTCGCCATGGGCCGGGCGATCGTGCGCGATCCACAGGTTTTCCTGTTCGACGAACCGCTCTCCAATCTCGACGCCAAGCTCAGGGTGCAGATGCGCGCCGAGATCAAGGAACTGCACCAGCGGCTCAAGACGACCACAGTCTATGTCACCCACGACCAGATCGAGGCCATGACCATGGCCGACAAGATCGTCGTCATGCATGACGGCATCGTCGAACAGATCGGACCGCCGCTGGAGCTCTACGACAGGCCAAACAATCTCTTCGTCGCCAGTTTCATCGGCTCGCCCGCCATGAACCTGATAAAGGGCGAGATCGTCACCGACGGGTCTCCGTCCTTTCGCGGCGCCGGGGGAATTTCCGTGCCGCTGGCCGGCGCGCCGGCCGTTGGCAACGGTCATCCGGTGGTGCTGGGAATACGGCCCGAGCATTTGCGGCTATCGTCAGACCAAGCCATTCCAGTCACCGTCGCGGTGGTCGAGCCGACCGGGTCGGAAGTGCAGATCATCGGCCGCACCGCCGGCGGCGACGAGATCGTCGCCAATTTCCGCGAACGCCATGCCTTAACACCGGGCGAATCCATACGGCTCTCTGCCGCGCCTGGCCTGATTCATCTCTTTGACGGCAAGACCGGAACACGATTTGAAGCGCGTAACGGATGGTAAGGACCGCATAGCGAGGAAGATAAACCGGAGGAGACGACCATGAAATTCACGAGACGCGATGTAATCCGCACGACCGCAGGTGCTGCGGCGGGAGCTCTGGGAAGCCGCTTCGTCGGCTCGCCGGCTTTTGCCCAGGAGGGCTTGAAATACAAGCCCGAGGAAGGCGCAAAGCTGCGGCTGCTGCGCTGGTCGCCCTTCGTCAAGGGCGATGAGGATCAATGGCTGGCCAACACCAAGCGCTTCACCGAGGCGACAGGTGTCGAGGTTCGTGTCGACAAGGAAAGCTGGGAGGACATTCGCCCCAAGGCAGCGGTCGCCGCCAATGTCGGTTCGGGCCCGGACCTCATGTTCGTCTGGTTCGACGACCCGCATCAATATCCCGACAAGCTGCATGACGTGACCGAGCTCGGCGAGTATCTGGGCTCGAAATATGGCGGCTGGCACGACGGACCAAAGCAATATGCGACGCGGGACGGCAAGTTCGTCGGCCTGCCGCTGGCCACGATCGGCAATGCCATCGTCTATCGCGAAAGCTGGGTGAAGGAGGCCGGCTTCTCCGAATTTCCGAAGGACACGGCAGGCTTCCTCGAGCTCTGCAAGGCGTTGCAGGCAAAGGGACATCCGGCCGGCTTCACGCACGGCCATGGCGTCGGCGACGGCAACAACTACGCGCACTGGCTGCTGTGGAGCCATGGCGGCCAGATGGTCGACGAGAGCGGCAAGGTGGCGATCAACAGCCCCGAGACGCTAAAGGCGATCGGTTACGCGCAGGAACTCTACAAGACCTTCATTCCCGGGACCGAAAGCTGGCTCGACGTCAATAACAACCGCGCCTTCCTGGCCGGCGAACTCGGTGTCATCGCCAACGGAATTTCGGCCTACAACACGGCCAAGATCAACAAGGACAACGATCCGAAACTGGCTGAGATCGCCAAGGACATCCGCACCACCAACCTGCCGATCGGTCCCGTCGGGAAATCGGTCGAACTGTTCCAGGTGACAACGGCCGTCATCTTCAACTACACGCCCTACCCCAATGCGGCCAAGGCCTATCTGCAGTTCATGTTCGAGGATCCGCAGATGACCGACTGGATCACTTCCTCGGCGGGCTATTGCTGCCAGACGCTGAAGGCCTTCGACAACAATCCGGTGTGGACGGCCGACCCGAACAACGCCGCCTACGCCAAGGCCTCGGCGACGCTGCGTCCCAACGGCTATGCCGGGCCGCTCGGCTATGCCTCGGCGGCGACCATGGCCGACTATGTCCTGGTCGACATGTTCGCCAAGGCGGTGACCGGCCAGGCGACGCCGCAGGAGGCGATGGAAGAGGCGGAGAAGCGCGCCAACCGTTACTACCGCGTTTAAGAGCACAGCTGAGCCGGGCAGCCTCCATTGCACTGCCCGGCCCGGTTCCTGAAATCGCTTGCCCGAAATAGCTTGGCGGTCGCCCGCACCGACCAAGGAGACCTCCTGAGGAAGCTGTCCATGGCCGTGCCGTCCGTTGCCGCCCAGCCGCGTCCGTCGATGCTTTCGCGGATCTCCGAAAGCCGCAACGCGCTGGGCTTCGGCTTCATGCTGCCGGCGGCGGCGCTGCTGCTGGTCTTCCTGACCTATCCGCTCGGGCTGGGCGTCTGGCTCGGTTTCACCGATGCCCGGATCGGCCGCCCCGGCATCTTCATCGGCGTCGAGAATTATCAGTACCTTTGGAATGACAACGTCTTCTGGCTCTCCGTCTTCAACACGCTGCTCTACACGGTCAGCGCCTCGATCCTGAAGTTCGTGCTCGGCCTGTGGCTGGCGCTCATCCTCAATGAAAACCTGCCGTTCAAATCGTTCTTCCGCGCGATAGTCCTGCTGCCCTGGGTGGTGCCCACTGTACTGTCAGCCATCGCCTTCTGGTGGATCTACGATTCGCAGTTCTCCATCCTGTCCTGGGCGCTGCAGCAAATGGGCCTGATCGACCACCGCATCAATTTCCTCGGCGATCCGGAGAATGCGCGCGCTTCGGTTATCGCCGCCAACGTCTGGCGCGGCATTCCTTTCGTCGCCATCACGCTGCTCGCCGGCCTGCAGACCATTCCGCAGTCGCTCTACGAGGCGGCCACGCTCGACGGCGCCAGTCGCTGGCAGTTGTTTCGTTATGTGACTCTGCCGCTGCTGACGCCGATCATCGCCATCACCATGACCTTCTCGGTGCTGTTCACTTTCACCGATTTCCAGCTGATCTACGTGCTGACCCGGGGCGGACCGGTGAATGCCACGCATCTGATGGCGACATTGTCTTTCCAGCGCGGCATTTCCGGTGGCCAGCTTGGCGAGGGCGCGGCCATCGCGGTGGCCATGATCCCGTTCCTGCTGGCGGCGATCCTGTTCAGCTATTTCGGCCTGCAACGCCGCAAATGGCAACAAGGCGGCGGAGACTGACATGGTCAAGACGGCCGCGACAAGGAAGGCGAAACGTGGGGATATCGACGAAGGCGGCATGGGCTACCTGCAGAGCCTGCCGCGCCGCGTGGTGACGGTCTATCTGCCGCTGCTGGTGTTCGTCTTCGTGCTGTTGTTTCCGTTTTACTGGATGACGATCACGGCGGTTAAGCCCAATCTCGAGATGACCGACTATGCGCAGTTCAATCCGTTCTGGGTGGTGCATCCGACATTGGAGCATATCCGCTATCTCCTGTTCGAGACCTCCTATCCGGGCTGGCTGCTCAACACGATCATCATCTCGACCGCCGCTACTTTCCTGTCGCTGCTGGCGTCGGTGTTCGCCGCCTATGCGATCGAGCGGCTGCGGTTTTCCGGGGCGCGGCAGGTCGGCCTCGGCATCTTCCTCGCCTATCTGGTGCCGCCCTCGATCCTGTTCATTCCGCTGTCGGTAATGGTGTTCAACCTCGGGCTCTACGACACGCCCTTCGCGCTCATCCTTACCTATCCGACCTTCCTGGTGCCGTTCTGCACGTGGCTGTTGATGGGTTACTTCCGCTCCATCCCGTTCGAACTGGAAGAATGCGCGCTGATAGACGGAGCGAGCCGGTGGCAGATCCTCACCAAGATCGTGCTGCCGCTGTCGGTGCCCGGCCTGATCTCCGCCGGCATATTCGCCTTCACCCTGTCATGGAACGAGTTCATCTATGCGCTGACAT
Organism: Mesorhizobium sp. M0676; assembly: GCF_040320535.1. Classification (NCBI taxonomy): domain Bacteria; kingdom Pseudomonadati; phylum Pseudomonadota; class Alphaproteobacteria; order Hyphomicrobiales; family Phyllobacteriaceae; genus Mesorhizobium; species Mesorhizobium sp. M0676. Next base: position 124,373 of record NZ_JAMYPU010000010.1, read on the forward strand.
TCATCCAGTCCTCGGAAAACAAGACCGTGCCGGTGGGTGTGCTGACCGAGTTGGTGCGCTCCGACGTCTACGAATGGGGGGCGCTGATGGCGGGAGCGCTGATCGGCTCGCTGCCGGTGGTGGTGCTCTATTCGTTCTTCGTCGAGCACTATGTCTCGTCGATGACCGGCGCGGTGAAGGAGTGACGCGCCGGCTCACGCGAGGCGACCGGCGCGGTCAGATCGCGCCGATGATGCCGCCGTCGACGCGGATGTTCTGGCCGGTAATGTAGCCCGCACCTTCGGAAGCGAGGAAGGCGATGGTCGCGGCAATTTCCTCCGAGGTGCCGTAGCGCTGCATCGGCACGCTGTCGCGGCGCTCCTCGGTGGCCGGCAGGCTGTCGATCCAGCCGGGCAGCACATTGTTCATGCGCACATTGTCGGCGGCGTAGGTGTTGGCGAAGATCTTGGTGTAGGCGGCAAGCCCGGCGCGGAACACGGCGGATGTCGGGAACATCGGGCTCGGCTCGACCACCCAGGCGGTCGAGATGTTGATGATGGCGCCGGCCTTCTGCTTGACCATCTGCGGCGCCACGATGCGCACCGGCCGGATGACGTTCATCAGATAGACGTCGAGACCGGTGTGCCACTGCTCGTCCGAGATCTCGAGGATCGGCGCGCGTGGCCCGTGGCCGCCGCTATTGACCAGCACGTCGATGCGGCCGTAGCGCTCGAGCGTCAGGTCGGCGAGCCGCTGCAGATCGTCATTCGACTGGTTGGAGCCGGTGACGCCGAGGCCACCAAGCTCTTTCGCCAAGGCCTCGCCCTTACCTGAGGACGACAGGATCGCGACCTTGAACCCGTCCGCCGCCAGCCGCTTGGCCGCCGCCGCGCCCATACCGCTGCCACCGGCGACGACCACTGCCACTTTTTCTACACTCATTTTTCTCTCCTTGGGGTTTTGCGGCGTGTGTCTCGCGACTTCAAAGGATGATATAGCCGGTCTTGCCATCTGGTTCGAACCAGAAAGCCTGAAATCAAGCTGTAGAAAAACTCCTGCATGCCCGAAGCCTTCCTGAGCCTGCCGCCGTTGAATGCGCTGCGTGCCTTCGAAGCCGCCGCGCGTCATCTCAACTTCCGCATCGCCACGCAGGAGCTGAACGTGACGCAAGGGGCGGTGGCGCAGCATATACGCGGGCTGGAGGCGGATCTCGGCACAAAACTCTTCGACCGGCTGCCGCGCGGCCTAGCGCTGACCGATGAGGGACGTGCCTATGCGCCGAACATTCGCCGCGCCTTCGAGCTGATCTCCGAGGCAACGCTGCTTGCGGCCCGAGCCGGCGCGGCTGACGATCAGCGTCACGCCGAGCTTTGCCACCAAATGGCTGATCCCCAAACTGCCGGAGTTCGTCGCCCACAACCCGCTCGTCGATTTGCGCATCCTGGCCAGCCAAAGCCTGTCGAGTTTTCAGGCCGACGGCGTCGACATTGCGGTCAGGCAAGGCCGCCCGCCCTTCGGCGCCGGCCTGATGGTCGACCTGTTGTTCCCACAGCAGATCGTCGCCATCTGCAGCCCTGCCCTGCTGCCGACCGGCGCGAACGAGATCGCGCCGACCGACATCCAGCACCACGTCCTGCTGCACGACGCGCACAATCTATGGCCGGAATTCATGGAAAAGGCGCTCGGCCTGAGGATGGCCGCCGAGGCCAAACGCATGCGCTTCAACCAGACAGGCCTCGCGATCGACGCCGCCATTGCCGGCCAGGGCATCGCGCTGGCCAGCCGGTTTCTCGTATCCGCCGACATTGCCGCCGGCCGGCTGGTGCAGCCGATCAACGCGGAGATGCGTGGGACGCACGATTTCTATGTCGTGATGCCGCGCAAGCAACGGCACCCAGAACCGACGCAAGCCGTGCGGCGATGGCTGCTGGATGAGGGCGATGCGGCGCGGCTGTGATGGATAGCCGATCTCCCCTTTTACCGCCGCCGCGCAATGTCGGCCGCCACCGCCTTCGCCTCCCTGCCGATTTCTCGTAGCAGACCGGTGACCGGATTGTAGAAGCCGACGAGGTAGAGGCCGAGTTGAGAGGCGCGGGCGTTGACGCCACTGCGCTCCGGCTGCAATTCCACGGGCAGAAACTTTTCGTAGCCCGGGCGATAGCCGGTGGCGAGGATGACGGCGTCGAAATTTTCCTGCCTGCCGTCGGTGAACGCAGCGCCGCGCTCGGTGAAGCCCGCTATGTCGGGTGCGATCTTGATGGCGCCTTTGGTGATGGCGTCGACCGTGCCGACGTCGATGACCGGGATGCGGCCGACTTCGTCGATCTGCTGCAGGATGCCCTGCTTCGGCCTGACGATGCCGTATTTCTCGAGCTTGCCCAGCGCGAAATCGAGGATGATCGGGAACATCCAGTCGTTCAGCGCCTGCGGCATCGGCCGGCTGGCGATGCCGACCATCTGGATCGGCACGCCGAACAGCTGGCGCGGAACGATGTGGACGCCCTTGCGCACCGAAATGGTCGGACGCGCGCCACTTTCCGCCAAGTCGAGCGCGATCTCGGCGCCGGTGTTGCCCATGCCGACGATCAGCACCGAGCGGCCGGCAAAGGGCGCCGCTTGCGTATAGTCGGCGCTGTGCAGCACCTCGCCCTTGAAAGCCTCGATAGCAGGGAGCCGGGGGACGATCGGCTCGGCATTGTTACCGCTGGCGATGACGACATGGCGCGCCTTGATGTTGTCCGATCCTGTCTCGACCAGAAAACCGCCGTCCCCGAGGCGAATGGCTTTCACCGTCACGCCGAAGCGCGGGCGCAGATCGAATTTTTCCGCGTAGTCGTCGAGATAGCGGACCACCATTTCGCGCGGCACGTAGCGCGGATAATTTTTGGGAAAGGGCAGGAACGGCAGCGACGAGAACGACTTGACCGTATGCAGATGCAGCCGCCGATAGTGCCGCCGCCAGGCGGGCGCGATCTCCTGCGATTTTTCGAGCAGGATGAAATCCACTCCTGCCCGCTTCAGGCAGGCACCGACCGCAAGGCCGGCAGGCCCGGCGCCGATAACGACAGTGGTGTCCAAGCGATTCTCCTCCCGCTAGCTCCTTAGGCTACGCGTAGAAGCGCAGGCGGGACAAGGCGCGCCTCACCTTCTGCCCTTGTTGGAGAAGGTGGATCGGCGCGCTAGCGCCGAGACGCCTTCGCATCGCGGCGCGCACGCTGCGCATCCTGTCCGGTCTCGGCTCACCCAGGGTGACGAATGTCTATCCCGGCAATCGCCCCATGCTGTCGGACGGGCTGCCTGTCGACGGCCGCACCGCGGTCGAAGAGCTCTACGTGCATGGCGGCATGGGCCCAATCGGCATGCATGCCGCCCCCGCCACCGCGCGCTGGCTGGAAGAGGCCGTGTTCGGGCGATGGCAATCCGAAGCAGACATGGCTCTGGCCACAGCGATTTGCAGGATGGGAAGGGTGAGGCTGCGCGACGTCGTGTCGATGTAGCCCGCCATCGGCCCGAAGGGAGGGCTGGCGTTGCTCCTTAGCCGATATGCTCGGCGCGCAGCTTCTTCTTTATCTGCTCCAGGCCTGCCTCGCCGCCCGTCGCCAGTTCATCGGCGATCCTTGCCAGCTTGTCATCGGCGTTGCGGTTTTTGCTGCCCCAGGCGCCGAGCGTCGCCAGCACCGGCAACAGGTCGATGCCCGCCTCCGTCAGCTTGTAGATCGCCTTGAGCTTGTGCGTGGGGTCGTCGCTTCTGGTGACAATGCCCTCATCCTGCAAGGTCTGCAGCCGCTCGGCCAGCGTGCGCGACGAGATGCCTTCGCCTGATAGCAGAAACTCCCGGAAGTGCCTTTTTCCCGCGAAAATCATGTCGCGGATGATCAGCAGCGTCCAGCGGTCACCGAGCAATTCGAGCGACAGGCTGATGGGGCAGCCGGATCTTTCCCTGGTCGACATTTGAATGCTTCCATTTTTAAATCACTTTACTATTGACATCATTTTTCTCTCGTGTCAATGGTTCCGAAAGTAAAGCAATCACTAACGCCGCCTGACCTGGCGCTGGTGACACCAGAGCTCAATCAGGAGAACGACGATGAGAAAGCTGATCCTGCAGATGCAGATATCGGTCGACGGTTTTGTCGGCGCGGCCGGCGATGAGCACTGGCAGCTCTGGGAATGGGGCGCCAACTGCCCGTGGGACGACGACTTGAAGCAGGATTTCAACACGGTGTTCGCTGGCATCGATACCATTCTGCTCAGCCGCAAGATGGCCGAAGAAGGCTATCTAACCCATTGGGGCAATGCCGCAAAAAGCTATCCGCGCGATCCCTTCTACGCTTTTGCGCAGCGCATCGTCGAGGCGCGCAAGGTGGTGCTGAGCGACAAGCTCGCGGCATCGCGGTGGGAGCGCACGACGGTTGCCAGCGGCGACCTGCCGCGCGAGGTCAAGGCGCTGAAAGCTGAAGGTGAAGGCGACATGGCGGTATTCGGCGGCGCCGGCTTTGCCTCGGCGCTGATTGCAGCGGGGTTGGTCGATGAGTTCCAGCTGTTCATCAATCCGGCCGCGCTGGGCGACGGCGAGCGGATTTTCGACCGTGGCGGCTTCCGGAAATTGCGCCTCCTCGGCTCTAAAGCCTATGCCTGCGGAATGGTGGTGAACCGCTACGCGCCGGCAATGTGAAGCAGTTCAGCGATTGAATCCGTGGACCGCTTCAACTCTTTGTTTTTGCGAGAACTCCGGACGGATCACCGCAACCCGCTCCTCGTGAACCTGCGCTAGAAATTGATCTCGACCGAAGCGGCACTTCGCTTTGCCGGCCCGTGAAACACCGCCTCGATGTTGTTGCCGTCGGGGTCGAGCAGGAAGGCGGCGTAGTAGCCGGGGTGGTAGGGCCGCTCACCCGGCGCGCCATTGTCGGCCCCGCCGGCATCGAGGCCGGCCCTGTAGAAGGCATCGACCATGGCGTTATCCCTGGCCTGGAAGGCCAGATGATGGCGCCCGGTCAGTTGTCCCCTCGCCGCTCGGCTGTCGAGGCTTGAGATGAACAGTTCGTCGGCCCAGAAATAGTCCTCGGCCTCGCCGCCGATCGGAATGCCGAGCGCCTTGAAGACTGCTACATAGAAGCGCCGGCTCGCCTCGAGGTCCCTGACCACCAGCTGGACGTGGTCGATGAGGCGGCCGCGATGCAGTTCCATGAGCGATCTCTCCCGTCGCGAGACCACAAAGCTAGCGCCGCGGAGCGGCTCGTCAATTCGGCAGTCTATTTGTCGGCGCGCTTGGCAGCCTTACACCCCTGCTTTTGTCATATCCGGATGGACTTCCACGCAGACCGGATAAAAAATGCAACCGGATTGTCGGATTCGAAATCCCGCCAACGTCCTTCGGACGCAAGCGGCGCAACGGAGCTGGAGCGAGTGGCGCCGCATCGAAACCGATCTCGGGAGAAGAGCATGAACAGTTCCTACCGTTGGGTGATCGTCGCGTGCGGCGCGCTGATGACCTGTGTGGCGCTCGGCGCGATGTTTTCGCTGGCGATCTTTCTCGAGCCGATGGCGCTCGACACCAACTGGTCGCGAACCGGCATTTCCAGCGCCATGACGCTGAATTTCTTGGTGATGGGCGCAGGCGGTTTCGCCTGGGGCGCCATCTATGACCGTGTCGGCGCCCGCCCGGTGGTTTTTGCCGGCGCGGTGCTGCTCGGCCTGTCGCTGGTGGTGGCGAGCCGAGCCCAATCGCTGCTGGTCTTCCAGCTGAGCTATGGCGTCATCGTCGGGATGGCGGCCAGCGCCTTCTTCGCGCCGATGATCGCGCTGACCACCGCCTGGTTCGAGACCCATCGCAGCCTGGCCGTGTCGCTGGTCTCGGCCGGCATGGGCGTGGCGCCGATGACCATTTCGCCCTTCGCACGCTGGCTGATCACGGCCTATGACTGGCGTACCGCCATGTTCGACATCGGGATCATGGCCTGGGTGCTGTTGCTGCCGGCCGTCTTCCTGGTGCGCCAGCCGTCGGCGGCGGTCGCGGCAGCGGATGGCAGCGCGCCCGCGCCTGCCGCGGCCCCCGGCATGTCAGTCGGCCAGGCGCTGCGCTCGCCGCAATTCCTGGTGCTGGGCATGACCTTCTTCGCCTGTTGCGCGGCGCATTCGGGGCCGATCTTCCACATGGTGAGCTATGCCATGTCGTGCGGCGTGGCGCCGATGGCAGCCGTGTCGATCTACAGCGTCGAGGGCCTTGCCGGCCTTGGCGGGCGCGTGCTCTACGGCGTGCTCGGCGACAGGTTGGGCGCCAAGCCGGTGCTGATCGTGGGCCTCGCCATCCAGGCGGTGGTGATCGCCGCCTATCTCGCCGTCGGCAATCTCGAGCAGTTCTATCTCCTGGCGATCATCTTCGGCGCCACATATGGCGGCGTCATGCCGCTCTATGCGGTTCTGGCGCGCGACTATTTCGGGCCACGCATCATCGGCACGATACTTGGCGCCGCGACCCTGTTGTCCAGCCTCGGCATGTCGTTCGGCCCGCTCGCCGGCGGCATGATCTTCGACGCCTATGCCAGCTATTCCTGGCTGTTCATCGGCTCGGCGCTGATCGGCCTCGGTGCTGCCGGCATCGCCATCGCCTTCCCGCCGCAGCCCGGCCGAGAGAGGCTGCAGGCGGCATGAGCGAAATTTCCCCTCGAGGGAAATACTCATCACCCTGTCCCCGTTCCCGAGCGCAGCTCTTCCCTGCCCTCGTCGTCGCGGCTGAGCCTGGCGTCCGAGATCAGCACCACCGGGCATTGGCAGCGCTGCAGCACGCCGGTGGTCGTCTCGCCGAAGAAGAGTTCCTCGCCAGGGCGCCGCGCCACGCCCATGACGATCAGCGCCGCCCCCCTGCCGGCCTGGCGGGCAATGGCATCGGCGGCGGCGGCCCGGCTGCGGATGGCCGTCTCGATCTCGACGCCATAGCGGTCGGCTAGTGCGACGGTATCCTTCAGCACCGCCTCCCTGCGGCGATGCGAGACAGTGTCGCGCGGTTCGTCGCGGCCGACGCGCGCGACATAAAGTATCTTGACCCGCGCACCCGTGACCGCTGCAATCGCCAGCGCCATTTCGGCACCCCGGCGGGCGATCGCGGTGCCGTTGACCGGAACCAGAATCTTCCCGCCTTCAGGTCCTAGCCTTGGCATCTGGCGGCCGGCGCCGGTCGCCTTCAGCACCAGGCATAGCGGGCCCTCGAAGGCGCCGGCGATCTCGTTGATGCGGCGGGCAAACCCACCTTTCGACGTGACCGCGCGGCCGAGCCCGATCAGCAGCAGCCCATAGCCTTTGCGCGCCTCCTTGGCAACCGTTTCGGCCGAAAGCTCGGCCTCGTGGCGCCGCGTGACAGGCGCCGCGCGGGCCAGCTCCTCGTCCGAACTCCTGGCGGCCTCGCGGCTGTCCTCGGCACCCTTTTCGATCGGCTCGAGCTTCGCATCCGTGCCGGGCTCGGCCTCCTCCCCCTCGCCTCGGGCATGCAGCACCGTCGTCGGCCTGCCGGCGCCCACGACTCCTGCGAGGTAAGCGGCAAAGCGGCCGACAACGCCCTCATCGGTCACCACCAGCAGTCGTTCCAGATTGGCGATGAAGCCGCGTTGGTCGATCTCCTCGCGCTCCAGACGCTTCTTCTCGTTCTCGCCCATCGCCAAGCGGCCGAGTGCCCAACGCAAGGTCGGCGGCATGGCGAGCGTGGTGATGACGGCCATGGTCACGATCATGGTGAAAAGATTGTGCGACAGAACGCCGATCGACAGGCCAATAGAGGCGACGATGACTTCGGTCGAGCCGCGCGCGTTCATGCCGCAACCGACGGCGATGCCTTCCTTGCGGCTCATGCCGGCAAGCTCGGCGCCGATGAAGGCGCCGGCGAATTTGCCGAAGCTGGCGATCAGCACCAAAGCGGCCGTGAGTAGCGCAAGCTCGTGGTCGACAAGCACGGTGAGATCCGCCGAAAGGCCGGCGACGCCGAAGAAAACCGGCATGAACAGCGCCATGATGACGCCGCGCAATTGCCCTTCGATATGACGCGACAGGATCGGCGATTCCCCAACCAGTATGCCGGCGACGAAGGCGCCGAGCACGGTGTGGACGCCGATCAGATCGGTGATCAGCGCCATTGCGCCCATGATGGCGAGAATGACGGTGACGACGGCGTATTCGCTGCGGAACGTATCGTTGGTCCAGCGGATGGCGTCGAACACGATGCGGCGGCCAATCGTGAAGGAAAACCCCATGAAGGCGGCGACGCCGACAATGGTGAAGGCAAGGCTGCCGAGCTCGATGCGCCCCTTGGTGGCGATGCCGATGGTGATGGCGATGATCACCCAGCCGATCGTGTCCTCGATGATGGCCGACGAGACGATGATCTGACCGAGATCGCGGCGCATGAAGTTCATCTCGCGCACCACCATGGCGACGATCTTGACCGAGGAGATCGACAGCGCCGTGCCGAGGAAGAGACCGGCGACAATGCGCTCGGTTCCGTCGGCCAGCAGCGAGGCCGGCATCAACTGCGCGGCGGTGAAGCCGAGCGCGAAAGGCACGGCGACGCCCGCGGCGGAGATGGAAAAGCACGCGCGGCCGACCCTGCGCACCAGCCGCAGATCCGTCTCCATCCCGGTGAGCAACAGAAGCATCAACACGCCGAGCTGGGCGATGGCGCTGATCATGCTCTTTTGGGTGGCGTCGCCTGAAAAGATCACGCGTTCTGCTTCCGGCAATAGCCAGCCGAGCAGCGATGGCCCGAGCAGGATGCCGCCGATGAGCTGACCCATCACCGCCGGCTGGCCGAGACGCTCCAGCAACTCGCCGATGCCGCGGCCGACGAGAAGCAGAAGGAGGATTTCGAGAACGAAAATGCCCTCGCTGGACATGCCGGTCTTTTCGGCTGCCAACGATGCGGCCGGCATGAATGCGAAAGCTGCCGCGGCAAGCGCGACCGACCGGCGCCGGTTGACCACGAAGGACATGCACCCCCTCATTGTGCCCGGTATAACGTTTTGAGGGCGAGATCGGTTGCACGCCACGCTCCCTTGGCGCGCCGCAGGTTCCTCCTTACCTGAATCGCATAACGGGCCTATCTGATTGCGGATAAACCGCCGAGACCCGGGCCGGCGACGGAACATTTTCAACCGATTGCGCGTTGCGCGGATGGGGATGACCGGCGTCGTTTCGGCCGGCCATGGCGTTGGGAGGCGCGTGGCAAGGGATGTCCCAGGTCAAGACCGTGAAAACCGACGAAGCGGCTGCAGCGCCGCGGGCCTCTGATGCGTTCGCGCTGAAGCTCACCTCATCGGAATTCGTGGCCACCATGTCGCATTTCCACCGCGCCGAAATAGCCCGCATGGCCGGCTGGCGCGACCGGCTGGACCGTACCAGCAACTGGGCGATTACTGTGGTCGCCGCCATGCTCTCAGTCTCACTCTCGACGCCCAGCGCCCATCACGGGGTGCTGCTCTTTGCCATGCTGCTGACCACGCTGCTGCTATGGATCGAGGCGCGGCGCTATCGTTTCTTCGACGTCTACCGGGCCAGGGTGCGCCAGTTCGAGCGCTATTATTTCGCGCAGATCTTCTCGCCGCAGCCCGACTACGCCTCCAACTGGCTGGCCATCGTCGGCGAAGGCCTGCGTTCGCCGCGCTTCCTGATCTCGCAACGCGCGGCGTTGGTGCGCCGGCTGCGCCGCAACTACATTTTCATGTACACGATCCTGATGCTGGCGTGGGTGCTGAAGATCACGACGCCCAGTCTGCAGCGCGAAGGGTCGCCGATAGGCTTGGGCGCGTCATTTCTCGACGCCGCGCGCGTGGCGCAGCTCGGCCCGGTTCCAGGCATCTATGTCGTGTGCATGGTCGGGCTGTTCTATGTCGGCCTACTCGCAGCCGCTTTCCTCATCTCACGCGATGAGGGCGAGCTTTCGCATGGCACCGTGCATGTCTGAGAGCGGCCTCGAAAAGCGCAATCTGCCGCGGTGATCTTCAGCAGACATTGTCGACCATCAGAGCGGTCGCTTCCGACCGGCTTGCGGCTTCCTCAACCGGAAGCCGTGCGCGATGGCGCTTGTAGGCGGTGAGCGCGATGACCAGCACGCAGCATACGGCGTTCAGCCAGTTGATCGCCGCCAGAGCGGGATCGTTCAGATTGATGTGGGCGTAGAGTCCCGTCGTGGCGTTGGCGCCTGTCCACAACAGCCAGGTCGCGTAGGAAATCGCCGACGCCCCGTGCCTGTCCCGGGCCACCCGCATGATCTGCGGCAGGTAGGACACCACCCGCAAGCCATTGAAAATAGTGAAAAGATAAAAAGACAGATCAGCAAGTGTCATCCGAAACCCCTGTCATGGCCGGACGTCCCATAGCGTTCCTTGCAGTGGCGGCATGTGAGCCCGTTCACATGCCGGTTTCGATTTTCCTGTTGCGGCCCGGCATCCGGACTCTTTCGCCATGGGGGCGTTCGCCGTGAGCCAGCCCGACGAGGTCGACATGAACCAGATCTTGTTTCGGCCGACGGCGCGGGAGTACTAAACAGATCTCGTGCTTGGGCAAAGTTCGGGTTGACCGCTGCCAAGCGCGCGGCGACTATCCCTGCAACGTGCAGGAGGACATGAGAATGGACGAACCCGATCGCTGGCGGCACATGGCGAGCGCCCCCAAGGACGGCAGCCGCATCCTGGTCACGGTCAGGCCATCGGAACAGGGGCCGGCCGAGGTCGACCTCGCTTACTGGTCGCGCGCCGACCAGTTCGGCACGGAGGGCTGGCGCTCTTCCGATTCGTCGCCAGGACGGGTGATCGAATACCCCGAACCGGAGTTGAAATGCTGGATGCCGCTGCCGACGGCCAATCTGAGCCGGGCTTCAATGCCAAGTCCGTGGCAAGGCGAAGACGTCCCGCTGCTCGACGGCTCCGGGATATGATCTCGGCGGGATGACCGTAGGAAATACGCTGCCGGCCCAATACTTGACGGCCTTACTTCGGCCGACGCACCGATCGCACCATGCCGCCGGGGCCGCTGCCGCAAAAGAAGCGGTCGCCGCCGTCGGATTCGAGCCCGGAAACGCCCACCCCCGCCGGCATGTCGAGCCGTTCCAGCACCTTGCCAGTTTGCGGATCGACGCGCCGGACATCGCTCTGGTCGCCTTCCCAGGTGCCGTGCCAGAGCTCGCCATCGACCCAGGTCACTCCGGTGACGAAGCGGTTTGAGTCGATGGTGCGCAGGATTTTCCCGGTCTCGGGATCGATCTGGTGGATCTTGCGCTCCCGGTTTTGCCCCACCCAGAGCGTGCCCTCGGCCCAGGTCATGCCGGAATCGCGGCCGCCGCCGGGCGCCGGGATGGTGGAGAGCACCTTGCCGGTATCCGGGTCGATCTTCTGGATGCGGTCCCCGGCGAGCTGAAACAGATGTCGGCCGTCATAGGCGGTGCCGGCATGGGCGGCGACATCGATCGAGCGCAGCGTCTCACCGCTTGCCGGATCGAAGGCGGTCAGCCGCTCGCCCGTCGCAAACCAGACATTCTGTCCGTCGAAGCTCACGCCGTGCACGGTGTCGACATCAGGAAAGGGCCCGTATTCGCGCAGGATTTCCGCTGCTGAATGTTTCATGTCCTGGTCCTCGATCATGGTCACCTTTCCTAGCCGTTCGGCAGCGGCGACGGGAGTAACAAGGTGGTCGTGAAACCAGCGACCGGTGGCGTCATCCAGCGCCGCGCCCGGCCGTGGCCGAAGGACTGCACTTTGCCGGTCTCGGCCAACTGCTCGAGCGCCCGCTGTACGCTGCGCTGTCCGGCGCCCAGCGCCAGCGCCAACGCCGAGCTGGCCCAGGATTCACCATCGGCCAGGAAGGCCAGCACCGCGGCGTGCCGCTCCTCGATCGGCCGCGCCAGCACCGCCACGGAGCCTGCTTCGCGCGGCTTTAGCGCAAAGCCCTGGCTGGTCGCGCCGATGCCCGCCAGCGGCCGCAATTCGGCGCGCAGCCGGCCGATCTCGACCCGCAGCCTGGCGCGATGCGATTCATCGGCATGCCGGCCGCCAAAGGCGCGGGCAATCAGCGTCGCCCTCGGCACATCCGCCGGCCAGGCTTCGGCAAGCGCGCGCGCCAGCGCAAACAGCACCGGCCGCGTTGCCAGCGAGATCGTTGTTTCCTGCTTGTGCACGATATAGCGGAACGTATCGACGACCAGCGCGCGCGACGCCTGCAGCGCCTCGACCTCTTCGAGCAACAGCGGATGCTCCTCGCCGCCTGCGATCCGCCGCGCCGCCGGCGTCTCCAGCGCCAGGAAGGCGCTGTCGACCTCCGCCATAAGACCCGGAATGCCGGCCCGGCGGGCGGCATGGCGCGCCCACTCAAGGGCTGCGCGCGCGGCCTTCGTCTTCAGGCGCCGCATGGCGATGCCGGCAACCGCGAGTTCATGCGCGGCGCGTGAGGCCGGCGGAAGCGGCGACGGATCGAGCCCAGCCAGCACGTCTTCAGCCTCGTCGAGGCGGCCGATCAGAAGCAGGCGGCGCACTTTGAGATGCCCGGCATGCGCCGCGTTCAGCCGGTCGCCATCCTTTTCCAATGTCGACCGCGCCGCGTCGAGCGCCTTGGATGGCCAGCCGAGATCACGCGAAACAAGCGCGATCTCGGCTTCGGCGACAACGCATCTGGCGCGCGCCACCGCCTCCTTTGGACCGAAGGCACGGCCGGCCCTACGCAACAGTACTTTGGCGCGATCGAAATCGCCGAGCTGCGCCATGGCAATGCCGCGCAACGCCAGCGCCGGGGCATCCTCGCGCAAGGCGACGCGGTCGAGTGCCGCCAGCGGATTGCCCGCCGCCAGCGCCAGCCCTGCCGCGGTGATCAGCGAGTCCATGCAAATCCCGTCACATTTGTAACTCCCACCGCTCCCCTTATCGGCCCTAACTTAAGTCACCACCGCCAAGCAGCAAGCCGCGGACGGCGACCTAGCCATCTGGACTGGTTGAAGACGCCCGGGCCTGCGTTGACGGCAATATTCGCATTCGCTAGCCTGAGCATCTCAGACAGTCGTGTTAAGCTTCTCAACAAGGAAAAACCGACCATGCCAGCTTCCGAGGACTTCGAGCCCACCGTGCGGCCTCGCCACCCCTGCTGCGGTGGCCCGCCTGCAAATGCCGTCACATTTGTAACTCCGCCCTCGCCGCCTCGCGGCCCTAGCCTGCCTCACGATCAACAGTCAACGACAAGCCACAACGGCTCAACAACTGGCAAAGGAAACAAGCAATGACCAAGCACGTGGCAATGAAGACCCCACCGGTCGTTTCAAGGCAGGAATGGGAAGCCGAGCGCGAAAAGATGCTGGTGAAGGAAAAGGCAACGATGCGCGCCAGGGACGCGCTGTCGGCCGAGCGCCGGCGCATGCCATGGATGGAAGTAGACAAGGCCTATGTGTTTGAAGGTCCCAACGGCAAAGCGAGCCTGCTCGATTTGTTCGAGGGCCGGCGGCAGTTGATCGTCTACCGCGCCTTCTACGAACCCGGCGTCCACGGCTGGCCCGAACATGCCTGCCGCGGCTGTTCGCTCGGCGCCGACCAGGTCGGCCATCTCGCCCATCTCAACGCCCGCAACACCACGCTTGCCTATGCCTCCCGCGCGCCGCAGGCCGACATTGCCAGCTTGAAGCAGCGGATGGGTTGGGAGATGCCCTGGTACACAATCACCGACAGTTTCGACAAGGATTTCGGCGTCGACGAATGGCACGGCCACAACGTGTTCATCCAGGACGGCAAGAAAGTGTATCGCACCTACTTCATCAACAACCGCGGCGACGAGCAGATGGGCACGGTCTGGAGCTACCTCGACGCAACGCCGCTCGGCCGTCAGGAAATCTGGGAGGATTCGCCCGAAGGCTATCCGCAGACCGAGCTCTACAGCTGGTGGAACTGGCACGACAATTACGACGCCGCACCCGACAAGACGTGGGAGGAAGTGTCGGCGGCCGGCGAAGCCGCGTTCCGCAACAAGGACGGCAAGTAAGGACCTGGAGCGGCGCCCATCCAGCTTGGTTTCCTGTCCCTCACGGGACAGGAAACCCGGGCATTGATCATCAAGGGATTACGACCATGAGCGATATCGGCACAGGCACCGGCAGTGAGGTCCCTCAACGCTCCGATGCAGTTTCTCTCCGCACCGCCGACTGGCTGTGCCTCGCCGCGGCCCCTGTTTTCGCCGTGATGGCGCTGCTTACCTGCATTCACGCTGGCGACGGCGTCATGTCGTGCCTGGGGGCCGATGCCTCCCCGCTCACCGGCATGCCGGTGATGTATCTCTTGATGAGCGCCGTCCATCTGGCGCCTTGGCTGCGCGTGATTTCCGGCCGGCCGGTCCGGCGATAGGCTGGACCGTCGCCGCCATGCTAACGCTCTTTACGTCGGAGAGAGACTATGAAGCTGGTCAGGCTGAGAGCGCCGGGCGGGTTGGACAAGCTCGACCTGGTCGAGGAGGATCAGCCCCGGCCTGGGCCGGGAGAAATGCTGGTCAGGATTCGCGCCGTTGCGCTGAACATGCGCGACGATTTCGCCGTACAAGGCAAGGTGCCGCTCGCCGACGGCCGCGTGCCGCTGTCGGATGGAGCCGGCGAGGTGATCGCGATCGGTGACGGCGTCGACACGTTCAAGCCGGGCGACAGCGTCGTCAGTGTTTTCTACCCCTGGTGGCTGGCCGGCGACATGAGATCCGATACAAGCCGCGACATTCCCGGAGACAGTTTCGACGGCTTCGCCAGCGAGTATGTGTGCATGCCGGCGCAAGCCTTCACCAAGGCGCCGGCGGGCTATACGCATCTCGAGGCGGCAACGCTGACCTGCACGGGCGTCACCGCCTGGCGCGGCCTGGTGACATGCGGCAAGGTAAAGCCCGGCGACACGGTGCTGATCCTTGGCACCGGCAGCGTGTCATTGTTTGCGCTGCAATTTGCCAAGGCCGCCGGCGCAAGGGTCATCGCCACGTCGTCCGATGAAGAGAAGCTGGAGAAGCTCAGACGACTGGGGGCCGACAGCGTCATCAACTACAAGGCGGTGCCGGAGTGGGGCGGCAGGGCCAGGGAACTGACGGACGGACGCGGCGTCGATCATGTGATCGAGGTCGGCGGACCGGCGACGCTGGCGCAGTCGATAACGGCCTGCCGGACAGGCGGGCATATCGCACTCATCGGCGTCCTGACCGGCTTTGCAGCAGAAGTTTCGATCCCGGCGCTGTTTTCGAACCAGATCCGCATCACCGGAATTTCCATCGGCAGCAAAGCCGACCAGCAGGACATGATCCGTGCCATAGAGGTCAACCGCCTGAAGCCCGTCATCGACAGCAGCTTTCCACTGCAGGACATCGCCGCCGCCTTCAGGCATTACGAAGCGCAAAAGCATTTCGGCAAGATCTGCCTCGAGCTTTAGACCCTGCGATCGGCATTCCTACCCAGCGGCCGGCGCCAGCGTCCCGCTTGCCATCAGGCCCCACAGCTGATCGGCCGTCAGCTGTCTGGCCGAGCCGTCGTAGGCCACCCGGCCGAGGCTGAGCACCACGATCCTGTCGGCCAGCGCCCGCACTGTGGACAGGTCGTGCGTGACCAGGATGACGCCGGTGCCGCTGGCGGCGATCGAACGGATCAGCTTGACGACCTGCGCGGTCTGCTTGACGCCGAGCGCGGCGGTAGGCTCGTCGAGGCAGATCAGCTTGACGTGATCGGCAAGCGCGCGGGCAATGGCGATGGACTGCCGCTGGCCGCCCGACAGCGAGCGCACCAGAACGTTTTCGTCGCGAAGCGTGACGCCCAGCGCGGCAAGCCGGGCACGACACTGCTCGGCGGCCTTTCGGTCGTCGCGAACCGGGAAGACACCGAGCCAACGCCGCGTTTCCTCACGCCCGAGGATCATATTGTGGGCGACGCTGAGGTTCGGGCAGAGCGCCAAATCCTGATAGACGGTCTCCAGGCCGGCGCCGCGTGCATCCTGCGGGCTCCTGAAGGAAATCGGCTGGCCCTCGAGGGTCATCGCGCCGGCATCGGGCTGGATGGCGCCCGAAATAATCTTCACCAGCGTCGACTTGCCGGCGCCATTGTCGCCGAGCAGACAGACGATCTCGCCTTTGCCGACCGTGAAACTCGCCTCTTCCAATGCCGTCAGCGCGCCGTAGGATTTGCGGGCGCCGGCAATCGAGAATGCCGGACCTTGCGGGGCCTCTCCATTGCCCTCCGTCACGGCAGGGCCGGCCGAGGCGACGGCACCATTGTCCGCCACCGTGAAGTTGGTCGCGGCGGCCCGAGCGCGCCGGCCGCGAAAACCGATCGCAGCCTGGTCGGCCACCAACGCCAGCAACAGCATGCTTCCCACCGAAATGGATTGCCACCATGATTGCAGGCCGACGAAGATCAGTCCTGCATTGAGGATGCCGATGGTGGCAACGCCGATGGCGATGCCGAGCGGCCGGCCGGAGCCGCCGGAAAAAGCGACGCCGCCAAGGATCGCGGCGGTGAGCACGTCGAGCTCGAAGCGAACGCCGATGGTCGGCGTGATGCTGCCGAGACGACCGGCGATCAGAACCGAGACCAGGCCGATCAGCAAGCCATTGGCGGCGTAGAGGCCAACCACCGTGCGCCCCACCGGAATGCCGCAGAGTTCGGCTGCGCGCGGGTCGCCGCCTATGGCGTAGAGCCTCAAGCCGGTGACCGTGCTGGTCAAGATAAAGGCTCCGATGACAAAGACAGATGCGGCGATGATCACGGTGTACTGGATGCCGAAGATCTTGCCCCGCCCCAATTCGAGCAGAGCCTCGGGAAAACCATAGACCGCGGTGCTGGAGACGACGAAGGCAAGGCCGCCATAGAGCGCCAGCATCGCCAGCGTGACGATCAACGGCGAGATGCTCAGCCTGCGCACCAGCAGACCGTTGAGCAGACCGAGCAAAAGGCCGAGACCCAGGCCGACGCAGATTGCCAGCGGCGCGCTCTGCGTCGCCACCGCAACCTTGGCAGTGATGATGCCGATCAAGGCGACCATGCTGCCGATGGAGAGGTCGACATAGCCGGCGATCAGCAGCGCGGAGGTGCCGAGCACGGCGATCAGGATCGAGGTCGAGTTGACGCCGATGACGACGAAATTGTCGAGGCTGAAGAACGATTTGTTCAACAGCGAGAAGGCGATGATCAAGCCCAGCGCGACCAGCGCCAGCCCGATGCGGCCAGACGCTTCGCCCGGCGCCTTGACGCCCGGCAGCAAGGATGAAAACCGGCCCGTTTGCAGCGGTGTCGTCCCCGTTCGAAGGCTGTCTGTGCTCATGCTTGCCTCTCACTGAAGCGGGCGGTTTCAGGTCAGGCTGAACCGCCCGTATCGCGCGGGAAAAACAGGCGCTACTTTGCCTCGGATGACCAGGGGAAATTCACATACTGGTCGCGCGTATCGTAGCAGATGTTGCCGTACATCCTGAGATAGATATCGCGGCGCTTCGGGTCCTTGTAGACCGCGGCCGGGTCGGCGACATCGGCCTCGTACTGGGCCATGTAGTCGCTGGTCAGCGCCACGGGCAGGATATCCATCGCCTGCGGGATGCTCTTGCCCTCCAGCCAGTCGGCCGCGTGCTGGCCCATGGCATAAGCGAAGACCGGCGACGCCAGGCTGATGCTTGCCTTGTAGGGACCGCCGCCTTTCTTGATCGCGGCGACTGCCTCCGGTTCGCCGTCGATGCCGCCAAGGAACTGGTCCGGCCGCGCCTTGCCCGCCGCTTCCAGGGCAGCCAGCGCGCCGAGCACGACCGTGTCGGCGCCGAGCACGACATCGACGTCGGGATGGGCCTGGAGAATGGTGCTCATCGTGGCAAAGCCGCCTTCCTTGTTGACGGGATTGGGTGAGATGTCGGCGACGATGGTGACATCAGGCATGGCCTTGAAGATGTCGCGCATGGCGGCAAAGCGCGGCGCCAGGAATTCCATGCTGTCATGGGACAGGATGACGACATTGGCCTTGCCGCCGAGCTTGTCCTTTATGTAGGCTGCGGCCGCTTCGGCCAGCACCTTGCCGGTCTCGTATTGCGGCGCATTGAGCAGCGACGTGGCTGGCGGCGGCACGATGGTGCCGACATAGGCGCCCGACCAGATAAGCTCCTGCAGGCTGCGGCTCATGGAGGCCGGGTCCACAGGCGCCGCCACCAGACCGCCGATCTTGGAGGCGAGAAACAATTGCACCTGCTCGACCCCCTTGGCGGCGTCATTGTTGGCAAGCGCGCGGCGATATCCCAGCCCGCGATCCTTGGCGGCGGCGGCCAGGCCGCGGTCGACGCCCTGCATGAATTCACGCTCGTTATCCTGCGCGAAGGCCAGCACCTTGTTCAGGCCGGGCGGTGGGCTGCAGGCCGGCGCCTTCGGATCGAACGGCGCAAATACCGCCGGCTTGGTGAGCCCGGCCGGGCCGTCCTGCGCGCCTGCCAGAATGGTACCGCCCGCGAGCACACCGGCAACGCCGAGCAGCGTCGCCAGCATCATGTTCCTGTCAGATCGCATTTCACTTCCTCCCTGTCGTTGATTGTTGCCGCGCATCGCAAGCCTCGCGGTCGCTACTCTTCCCAGTCTCCCCAGATACCCACCTTCCCGCTCGCAAGTCAAAACTTTTTCCAGTGGAATTAATTAATCAGAGATAGTCGGGTGACTCGCCCACGCGATCACGCCTTGCCGATCAGCGACTGGACGACTTTGGCCAATTCCGTGCCGAGCACGCGATGCGCGTCGCTGTCGAGGTGAATGCCGTCTACCGCGCTCGACTCGACGACATCGCCGGCGTTGAAGAACGCGGCGCCGGCGCGCCGGGCGGCATCACGGAACAAGCCGGCAAAGTGCATCGACTTTGAAGCGCCGCCCAGGAACATCTGGCCGAACCAGTCGACCTCCAGCATCGGCGGCGGCGCAACAATCAGGACCGCGGGCGCCACGCCTGCGGGGCCAGCTTCGCTGCGCAGCACAATTCTGGCCAAGATCTCAATAGAATCAGCGACATCATTCGGCGTTACCGAGAACCTATGCTTGAGATCGTTGGTGCCGAGCATAAGGATGACGAGGTCGAGCGGCATATGCGTTTCCAGGCACACCGGGAGCGATTTGAGCCCGTTCTTGTGGAGACCTTCGATCGGATCGTCGTGCACGGTGGTGCGCCCGCCCTGCCCTTCTTCGATCACATCCCATCCGCTGCCGAGCTGGCGGCGCATGATGCCCGGCCAGCGCCGGTCGGGCGTGAAGCGGCGCCGTCCGACGCGGGCCAGGGTGGGAATGGCGCCATAGGTATTGGAATCGCCAAAGCACATGATTGTCCGGGTCTGCGTCACGGCATTGCTCCTCCAGGCTTGCATACTTTGAACGACAGCAGGCCGGCCGGCGTCAACTACATTTTTCCATCGGGTGGATTTAAGTGTTGCCTTGCCGTTCCCGCATTGCTACGTCAGCGCTTTGATCGGCTCGCCTTGCGGCCAACCTCCTTGCGCAGGGGAAAGCGTGACCGGCACCAGCTTCTTCAGTCTCGAAAAGATCGCCGAGGGCCGCAGCGGCGGAACCACGCAGGCCGAGAGCCGCGTCTACAACGAACGCCTGATCGTCTCGCTGATCCGCCGGCACGGCCAGCTGGCCAAGACCGATTTGACGCGGCTGACCGGGCTGGCCGCGCAAACCATCACCACCATCGTCAACCGCGCCGCCGACAACAAGCTGCTGCTGCGCCTGGAGCCTTTGCGCGGACGGCTGGGGCAACCCTCGGTTCCCTATGCGTTGAACCCGAAAGCCGCGTACGCCTTCGGCCTCAAGGTCGACCATCGCAGCGCCGATGTCGCCCTGGTCAATTTCGTCGGCGACGTGATGGCGTTCGAACGCACGCTGTTCCACTATCCGACGCCCGTCGAGGTGATGAAATTCGCCAAGGGCGCCATCGCGCGCATGTGCCGCAAGCACAGATCGATAGAGCAAGACCGCATCGCGGGTCTTGGCATCGCCTCGCCATTCCATCAGTGGAACCTGAGCGAAGAGGGCGCGGTGCCGGCGAGCAGGCTGGATGCCTGGAGGGAAATCGACATTCGCGCCGAACTGGACCGGGCGTTCGACTGGCCGGTGTTCCTCTACAACGACGCCACGGTGTCGGCCGCGGCCGAACTGATGTTTGGCGCCGGCGGATCGCGCGCCGACTTTCTCTATGCCTATGTCGGGCACTTCATCGGCGGCGGCCTGGTGCTCGATCATCACTTGTTCCCCGGCCGCAACAAGCTGGCCGGGGCGCTGGGCGACATGCCGGTGCCCGCGCCGGGGCGCAAGGGCGACCGGATGACCCCGTTGCTGCGCGTCGCTTCGCTGCATTCGCTGGCCGGCAAGCTCAACGACCAGGACAATGGGGACGAGGGCGCCGGCCGCATCTGGTCGTCGCCCGACGACTGGGGCGACCTTGGAGAGCCGCTCACCGCGTGGATCGATGAGGTTTCGGACGGGCTTGCCTATGCCGCCCGCAGTGCCGTTGCCTTGCTCGACATCGACAATGTGGTGATCGACGGCGCCATACCGAATGGCGTGCGCAAGGAGATCGCCAAGGCCATGCGCAGAAAGCTGGCACGGATCCTTGTCGATCGCCCCGAGCCGTTCTCCGTCATCGAGGGGACGTTTGGCCATCTCGGCCCCGTTATCGGCGGCGCCAGCATTCCGTTGCTGGTGAAATATTCGAACGACAAGGAACTGCTCTTCAAGGAATAGGCGCGCAGCCGCCGGCACCAGGCATTCCCCAAACAGCGAACTGTGAGACTTGTCACATACCTGCTCGTGAAGCGCGTGCTACTTGCACCCTGCGGTCGGTCGACGCCGAAAGAAATCGCCTGCCATGGTCTGGCGGTGACGGGCCTTTCACTTTATGCTGTGGCAGGTTGCATACTCTCAACGGACCTTGATGCCGCAAGCGGTGTTCTCGTCGGCGTCAGGCCGCGACCAGGAGTTTTGTCATGCTCCGACTTTGCGGATTCATCGCGGCCTTCATCCTTGCCGGCTTCACAAGCTTCGAGGCCTGCGCCGATCGAAGGGTCGCGCTCGTCATCGGCAATTCCGATTATCGCGACATCCCGGCGCTGAAGAACCCGGCCAAGGATGCCCAGGACGTATCGGCCACGTTCCGGCTGGCCGGCTTCGAGGTTTTCGTCGCCGAGAACCTCACCAAGCAGCAGTTCGAAGGCCAGTTCCGGGACTATCTGGCCGCCGCCGACGGCGCCGATCTCGCCGTCGTCTACTATTCCGGGCACGGCTTTCAGATCGGCGGCGAGAATTTCCTGATACCCGTCGACGCCTCGTTGAAGAAGGCGGCCGACATCGAGGTCCAGGCCATCAAGCTCAACGACGTGCTGGAGCAGCTGCGCTCGAAGTCGAAGATCCAGGTGATCATCCTCGATGCCTGCCGCAACAACCCCTTCCCGCGCAACAATTACTGGCTGCGCGACCAGCTTGTCACCGCCGGCAATACCGGGCTGGCGCAGGTGCGAAGCTCGCTCAACACGCTGATTGCCTTCGCCACCGAACCAGGCGCGGTCGCCTATGACGGCAGCGGCGACCTCAGCCCGTTTTCATCGGCCTTTTCGCGGCGCGCGCTGGCGCCGAACCAGGAGATCCGCACGGTCATGTCGGCGGTGCGCCGCGATGTCGTGCAGGCCACCAACGGCATGCAGGTGCCCTGGGAAAATTCCTCGCTGATCGATGACGTGGTGCTGGTGCGCCGCAACAACCGGCCTTCGCTGCCGCCAGTGCTGGAGAAGGTAGTGCTCTCGGGGGTCGGTCCTGTCGCTCTCGGCCTGCCGGAGCCGGTCGATGTCGATGGCGGCGCTATCAGCGTCAGCATCGAACGTCCGCCGGCAATGGGCCGTCTGGTGCTGGACGGCAAAGACGTCGCGGTGGGCGAACCGATCGCCGGCAAGGACCTGCCGCGCCTGCAAATGGATGTCCCCAAAGGCGCCGCCACGCAGGACGAGGTGGATATGCTGGCCTATGCCACGCATGACAATTGGGGCGGCGGGAGCCAGGGCATACTCGTGTTCCGCGTCAAGAGCGGCGAAGGTGCGGCGGGTCAGCAGATCATGGCTTCGCTCGAGGCCGAGCAGAAGCAGCAGGTGCTGGATCGCGGCATCCACATCACCGGCGCTGCCGAAGCGATCGAGAACCGCAAGCTTGATATTCCCGTCGGCGTCGGCCCGGTCGCGCTCAATCTGGATTTCCCCACCGACGATCCGGCGGTCAGCCTGAAGGTCACGGGGTATCCGGCAACGGGAACGCTGTCATTGCCTGATCGAACCTTGTCGCCGCAATCCAGCCTTCTGGCCGGTGAAGTCGACCATCTCCGTTACGAGCCGCAGATCGGCGCCGGCGCGCCGGTCGAGGTCGGCTTCGAAATCCGGGCCGACAGCAGCTCGGCTAAGCCCGCGACAATGAAGCTGTCGCCGACGGTCGATGCCTGCGATACCGCCGCCGGCGAGCCTCTCGACCTGCAAGGGGTGGTGCCCGGCCTGCTGCCGAACGAGATCGGCGCCGGTGCGGTGGCAGCCTGCGAGGCGGCCGTGAAAACCTATCCAGACGTCGCCCGCTTCCACTACGAGCTCGGCCGCGCCCTGCTTGCGGCAGGCAGGGTCGGCGAGGCCAGGTCAGCCATCGAGGACGCCGCCAAGAAAGGCCATGTGCGCGCCGTCTTCGAACTCGGCTATCTCAACGCAACCGGAACCGGAACGACCATAGACCGCACCCAGGCCAACGCTCTCTACAAGGCTGCCGCCGACAAGGGTGATCCTTACGGTATGACCTCGTGGGGACGCGCGCTGTTCAATGGCTATGGCGTCAACCGCGATACGGCCAAGGGCCTCGACCTGCTGCTCAAGGCGGCGGCCATGGGGCACACCTATGCCATGAACGATCTTGCCGCCATCTTCACCGAGGGCCGCAATGGCGTGCCTGCCGATCCGGCCCGCGCCGTCGCCTTCCTGCAAGCGGGGGTGCAGCGCCAAGACATGTATTCGATGAACCTGCTCGGCCGCAATTACCTCGCCGGCCAGGGCATCGACAAGGATCCGAAGACGGCGCAGGCCCTGTTCCAGCAGGCCACCGATCTTGGCCAGCCCTACGCGCCCGGCAGCCTCGCCCGCATGTACAGGGATGGCGCCGGTGTGCGCCAGGACCCGGCGGAAGCGCAAAGGCTGTTCGAACTGGCGACCACGCGCGGCGATCCGTCGAGCGCCTATGATCGCGCGGCGCTTGAAATGGCGAAAGGCGACAAGGCCGATCAGGCTGTCGCGGTGCGCTTCCTGGCATTCGCCGTCGCGCTCGATCTGCGCAAGGAGCTGCCGGACGCCAAAAAGGGCCTGGCGCAGTTCGGCACCAAGCCGAAAACGGCAGCTTTGGACGCCCTGCGTCGAGAGCTCAAGTCGAAGATTCCCGCGTCCGGTTCGCTGGACACGCAACTGGTCAATGCGGCCCGGGGGGTCTGGGAAGAAGCCAATCCGCGTCGGGATTTGTTCTGAACAATAAGGAGGCCATGGTGGGCAAGGCATTCAAGCAGACATTCGGGCAGGCATTCATCGGGATAATTCTATCCGGCGTTCTGGCCGGGCTCATGGGCTGCACCTCGGTGTCGCCGATGTTTGAGCCGGCGCCGCCGGTGAACCATCGCAAAGTGGTTCGCGTAGCACCTCAGCCAAAGGTGGTCAGATACAAGAAGGCGGCCACCGGCAAAGTGGTCAAGCCGGCCGAGGAGATCCCGCAAAAGCCGCCCGTGATTCCTTCTCTCGGCGGCAGCGGAGGCGGCGGTGGGGCTGGCGGCGGCGGCGGCGGTTGGGGATGAGATCGTCGACCAAGGGCGCTGCACCCAGCGGCCCCAAAGGGTCTTGCTAAATTCCGCATGAGCCTTGGACAACGTCAAGCCGAAATCGTCCATCCCTGTCGCGGCATCGGTTGGCCAGCGGACAATTCGGCGCAGCGCTGCACGGAAAAGGCAGCGGACGAACGCTGCCAGTGCAGAGGCCACGACCGCCGCCGGATCGAGTCTGCGAGCCGCCAATGCCCGATGGGCCTGTTGTGTTTCGAGATAGCGGGCCAGCGCAATATCGTGACGCGATGGTGCGCCAAGCTCCTGCCGGTCGCGCCTGGGGTCGTCATGCCAGATGGGCCACTCGGTCGGGCCAGGGTGATGCACGGTATCCTCCTGCGAAAAGAGATCCAGTGCGAACAATCTCCTCAAGCGCCGTGAGCAACGCGTGGGAACCTGCGTGATGGAATCGTGAAAAGCGCCTCGGCGGCGGAATAAGTGTTGAAATGGACCGAGCTTGAGCGGATCGTCGTCGCGCTGTGACCGTGGCGGATCCGATGACCGGACCTTATCTTCACCTGCTGGGTGGTTTCGACTTTGCTGGCGTCGGGGCCACGGTTCCAGCCATCAGCCGCAAGGCGCGTGCGATGGTCGCCTATCTCGCGCTGCAGTCGGGGCATTCGCAGTCGCGCGAGAAGCTGGCGACCCTGCTCTGGGGCATCAACAGCGAGGCGCAGGCGCGAATGAGCCTGCGGCAAGCGGTATCGTCTGTCAGGAAGGCCATGCAGACGTGCGGCGGCGGCCGCTTCCTCACCGATGGCAACAGCGTCGCTCTGCATCTCGACGGCCTTGATTTCGACGTCGCGCGGTTCGAGGCGCTGGTCGCCAGCCCGGCACCCGAAGACCTCGAACTGGCGCTCAATGTCTACCGCGGCGACCTGCTCGACGGCTTCGGCCTGAAGGAGGAGCCATTCGAGGACTGGCTGAGGATCGAACGCGAGCGGCTGCGGGCACTGGCCGTCGCGGCGCTCGACAGGCTCGTCGCGCATTATGCCGCGACGAACGATCCTGCCGCATGCGTGCGCGCGGCGGCGCGCCTGCTGGCCATGGACCCGTTGAGGGAGGATGTCCACCGTGCCCTGATGCGCGCCTATGCGGCGCAAGGCAGGACCAATCTCGCGCTGAAGCAATATGAGCACTGCCGCACCGCGCTTCTACGCGATCTCAAGCTGCAGCCGGAGCCGGAGACGCGGCAATTGTTCGAGACGCTGCGCACACGCCGCACAATGGCGCCGGCACGGCCACCCACGACTGATGCGGATGACGCTACCGGCTTCAGCCACGAACTCGCAGCCCCCCCGACCCACTATGTCAAATCGGCCGGGATCAACATCGCGTATCAGGTGACCGGCGACGGTCCGGTCGACCTGATCCATGTGCCGGGATGGGTCTCCAACCTCGACCACGCCTGGGGCTCGCCGCGGCTTTCGCATGTGCACCGGCGGCTCGGCACTTTCTCGCGCCTAATCCGCATGGACAAGCGCGGCACCGGGCTCTCGGACCGCAATGTCGGTCTGCCGACCCTGGAAGAGCGGATGGAAGATGTGCGGGCAGTGCTGGATGCGGTTGGCTCGAAGCGCACGGTGCTTTTCGGCAGCTCCGAGGGCGGCCCGATGTGCATGCTGTTCGCGGCGACCTATCCCGAGCGCACAGCGGCACTCGTGCTCAATGGGGCCTACGCCCGCGGCAGGTGGTCACAAGACTATCCGTGGGCGAAGACAAGCGAGCAGGTGGAAGAGGATCTGGCGATCGTCGAGAAAGAATGGGGAGCGGCGGCGGATATGAGCAACGCGGCGCCCAGTCTGATGAGCGACACGTTCGAGACAGAATGGTTCGCCGCCTATCTCAGGAATTCTGCCTCGCCCGCCGACGCGATCGCCCTGTGGCGCTGGGGAGCCGAAATCGATGTTCGCGACATTCTGCCTGCTGTCCATGTTCCGACACTGATCATGCAGACGACTGGCGACGGCTGGGTGAAGCGGGAAGAAGGACGTTACCTGGCGACGCACATCGAGGGCGCCCGATACATTGAGTTCGCCGGCCGCGACCACGTCATCTGGGGCGAGAATTCCGATCGGATCGTCGACGAGATCCAGGCTTTCGTCACCGGCGCCTTGCCGGCGGCCCCAGGCGAACGGCTGCTTGTGTCGGTGCTGTCCCTCGATATGACGGGCTCGCCTTTCGGCATCGACCCGGCCGAGCGGCACGCCGAAGCGCTCCGTGGCGAACTCCTCGCGGCCGAAGGCAGAGAGATCAGCCGATCGGACGGCAAGGTGCTCGCGGTGTTCCAGCGGCCAACGCGGTCGATCCAGTGCGCGATCGCCATCCGCGATCGCTTGCGGCAATCCGGTGTCGAGGTCCGCTCGGCGGTGCATATCGGCGAGTGCGAGCAGCGGGGCCATCAATTTTCAGGCGCGGCGATCGAACTGTCATCGCGTCTGCTTGACCATGCGCGGCCGGGCGAAATCATCGCATCAAGGACGGTGCGCGATCTCGTGGTCGGCTCCGGCCTGCGGTTCGAGGAGCGTGGCGAAATGGCGGCAAGCGGGCTGCCCGGCGCGTTTCGGTTCTATGCGGTCGATGGTTCGGCTTGAGCCGCTAGGTCACCTCTTCCCTGCCCCGAACCGCAGCCCGTCCATCAGCAGCTTGACCAGCCGGCGCGAGCGGTCGCGCCAGTCCTTGGTGTCGGGGGCCGAGTAGATGCCGCCGAGTGCGTGCAGCACATCGGAGGCGTCGACGTCGCTGCGGATCGAGCCTTCCGCCACTGCCGCCTCGACCAGTTGCCGCAAGGCCAGCGACACCCGGCCCGACATGTCGGAGAACACGGCGGAATTCGTGTTGAACAGGATGCGCAGGCTGGCCGCCAGGCCGCGCTTGGTGGCGATGTAGTCGACGAAGCGCTGCATCCACTGTTCCAGCGCCATGTCGGCCGAATGGTGGCTGGCGAGGTCATCGGCCGCCGCACAGAGCGCCTCGACTTCACGCCGGTAGACCACTTCGACCAGATGCTCGCGGGTTGGGAAATGCCGGTAGAGCGTGCCGATGCCGACGCCGGCCTGGCGCGCGATCTCCTCCAGCGAGGCATCGACACCGTGCTCGGCAAAGGCCGCTGCCGCAACCTCGACCAGCCGGTCGCGGTTGCGCTGCGCATCGGCGCGCAGCGGCCTTGGCGCTGCGGCTTCGCGCTTCTCGTCGGCAATTGCTTGCGACTGCTCGGTCAATTTTTTCTCCACTGTCGATATATGGGGGCTTGAACCCAAAGGGGTAAGCCCCCAACTAGATAAACGGAGGCGCCTCCGTTTTAGTGGAGCAGTCTTATCATATAATCAGGGGAGCCGATATGTCACGTGTTGAGATTGTGAAGACTGAAGCATCCCCTGCCGGCTGGAGAGTCGGGGCGGCAGAGCTGCCAATCTTCCCCCTCGTGGGGGAGATGTCCGGCAGGACAGAGGGGGGCGCTGTCCCGCCAGCCTATCAAGGCCTGACTAGCGCCTCCTCGGACAAGATTCGTGTCGACGCATGTAAATCGGGAACGTCGCATTCCTTCGCGCCCCCCTCTGCCCTGCCGGGCATCTCCCCCACAAGGGGGGAGATTAGGCGCACCGTCGCCTCTTCCCGTGTCCTCTCCCACTCGAGCCCATTTCAATCCCCTAGCGTCAAGCAACTGGAGCCAGACGCCTCATGACCGACCAAACCAAATCCACCACTATCCCAATCCGTCTCACCATCAACGGACACAGTCACGAACTGCAGGTCGAGCCGCGCGTCACGCTGCTCGATGCATTGCGTGATCGCCTCGACCTGACCGGCACCAAGAAGGGTTGCGACCAGGGCCAGTGCGGCGCCTGCACGGTGCATGTCGAGGGACAGCGCGTGCTGTCCTGCCTGACGCTTGCAGCACAGGTCGAAGGCCGCGAGATCACCACCATCGAAGGATTGGCCGGCGACGACGGCACGCTTAACGCGGTTCAGGCTGCTTTCCTCGACCAGGATGCTTTCCAGTGCGGTTACTGCACGCCCGGACAGATCATGTCGGCGGTGGCCTGCATCCGCGAGGGCCATGCCGGCTCGGATGACGAAATCCGCGAATACATGGCCGGCAACCTCTGCCGCTGCGGCGCCTATCCGCACATCGTTGCCGCCGTGCGCCAGGCGGCACTGGAGGTGGCGTCATGAGGGATTTTTCCTACGTTCGCGCCGATAGCATCGATGCCGCACGCCAAGCTGCCGCCCTGCCCGGGGCCATGCTGCTTGCCGGCGGCACGACGCTGGTCGATCTCGCCAAATGCGGCGTTGCCGAACCCGACAGCCTTGTCGACATCACCCATCTCAAAGGGCTCGACGCCATCAAGGTCGAACCCGACAGTGCCATGATCGGCGCGCTGGCCAAGATGAGCCACGTCGCCGACCATGCCGAGATCAAGAGCCGCTTTCCCGCGGTCTCCGAAGCGCTGTGGCAGGCGGCTTCCGCGCAACTGCGCAACATGGCGACCATCGGCGGCAATCTGATGCAGCGCACGCGCTGCCCCTATTTCCGCGATCCCGCGAATTTTTCCGCCTGCAACAAGCGCTCGCCCGGCAGCGGCTGCTCGGCAATCGGTGGCGTCACCCGCGGCCATGCCGTGCTCGGCACCAGCGACGCCTGCATCGCCATGTATCCCGGCGATCTCGCCACCGCGCTGGTCGCCTTCGACGCCGTGGTTCATCTTGGCGAACGCCAGGTTGCCGTCGACGACTTCTTTCTCCTGCCCGGCGCCACGCCTGAGAGGGAACACGCCATCGAAGCGGGCGAGATGATCACGGCCATCAGCATCCCGGCTTCAGCCGCCGCCCGGCGGTCGACCTATCTCAAGGTTCGCGACCGGCAGTCCTATGAGTTCGCCGCTGCAAGCGCCGCGGTCGGCATCGACTTCGAAGCCGATGGCCGCACCATTCGCGACCTGCGCGTCGCGCTGGGCGGCGTCGCGACGAAGCCGTGGCGGGCGCATGCCGTGGAAGCGGCGCTGAAGGGCAAGGTGCTCAGCGAAGACAGGGTGCGGGCCGCCAGCTTGCTCGCCGTGGAAGGCGCCGTCGACCATGGCGCCAACCACTACAAGATCGAACTGGCGCCGCGCGTCGTCGCCCGCGCCATCCTCAAGACGGGAGCCATGGCATGACCATTCACGACCCAAGAACACGGCACGGCGACGCTTCGGACGGCACTGCCGATCAGGTCGGCGGGCGGCTGTCGCGCGTCGACGGCCCGGCCAAGATCACCGGCGCGGCAAAATACGCCGTCGAACAGCAGCTCGACGGGCTTGCCTATGGCGTGCTGGTGGAAAGCACTGTCGCCGCCGGCAAGGTACGTTCGATCGACACGTCAGCCGCGGAGGCGGCACCTGGTGTGCTCAAGGTGCTGACGCCGGACACCATCATGCCGCTGAAGACTGCATCCGACTGGTTCGGCACGCCGCCGCCGGACAAACCCTACTGCCCGCTGGCGCGCGACATCACCTTTTCGGGCCAGCATGTCGCCGCGGTCATCGCGGAGACTTTCGAGCAGGCCGTCGCGGCAGCGGCGATGGTCAAGGTCAGCTATGACGAGACGCCGGCCATCGTCGACCTCAGCGACGCCAAGGCCGGCGACGGCATTCCGATCGCCGCCATGACCAAGGAATGGGGCGATGCGCAGGCCGCTTTCGCCGCTGCCCCGGTGCGCGTCTGCGGCGCCTATAACACGCCGCGCGAATACCAGGCGCCGATGGAGCCGCATGGCCTCATCGCGCGCTGGGAGGGCGACCGGCTGACCGTGTGGGAACCGAGCCAGTGGCTTGACGGCATGGCCCGCACCTATGCCGAATGGTTCGGCGTGCCGTTCGAAAATGTACGGCTGGTCTCGCCTTATATCGGTGGCGGCTTCGGCTCCAAGGCATTGGCGCTCGGCCATGGCGCGGTGGCGGCTGCCGCGGCCAAGATGCTGGGACGGCCCGCGAGGGTGGTGATGACGCGGCCGCAGACTTTTACCGGCTATGGCGGCCGCGCCGCGACCCGCCAGACGGTGACGATCGGCGCCGACCGTGACGGAAAGATCCAGTCGATCGTGCATCGCGGCGTCAACGAAACATCCATAGACGGAATGTGGGTCGAGCCGTTGGGCGTCGTCACCTCGATCATGTATGCGACGCCCAACTTCTCCTCGAAGCAGAATGTCGTGCGGGTGAATTCGGTGGTGCCCGGCGCCATGCGCGCGCCGGGCGAAAACCCCAGCGCCTTCGGCATCGAAAGCGCCATTGACGAGCTCGCCTACGAGGTCGGCATCGATCCGCTGGAGATCCGGCTGAGGAATTACGCCGAGCAGGATCCGCACGCAAAAAAGGCTTGGTCGACGCGGCAGTTGCGCGAGGCTTTCGCGGCTGGCGCCGAACGCTTCGGCTGGGCCCAGCGCACGCCCAAACCGCGTTCGATGCGCGACGGCAACCAGCTGATCGGCTGGGGCGTCGCCGCCGGTACCTATCCCGTGCGGCGCGCTTACGGCGAGGCCATCGTGCGTATCCTTGCCAACGGCTCGGTCGAGGTCGAAAGCTCCTCGACCGACATGGGCCAGGGCACCTACACGATCCTGGCGCAGACGGCGGCCGAAACGGTAGGCGTGGCGGCCGACCATGTCGTGGTGAAGCTCGGTGATTCCCGGTATCCCCGCGCCGGCGTGGCCGGCGGGTCGCGGCTGGCCGGCGTGATGACGGGGGCGGTCTACAAGGCAGCGACATCGGCGCTCGACCAGCTGGTCGGGCTGGCGATCAGCGATCCGCGCTCGCCCTTCCACGCGCTGCAGGCCAACACGCTGGTCGTCGCCAACGGCCGCATCAGGTCGCCGCGCGGCGATGGTCCCGATGTCTCGATCGCCGACCTGCTGGCCAGCGTCGGCCGCGACCGCATCGAGGCCACAGGCGACACCATGCCGGCGAACTCGACGGCCGCCGATCGCTACAAGAACTACACCACCATCGCGGCGGCATTGCCGCACACCGAGGGCGACTATTCGCGCCACTCCTGGTGCGCGCATTTCATCGAGGTGCGCGTCGACGAGGATTTCGGCACGGTGCGCGTGTCGCGCGTGGTATCGGCGCTGGATTCGGGCCGGCTCTACAACCCCAAGCTGGCCGAAAGCCAGTGGAAGGGCGGCATCATCATGGGCATCGGCCAGGCGCTGCTTGAAGAAGGCATTGTCGACCGCAGGCATGGCCGCATCGTCAACAACAATCTCGGCGACTATCTGGTGCCGACCAATGCCGACATCCCCGATATCGAGGTCATCTCGGTCGGCATTCCCGACCTGCACTCCTCTGTGCTCGGCGGCAAGGGTGTGGGCGAACTCGCCATCGTCGGCGTAGCGCCGGCGATCGCCAACGCGGTGTTCCACGCAACTGGAAAAAGGATACGCGACCTCCCGATCACGCTTGAGAAGTTGATCTAGGAAGCGGCATGCGTAATCTCCCCTCTCGAGGGGGAGATGTCGCCGAAGGCGACAGAGGGGGTCGCCTCTCGTAGAGCGCCAACCTCCTTCCGCCGCAGTAGGTCGAGCCCCGTCGGACCGACCCCCTCTGCCCTGCCGGGCATCTCCCCCTCAAGGGGGGAGATTGGCAGCTCGCGCGCCTCGGCTACCAGTCGAGCTTGAACGCAAGCTTGCCGAAATGCTGCCCGCCTGCCGACATGTGCGCGTAGGCCTCGGCCGCCTGCTCCTGGCTGAACACCTTGTCGACGACCGGGCCGATGCGGGCGGCGGCGATGGCGCGGACGGCGGCGCGAAGGTCAGATACCGACCCGGTGTTATTGCCGACCACCTTCAGCGCCTTGATGATGATCGGCAGCAGGTCGACCGTGGCCTCGGCGCCGGTGACGAAACCGATGGTGAACAGCGCCCAGCAGGGGGAGGGGGACGTAGCGAAGCGAATATCGGTTAAGAGGGCGTCACCTCGTTCGCTTCGAACCGATGCGGATCGAAAAGCTGAGACGAGGCGTTCTGCGGAGCCTGGTCGAGAGAACGCAGGCCAGGACTGCTGCCGGGTCGCCGGCGCGTCAGCCAAGAGCGAGCGGCGCACTTCGAGAGTGCATGCCGCCCGTCCGGCGCCGGGCCGTCAATGCTGTTGTTACGAAACCCCCCAGCCCCGTCTCAACCGCCACGGCCATGGCGTGACCCATGGCTTGCTATACGCATGCAGCACCGCGGTCTGTCAACGCCGCCCGCGATGGCCGCGGGGGGTCGCCTTTGCACCTCCCGGCCAGCTTCCAACCGGCCGCGCGGACGCCATTCGCCGCTACAAAATGCGCTTGAAATGGCGGTTTTCCGGGTGTTCCGGCCGCTCCGGAGCGGCCCTTTGGCGCGACAGAGGTCGCGATCTAGGCGATTGGATGAATTTGTCTTTCGCGGCTGAAACGTTTCAGGAGCCGATTTGTAAACCTGACTTTTTTTGGGTGTATTTCCCTCACGTCAGTTTTGCACTCCAGCCGGCCCGATCGACCCGCCGGGGGGCAAGCCTCAGGGGCCGGCGTCGGCGCTCTGAGTCTCTCGGACCGACGGGCGCCGGACCATGCCGCTGACGACATAGGCCGCCGCGCCCAGCGCCGTGATCCAGAAGCTCGTCGGCCAGTCGGTCAGGAAGGCGAGCGTCAGGCTGATCCAGGCGATGATCACGGCAAGCGCGATGGACGTCAGCACGCCGGCTCCGACGCCGCTAGTAAGCCTGAGCGCGGTGGCTGCAGGCGCCACCATCAGCGCGAAGACGAGCAGCACGCCGACGATCTGCACCGCCTCGGACGTGGCGACGGCGACCAGCACCATGAACAGGGTCGAGACAAGAGTGAGCGGCACGCCGCGCGCTTCGGCGAGTTCCGGCTGCAGGCTGGCGAACAGCAGCGGCCGCGCGATCAGCAAAAGCGCGACAAGGATCGCCACCGCCAGCACCGCAAGCACGATAACGGTGCGCAGGCTGATGCCCAGCACATTGCCGAACAGCACGTTGGTCGCCTGCGAGGCGAAGGCGGTGTAGAAATGCAGAAACAGCAAGCCCAAGCCGAGCGACAGCGTCAAAACGATGCCGATGGCGACGTCGCGATGCGCGCGTTCGCCGAGCAGGCCGATGCCGATGCCGGCGGCGACGGTAAACACGGTGAGGCCGAGAAACGGCGACAGCCCGATCAGGCCGGCGCCGGTGGCGCCGGGAAAGCCGACATGGGAGAGCGCATGACCGGCGAAGGTCTGGCCCCGGAGCACGAGGAAATAGCCGACCGCGCCCGAAACGATGCCGACGATGGTGCAGGCATAGAAGGCGTTGCGCATGAATTCATAGTCAAAGATCGTGGACATGCGCCCCGCTCTCCAGTTCGACATCGTCGGCCATGACGAAGATGCGGCCGGCAACCCGCACCACATTGATATGCGTGCCATAGAGTTTCGACAGCACCGGACCGCTGATGACCTCGTCGACGGAACCGATCGCCGCCTTGCGGTTGCCGAGATAGAGCACGCGGTCGACGGCGCGCAGCAGCGGGTTGATCTCGTGCGAGCAGAACAGCACGGCAATGCCGAGCCGTTCGCCGATCTGATGCACCAGGTCGATGATCGCGCGCTGATGGCCCGCGTCAAGACTGATCAGCGGCTCGTCGAGCAAAAGCAGTTGCGGATTGCCGATCAAGGATTGCGCGATCAGGATGCGCTGGCGCTCGCCTCCGGAAAGCTCGCCCAGCGGCCGCCGCGCAAGGTCGCCGGCGCCCACCTCTTCAAGAGCCTTCCACGCCGCCTCCTTCTCGGCAGCCGATGCGACGGGCCAGCCCCAGCGATGCCCGCCGGCGGCACTCAGCACGAAGTCGAGGCCGCTGACGCCGACATCGCCAAGCGCGCGCCGCGCCTGCGGCATATAGCCGATGTCGGCGTTGCCGCGCGTCGGCGATTTGCCAAGCACCGAAATGGCGCCGCCGGCCGGTTTGATCAGGCCGAGAATGGCGCGCAGCATCGTCGTCTTGCCGGCGCCATTGGCGCCGAGCAGGCCGACAAAGGCGCCTTGCGGTAGAGAAAAGGAGACGTCGGATAAAACCCGGCGTCCCCCATAGGTCAGCGTGACCTTGTCGAATTCGATTGCGTTCATTTAGTCACATTCATTCGCAGTCACATTCATTGTGTGCGGGCGGCGAGCGCCTTCTGGACCGCGTCGATCTGGCCGCCGAACCAGGTCTGGATCGTCTGGCCCGCCGGTTCCGTCTCGGTGACGCCGATGACCGTGACCTTGTTCTGCTTGGCGATGTCGAGCAGCCTTGTCGTTGCCTCGTCGGTCACCTGCGAATTGTAGAACAGGATCTTGGCCGAGCCGTCCTTCAGGCTGTTTTCGAACGCCGCCACCTGCGTGGCGCTCGGCTCCGCATCGTTCATCAAGGCCACCTGGAAATCGTAGTTCAGCATCTTGAGACCGAGCGCTTCCGCCATGTAGCCGAAGACCGGCTCGGTAGCCGTCACCTCGGTGCCGGCATAGGTGTTCTTGACGTCGGTGATTTCCTTGTCAATGGCCTCGAGCGAGGTCTGGAATGCCTTCAGGTTCGTCTCATAATACACGGCATTGGCCGGATCGCGCTTGGCAAGGTCGGCGCTCAGCGCCTTGGCGATGGCCGGCAGCGTCGCCGGGTCGTACCACAGATGCGGGTTGTCGCCCGACTTCTTGCCGATCAGGTCGGCGGCGACGATGGTCGTGCGATCCTTGGCTGTCGAGGCCGACAGCAGCTTGTCCATCCACGGATCGTAGTCGGCGCCGTTATAGATGACGATCTTGGCGTCGGCGATGGTGCGCGCCGTCGACGGGCTGGTCTCGAACAGATGCGGATCGTCATCGGGATTGGCCAGGATGCTGGTGACGGTGACGTTGCTGCCGCCGATCTGGCGGGCAAGGTCGCCATAGAAATTCTCGGCCGCCACGATGGTCAGCTTGTCTTCGGCGCGGGCAGCCGTGCCGGTCAAAAGCGGCACCGCGACGAGCAGCGCGGCGAGAAAGGGAATGCGACGCATCCGTGGTCTCCTTGCAGTCTGAAATGTATGTCGCCGGAGAGGCGGGCTGTGTAACTGTATAACAGTAACAATATAACGTTTGCGTCGAAAATACGGCTGATGTCAATGGGCTTTTCGAGCCGCGCAGTTTTTCACGCGCACAAACCGTGAGCGGCCTGCGCCGATCAGGCGGAGCCACTCATGCGTGTCGGCTATATGCGAAAGGGCAGGCGATCGCCGGCACCGCGAGGCCGCCGCGAGCACACCGTCGTGGCGGTATCCTGATGAATTCGCGGCGGGTAAGTTCCTTGCTTGTTGCCGTCAGTTTTGCGGACGCCTTCCCTCCCACGCGTCCTGCAACAGGGCGCGGATTGCGGCGCGGTCGAAAGGCCGCGGATTCCAGTATGGGTTCCTGGTCGCGATCTCAGCGGCGCGGTCGAGATCGGCCTGCATGAGGCCGAGTTCTTTCAATGTAAGGGGCGCGCCGACCGCCTTGGCGAAATCGTGGAGACCGCTACCGGCGCTGCCGCCAAACAAGTCGGCGACCGGCTTCAACAAGTCGGGCACAGCGACGGCGTTGAAGCCGATCGTGTGCGGCAACATCACCGCATGCGTCTCGGCATGCGGCATGTCGAAAGAGCCGCCGAGCGTATGACAGATCTTGTGATGCAGCGCCATGCCGACGGCGCCGAGCACCGTACCGCACAGCCAGGCGCCGTAAAGCGCATCGCCGCGTGCATCGATATTTCCAGGCTCCTTGGTCAACACCGGCAGCGCCGCCGTCATGGCGCGCAATCCTTCTTTCGCCATCAGGGTGGAAATCGGATGGCGATCCTGCGCGTAAAGCGCTTCGGCCGCGTGCGCCATGGCGTTGAGTCCTGACGCGACGCTCATCGCTATCGGCAGGCCGACGGTCAGCTCTGGATCGTAGATCACCACTTCCGGCAGGATCCTTGCGTCACGCATTGTGGTTTTTTCGCCGTTCTCGGTCTTACCGAGGATCGGCGTCACCTCCGAGCCGGCATAGGTGGTCGGGATGACGATCTGCGGCAGGTCGGTGCGCCAGGCGATCGCCTTGCCGAGACCGGTGGTCGAGCCGCCGCCAAGCGCGACAACGCAGTCAGCGTTGACCTCGGTCGCCTTGGCCATTGCCGTTTGGGTTACCTCGACCGGCGTGTGCATGGCGGCGCCCGAAAAGGTGCCGGCCGCCAGCGCGCCGAGGGATTTGGCAAGCGCCTCGCCGTCGGCAGCCCGATGCGGCGTCGACAGCACCAGCGCGCGATTGCAGCCGAGTTTTTCGATCCAGGTGCCCACCTCGGACGACGCGCCATTGCCGAAGACAATATGCGCAGGGCTGCCGGAATAGGTGAACGTCCTTGTCATGCCGATCCGCTCCCTTTGCATATTATCACTGTGACGGAGCCGAAATCGAGCGACCAGCTCTCGCCGCCGGCGACATCGTTTGCGTCGTCACCGTCTCGCAAGCGGGGCCTGATCTCTCCCGCGTACTCGCAAACGTATCGCCTTGACCACAAAAACGTCAAAAAAGTATCAGTGAGGTGGACACACCGTGGTGGCGGCTGCATGAATTGCCGCCTAAGCTTCGATCACTGCAGAGAGCGGCAAACGCGGCCTGCGGGAGATGGCACTGCAACTGGTCGCATGACCGGACCGGCGCCGGGAGGAACTGACATGAATCCGGACTTGGAAGTCGTCCAGATCAGACGCGGCGAGTCGTTCAAGGCCTGGGCCCACGGCTACCCCTTCCACACGGTGCGCTGGCACTTCCACCCCGAATACGAAATCCATCACGTCGTCGCCACCACGGGCCATTATTTCGTCGGTGACTTCATCGGCGAGTTCGAGCCCGGCAATCTCGTGCTCACTGGCCCGAACCTGCCGCACAATTGGGTTAGCGACGTGCCGGCAGGCGCCAGCGTGCCGCTGCGCGGCCGCGTCGTGCAGTTCTCGCAAGAGTTCATCGCCGACGCCACCGCCGCGTTGCCGGAACTTGCCGGTTGTGAAAACATTCTCGAGCTCAGCCGCCGCGGCGCGCTATTCTCCACCGCTACCGCCAAGCTCGCCGCACCTGTGCTGGCCGAACTGGTCGAAGCGCAAGGCGTTCGCCGCATCGCTTTGTTCATGGAGCTGGTCGATATTCTGAGCCGCGCCGCCGATGTGCGGACGCTCACCAGCGCCAGCTATCTGCCGGATCCCTCAGGCTTCATGTCGGCCGGCGTCAACAAGGCGCTTGCCTATATCAACGCCAACCTGACCGAGCCGTTCAGCGAAAGCGATCTGGCGGCGATTGCCGGCCGCAGCCCGAGCGCGTTTTCGCGCAGCTTCCGCCGCCATACCGGCATGGCCCTGGTGCAGTATGTCAACCGGCTGCGCATCAACCTTGCCTGCCAGCTGCTGATGAGCGAGGCCGACATGCCGATCACCGAGATCTGCTATGCCGCCGGCTACAACAACATCTCGAATTTCAACCGCCAGTTCCTGACCCAGAAAGGCATGTCGCCTTCGCGCTTCAGGGCCCTGCTGGCGGAAAACATCAGCGCGGAGATTGCCGCCTAACAGGGAGGACCGGGAGGAGCCTAGACATTTACTGAGGTAAGAACGCGGGGTGCGTTGGAGGCGCTCCGTGCTGGAGATCGCTTGTCCCGAAATCCAGAGATATCTAGAGGATGCGCAGCACGGATCAAGTGCTCCGTTGTTCCTCGCAACAGCCCGACTGCAGTCAAGGCCCGGCGCCATATGGTGTCCAGGGCTTCATGAAACCATTACTTGAAACGGAGCTATCGAAATGACCAGATTTGCCTGGAAATCGACGGGAGCCATCGCGCTCACTCTTTCTCTTCTTGGCGGCACCGCTGCCTTTGCTGCCCCGGTTACCGACGCCACGGTCGCCTTCTTGATGCCCGACCAAGCCTCGACGCGCTACGAGCAGCACGACTATCCCGGCTTCGTCGCCGAGATGAAAAAACTCTGCCCCGGCTGCAAGGTGATCTACCAGAACGCCGATGCCGACGCCTCGCGCCAGCAACAGCAGTTCAACTCGGTGATCTCGCAAGGCGCCAAGGCGATCGTGCTCGACCCTGTCGACTCGACCGCCGCCGCCTCGCTGGTCAAGCTGGCGCAGAGCCAGGGCGTCAAGGTCATCGCCTATGATCGCCCGATCCCGACTGCACCTGCCGACTTCTACGTCTCGTTCAACAATGAAGGCATCGGCAAGGCCATTGCCGACTCGCTCGTTGAACACCTCAAGGCCCTGAAGGTCGACCCCGCCAGCGGCGGCCTGCTGCAGATCAACGGATCGCCGACCGACGCGGCCGCCGGGCTGATCAAGAAGGGCATCCATTCCAGCCTCGACAACAGCGGCTACAAGATCCTTGCCGAATACGACACGCCGGAATGGGCGCCGCCGAAGGCGCAGCAATGGGCAAGCGGCCAGATCACCCGCTTCTCCACGCAGATCGTCGGCGTCGTTGCGGCCAATGACGGCACCGGTGGTGGCGCCATCGCCGCTTTCAAGGCCGCCGGAGTCGATCCGGTGCCGCCGGTGACCGGCAATGACGCGACCATCGCCGCCCTGCAGCTGATCATCGCCGGCGACCAGTACAACACCATCTCCAAG
Organism: Mesorhizobium sp. M0676; assembly: GCF_040320535.1. Lineage (NCBI taxonomy): Bacteria > Pseudomonadati > Pseudomonadota > Alphaproteobacteria > Hyphomicrobiales > Phyllobacteriaceae > Mesorhizobium > Mesorhizobium sp. M0676. The sequence goes on from NZ_JAMYPU010000010.1 coordinate 162,858, forward strand.
CCGAGCGAGATCGTTGCGGCGGCTGCCGCCAACGTCGCCGTCCAGCTTCTGTCGGGCGAGACGCCGAAGGCCGAAATGACCCTCTACGACACTCCTTCGCAGCTGTTCACGCCGGCGGTGGTGACGCAGGAAAACCTAAAGGCCGAGATCATCGACAAGAAGATCAACACCGCCGAAGAGCTTTGCGTCGACCGCTACGCCGAAGGTTGCAAGAAGCTCGGCATTACAAAGTGACAATGCAGGTCGCCCAAAAGTGCGCAGCGGTTTTGGGATAACGACATGCATAAAAGGATGACCTAGAATCCTGATCCTGCTTTCCGGCCGCCCTTGCGGTGGCCGGAAGTTCGCAGTCACTCTTGACCGCCCATCCGGAAAGGTTTGCCACCATGTCTGACATCTCTGACGGACCGGTTTCGGCAGGAGAGCTGGTGCTCAGCCTGCGCGGCATCTCGAAGAATTTCGGCGCCGTTTCGGCGCTCACCGATATCGATCTCGATGTCCATGCCGGCGAGGTGGTGGCGCTGGTCGGCGACAATGGCGCCGGCAAGTCGACGCTGGTCAAGATTCTGGCCGGCGTCCACCAGCCGAGCTCGGGCACCATCAATTTCCGCGGCAGGCAAGTGACGATGCCCGACCCGAGCGCCGCGCTGACGCTCGGCATCGCCACCGTCTTCCAGGATCTCGCACTGTGCGAAAACCTCGACGTCGTCGCCAACATCTTTCTAGGCAAGGAGATCAACCCGCTGCGGCTGGACGAGGTGGCGATGGAAATTCGCGCCTGGACGCTGCTCAACGAATTGTCGGCGCGTATTCCAAGCGTCCGCGAGGCGGTCGCCTCGCTGTCCGGCGGCCAGCGCCAGACCGTGGCGATCGCCCGCTCGCTGCTGCTCGACCCCAAGGTCATCCTGCTCGACGAGCCGACCGCCGCTCTTGGCGTCGCCCAGACGGCGGAAGTGCTGAACCTCATCGACCGGGTGCGCGAGCGTGGGCTCGGCGTGCTGATGATCAGTCACAATATGGAGGACGTGCGCGCCGTCGCCGACCGCATCGTCGTGCTCAGGCTCGGCCGCAACAACGGCGTCTTCGAACCCGACGCCTCGAACCAGGAACTGGTCAGCGCCATCACCGGCGCCGCCAACAATGCAGTGTCGCGCCGCGCCGAACGGCGCAAGGCCGCCGAACAAGCGCACAACCAGGAGCAGCGGCCATGAGCGCGGAGCCCAAGCAGGACACCTCTTCGTCGACGGCGCTCGACCGCAGCGACGTCCGCGTCAAGCACCAGGCCGGCGTCGGTGGCGCCATCAGCGCCTTCTTCGACCGCGTCCGCTCCGGCGACCTCGGCTCGTTGCCGGTCATCGTCGGCCTGGTCATCATCTGGAGCGTGTTCACCGCCCTCAATCCGGTGTTCGTCTCGTCGAGCAACCTCGTTAATCTGTTGTTCGACTGCTCGACCGTCGGCGTCATCGCGCTCGGCATAGTCTGCGTGCTGATGGTCGGCGAGATCGACCTGTCGGTCGGCTCGATCAGCGGCTTTGCCTCGGCCATGGTGGGCACGCTGTGGGTCAACCAGGGCTGGCCGGTGGCGCTCGCCATCCTCGCCGCGATTGCCGTCGGCGGTTTCATCGGCGCGCTCTATGCCTTGCTGTTCAACCGGCTCGGCATGCCAAGCTTCGTCTCGACGCTCGCCGGCCTGCTCGCCGTGCTCGGCCTGCAACTGTATATTCTGGGCTCCACCGGCTCGATCAATCTGCCCTATGGCTCGAACCTGGTGAATTTCGGCCAGTTGCTGGTCATGCCGGACTGGCTGTCCTATGCACTGGCGGCATTGCCCGGCATCGTCATGCTGATCAGCGGCCTGCGCACCGTCAGCCGCCGCCGGGCCGTCAATTTGTCGGCGCCGTCTGTCGGCGGCCTCATCGTGCGCGTCGCCGCCCTGACCATCCTGCTCGAACTGATCGTCGGCTATCTCAACCAGGCGCGCGGCATACCGTGGATGTTCGGCCTGTTCGTCGGCCTGGTGGTGGCGATGAACTATGCGCTGACCCGCACCCAATGGGGCCGCTCGATGACCGCCGTCGGCGGCAACCGCGAAGCGGCGCGCCGCGCCGGCATCAAGGTGCGCTCGATCTACCTCAGCGCCTTCGTCATGTGCTCGATGTTTGCCGCCCTCGGCGGCGTGCTGTCGGCGGCGCGACTGGCCTCGGCCAGCCAGCAGGCCGGCACCGGCGACGTCAACCTCAACGCCATTGCGGCGGCGGTCATAGGCGGCACCAGCCTGTTTGGCGGCCGTGGCAGCGCCTATTCCGCGCTGCTCGGCATCATCGTCATCCAGTCGATCGCCAGCGGGCTGACCTTGCTCGATCTGTCATCGTCGCTTCGCTACATGATCACCGGCGCCGTTCTGGCAATTGCGGTCATCGTCGACTCCCTGGCACGCCGCTCGCGGGTTTCCCACGGCCGCGCCTGAACGCAACCGCAATCGATACGAGGATAGAATGGCTCAGGATTTGAGTGGAAAGGTCGCGGCGATCACCGGCGCCGCGTCGGGCATAGGCCTGGAATGCGCGAGAGCGCTGATTGCCGCCGGCGTTCGCGTTGTGCTCGTCGACCGCGCGGAAGACGCGCTGAAAAGCGTCTGCACCGAACTCGGTCCCGACGCGATCCCGCTGGTGATCGATCTGATGAAGCCGGCCAGCGTCGCGACGATGATGCCGCAAATCCTGGACAAGGCCGGCCCGCTCGATATCTTCCACGCCAATGCCGGCGCCTATGTCGGCGGCCCGGTGCTCGAAGGCGACCCCGATGTGTGGGACCGCATGCTGAACCTCAACATCAATGCGGTCTTTCGTTCCATCCACGCCGTGCTGCCGCATATGGTCGAACGCAAGACCGGCGACATCATCGTCACGTCTTCGATCGCCGGACTGGTGCCCGTGGTCTGGGAGCCGATCTACACAGCGTCGAAACACGCCGTGCAGGCCTTCGTCCATACGGTGCGCCGCCAGGTCGCCCCGCACGGCCTGCGCGTCGGCGCGGTGCAGCCGGGGCCGGTGGTGACAGCGCTGATCAGCGACTGGCCGAAGGACAAGCTTGAGGATGAACTGGCCAAGGGCGGCCTGATTCAACCGGTCGAGGTCGCCGAAGCCGTGCTGTTCATGCTGACTAGGCCACGGAACGTCACCATCCGGGACCTGGTGATCCTGCCGCAGAGCAATGATTTGTGAGGCAGTAGGCAGTAGGGAATGGGGAGAGGCTCTTGCAACTGGCCGTTCACTGCTGACCATCTCGCCTACTGCCTACTGCCTACTGCCTACTGCCTACTGCCTAACTTCTGAGGTTCCCCATGTCCCACTTCCTCGGCATCGACGTCGGCACTGGCAGTGCCAGGGCGGGGGTGTTCGACAGCAAGGGCGCCATGCTTGCCTCGGCGAAGCGCGACATCGCTCTGTTCATCGAGCCCGGCGAAATCGCCGAACAGTCGAGCGAGGACATCTGGCGTGCGGTTTGCGCCAGCGTGCGCGAGGCGGTGACCAAGTCGGGGCTCGCTGGGCGCGACATTGCCGGCATCGGCTTCGACGCCACCTGTTCGCTGGTCGTGGTCGGCAAGGACGGCGCGCCGTTGCCGGTCGGCCATTCCGGCGATGCCCAGCGCAACATCATCGTCTGGATGGACCATCGTGCGCTCGATCAGGCGCAGCGCATCAATGCCGGCAAGCACGCCGTGCTCGATTATGTCGGCGGCACCATATCGCCGGAGATGGAAACGCCGAAGCTGTTGTGGCTGTGTGAAAACCTGCCCGCCACCTTCGATGCCGCCGAGCATTTCTTCGACCTCACCGACTATCTGACCTGGCGCTCGACCGGCAGCCTGGGGCGTTCGATCTGCACGCTGACCTGCAAATGGACCTATCTCGGCCACGAGCGGCGCTGGGACGAAGCCTATTTCCGCGCCATCGGCCTCGGCGCGCTCGCCGATGAAGGCTTTGCCCGCATCGGCACCGAGATCGTCGAGGGCGGCACCGCGCTTGCCCAAGGCCTGACTGAGGCCGCCGCGGCCGATCTCGGCCTGCTGCCGGGAACGCCGGTTGCGGCCGGCCTGATCGATGCCCATGCCGGGGGAGTCGGCACGGTTGGCGGGCAGGGCTCGGTCGGCACCTTGCAGTCGCGCATGGCCTATGTGTTCGGCACTTCGGCCTGCACCATGGCCAGCACCAGCGAGCCGGCCTTCGTGCCCGGCGTCTGGGGTCCGTATTTTTCCTCGATGGTGCCGGGGCTTTGGCTCAATGAAGGCGGGCAATCGGCGGCGGGTGCTGCAATCGACCACCTCGTCGCTTTCCATCCGGCCACGGCTGAGGCATCCGCAAAAGCCAAGGCGGAAGGTCTCGGCCTGACCGCTTGGCTTGGTCAGCAGGCGGCGAAACAGTCCGCCGACCTGTCCGCAGTAGCGCACCTAGCCGATGGACTGCATGTCGTGCCGGAATTCCTCGGCAACCGCTCGCCCTTCGCCGATCCTGAGTCCAAGGCCCTGATCGCCGGGCTTGGCATGGACACGTCCCTCGACAGTCTGGTCGCGCTCTATGTCGCCGGCCTGCTGGGCATCGGCTACGGCGTTCGCCAGATCCTGGCGGCGATGGCCAAAAAAGGCATTGCCATCGACACTATCGTCGTCAGCGGCGGTGCGGCGCAAAGCGAGCTGGTACGTCAGCTTTTGGCCGACACCACAGGCCTGACCGTCGCCGGTTCGACCTCGCCCGAACCGGTGCTGCTCGGCTCAGCCATATTGGCTGCGGTGGCGGCGCAAAAATTTCCCGATGTGATCGCGGCGATGACCGGCATGTCGCGCATCGGCGACATCTATCGCCCGGCCGGTGGCGACCTCGTGCCCTGGCACGACAAGCGCTTCGCCGCCTTCGAATTGCTGCAGCAGGCAGGCCGGGCCATCCGCGATTGAACGGCTTCGCTCACGTCCAGAAATAGCGGACGATGTGGAAGAACACCGGTGCGGCGAAGACCAGGCTGTCGGCGCGGTCCATCATGCCGCCGTGACCCTCGATCAGGTGACCCCAGTCCTTGACGCCCTGGTCGCGCTTGATCGCCGACGCCACCAGCCCGCCGAGGAACCCCATCAGGCAGGCGATGAAGGCGACGCCTGCCGCCGCCAGCGGCGAGAACGGCGTCAGGAACGACAGCAGCGCGCCGAGAAGGCTCGATGCCACCAGCCCGCCGCCCAGCCCTTCCCAGGTCTTCGAGGGCGAGACGGAGGGCGACAGAAGATGCCTGCCGAACAGCTTGCCGAAAATGTATTGCAGCACGTCGCTGCCTTGCACGGTGATGATCAGGAAGGCGATGAGCAGGAGGTTGCGGCCCTCGAAACCGGGCACGTTGAGGGTCAGCAGCGCCGGCACATGGCTGACGCAGTAGACCGAGATCATGACCGCCCATTGCTGCGCGGACACGCGCTCGAGGAAGCGCTCGGTGTCGCCGTTGAGCGCGGTGACCGCCGGCATCAAGAGGAAGCAGTAGACGGGGATGAAAATGGTGAAGAGCCCGTACCAGGCGGTCCACACCAGCCAGTACTGGAAGGGAATGATGATGCCGAACATGCCGAGCAGCACCCAGTGGTCGCTGCGCCGGCTGTGCGTCAGCGTCACGAACTCGCGCAGCGCGGCAAACGAGATCAGCGCAAACAGGATGGTCATGCCGGTGCGGCCGAAGAAGAAGGCGACGGTGATCGCCAGCACCATCACCCACCAGGCGTTGATGCGCTGGTTCAAGTTGACGAGCGTCGAGGGCAGCGGCTTCGGCGCCCGCCATGAGAGGATACCGGCAACGATGCTCGCCATGGTCAGCACGCAGATCAGGCCGGCCAGCAGGATGACGGTTTCATGCATTGGCGGCAGTGTCATACGAAGTCTCTTTGCCTGGTCATGCTAGTGGTCCCGATCGGGACGCGGGTTGAGCGACAGCAGCGTCTGGCGCGCGCGCTCGAGGAAGGTGCGGCGTTCTTCGCCGGGCGCGATCGCCACCGGCGGACCGAAGACGACGCGGCACAGAAGCGGCACCGGCAGGAACTGGCCCTTGGGCAGCACGCGCGACATGTTCTCGATCCAGCACGGGATGAGTTCGACATCGGGCCGCGCCATCGACAGATTGTAGAGGCCGGAGCGGAACGGCAGCAGATCCGCCTCCGTCGTGTTGCGAGTGCCTTCGGGAAACAGGATCAGCGAGTGGCCGTCGTCGAGCACCGACAGCATGATCGAGATCGGGTGTTGCGTTTCGTCGGTCCACTGCCGGTGGATGAGCACGGACGACAGCATGTCCTGCGCGATGAAGCGGCGCAGCCGCGACTTGCCCCAATATTCGGCCGCCGCGATCGCATGGGTCCGGGCGCGCACCTTCTCACTCAGACAGGCCGACAGCAGGATGAAATCACCATGGCTGGCATGGTTGGCGAAGTAGATGCGCTGCCGCTCCGACGGCTGGCTGCCGTTCCAGATTGGTCTGACGCCGGTTACCACCCAGGCCGCCGCCGACAGGCCGACCGACGTCACCGTCTGCAGCAAGGTGAAGGTGTTGGCGCGCAGGTGAAGTTTTGTCATGGCTCAAACAAATGCTGCGAAAAGGGATGCCGCAGCAAACATGGCGAGCGCCATGCGCTGCCTTGTCAGCAGGCGGCGCGTGCCTGCAATGCGACGGTCAAGCGAGCGGCCGCCGGCAGCGGTGGGCTTCAGGCGCATGCGCGCCAGCACATCGTCGACCGCGGCACCCCCGGCGGCCTCGCTGGCGTGGCTTGCCATCAGCCGGAACAGCAGCGCATCGAACAAAAGCAAGGCCGAAAGAGCCAGCGTGGCCACGGCGCCCGCCGCCACGACCAGCCAGGCCGCCGCGGACAGCGCTGTCGTCTGCGGTCCGGCCACCAGGCCGATGACCGGCGCTGCCATCACAGCCGCGACCACCAGCAGGATCGGCCACACCGCCTGCGCCATCAGCCCGGCGGCGAATATTTCGGCCTTCTCGGGAAAATTGTCGCCACTCATGCCGGCCAACTCATGTCGGTTCTTCCAGCCCCGGTTCTTCCAGCCCCGGTTCATCCAGCCCGATCTGAAGGTGCACGGGCCTGCCCGACGCGGCGAGTTTCTTGCGCGCCTGTGCAGCTGTGTACGAGCGCCCCGTCACCACCAGCCAGTCGGCGACGATGGCCGCACTGCGCTGGAAGCCGAGCGCGCAGCAGACCAGGACGGTGCCGCGCCGGCGCGCCAGCTCGATCGCCACCACCGCTCGCTCCAGCCTGTCGTGAGGCGGCGCCACGAGGTCGAGCATCGCGTAGCTGATCCAGCGGCAGGTCACGCCGCGCGGCCGTTCCATCTCGCCGGCAAGGTCGATCACTGTGCCGAAGCGGTTGGCCTCGTCGGCACTCGGAAACCGGCCGAGGAAAACACCGTCGGTGATCTCCACTTGCGGCGCCAGTTGGCGGGTCCATACCCACACATTGATCCGGGCGCCAAGCCGGTAGGGCAGGAGCAGGATACGGTTGGCCAGTGAGACGCTACCATCGGCTGCCTTCTGGAACACTTTGGCGCCGGCCCCAGCATAGCCGAAGGCGACGATGGCCAGCGCCAATGCCGGCCACAACAGGATGAGAAAATCGGCGGAGACCAACGCGCCCTCGGCAGCGCCGGCCAGGGCAAGGGCCGCCCCCAGCCCGTAATAACCCGCCAGCCGCCGCGCCCTTGGGTCGGCGGTCAACCGAAAACCCCAGAATGGCAGCTCGCCCTTGGACGGAAACAGCCACAGCGCAAACAGGCCGAGCAGGGCGCCGGTCGGAATGTCGATGAAATGATGCTGCCAGGTCGTCAGCACCGAGGCGCCGATGAGAAAACACCAGACGTGCCAGACCGGGCGGAGAATGCCGCCGAGACGGTGACGTGCCAGAACGTGACGCCAATGGTCCCAGATGATCACCAGGAGTGCGATGTGCAGGGATGGCGCTTGGTTGAACGGCTTGTCGAAACCACCGAGCACCGCAAACAGGAAACCCGGCAGGCCGGTGGTTTCCGGCCGCACGAAGGTCGCCGTCAGCGGGAACGCGATGAAGCAGGCGACGGCAATGATCTGCGCCGAGAGATAGCGGCCGGCGAGCCGGTCGACGCCGCGCCTGGTCGTGTTGAGCAGCAGCGATAGGCCGTAGAACAGATTGATCGACCAATAGGGCACGATCGTCCAGGCGACGAACGGGATGGCGTATTCCCAGGCAAACACAATGCTGCCGACATGGTCGCGCCGCGACGCCAGCCAGTTGGCAAAGCCATAGGTCGAATAGAAGAATGGCGCCAGCAGCGCCAGCCAAAGGGCTGCCCTCAGCACGATGCCCAAATAGGGTTCCCGCGCCGGGGCAGGGTCAGCGACAGGCAGGGCCATGGTCTCAGACGCGCCGTGCGACCGAGACGGTGAAGATGCCCCATTGGTCGATGCGCTGGTCGATCTTTGCGAAACCGGCAGCCGTCACCAACTGGTCCATCTCGCCTTGCGTGCGCCGCCGCATCACCCAGGCCTGTCCGCCGCGATGCGAGGTCAGGCTGCGCGCGATCATCTCCAGCTGCGGATGCCATGGCTGGTTGGTGTAGACGAGCAGGCTGCCGGACTGCATGGCGCTGGCCAGCCCGCCGAGCGAGCGGGAAATCATCGTGTTGTCGGCGAACAATTCGTAAAGCCCGGAGACGATGGCGAGGTCCGGAGCCGGCTTTTGCCCGGCCAGCATGTCGGCATCGAAGGCGTCGGCCTGATGGAAGGTGACGCTGGTCGGCAGCTGCCGCTCGGCGATCAGCTTCGAACCCAACCCGACATTGAGCTCGGAATAATCCTGCAGCCGCACGCTTGCTGGCGGTTCAGTGCATTTGGTGACGGCATCGAGCACATAGCGGCCGTGACCGGCGGCGATGTCGAGCATGTGGACGGGACGGCCGGCTGCCATCAGGCTGGCGGCGGCGTTGCCGATCAGCTCTTCCAGATGCAGCTTGCGCTGGCGGATGCCGCGCCAGCCGATCGCGTCGAGGAAGGTGCGGTCGATCATGCGGCCGATGAAGCCGGTGCCGCGCGCGTCGTTCTCGTAGACATAGTCGAGCGTCGAGCCGGAATCGAAGCCGGTGGCGATGCCAATCTTCATGCCCGAAGACAGCCAGGCGCCCATGCGGATCGAGGCGCGACTCATCGCCCAGAAAATTCCCTTGGGCGACAACAGCGTCAGCGGCGAGGCGAGCCTCTCGGCCTCGTCGCGGGTGTAGCCGGCGCGGTCGGCCTGAAGCAAGTCGATGGTTTTCTCCGGCGTGGCAAATTGCTTTTCGAGGAACGGCCGGATCAAGTCCAGCGCCTGCTTGCGATCGCGCTCGCCCAGCGTGTCGTGGAAGAAGCCGGGCAGCACATGCCGCTCCTTGGCGCTGCTGCCGAGATTGACGAAGAATTCGTGCTGCGGTCCATGCCGCACCACCCAATCGCTGCCGGAGATAAAGAACTGCGTCGGCACGGTGATGGCGCGCGCGTCCGAGACGATGCGGGCAGCGTGGTCGTAAAGCTCGACCAGGATGTTGGAGGCGATCGGTCGCGTGATCAGCGGATCGGCGTCGAAGGAAGCGATGCGCTCGGCATCATGCGTCAGGAACTTCGCCTTGACGTAGGAATTGACGAAGAAGCGGCCCTTGAGCTTCTGCCACAGCGCAATGCCCTCTTTGGCGAAGGGCACGTAGAGCTTGACCGAAAAGGCCGGTGAAGCCACCACCAGCGCGCGGATGTCGGGCGCATAGTCATGCACCCAGGCAGCGGCCAGCACGGCGCCGAAGGACTGCGCGATCAGCGCGATGTCGCGCTGGCCAAAACCATCCCGGCCGATCTCACGCACCAGGCAGTCGATGTCACGAACCAGGGCGGCAAAGGACGGCGCATAGCCGCGCTCGCCGGCCGAGCGGCCATTGCCGCGCGCGTCCCAGGCGTAGAAGGCATGATCGGGCATGGCGAGTTCGTCGACCAGATGCGCCATGCGGCCGCCATGCTCGTGGCCGCGATGGAACAGAAGGATCGCACCCTTTGGCGTCGACCCGGCGGCCGGCCAGTAGCGGTAGAAGATCTCGGTGCCGTCATGGCTCTTGAACGTGCGCTCCTGCGCGATGCGCTCGAGGCTTGCCGGTGCTCCGGCTGCAATGGTCTGGTGGATCATGGTTTCCCTCTGGCGGTCGGGTGCCTGACGCTTTGGCATCATGCGCCGCCCGCTCTAAGGCCGCCGCGTATCCGGTTGATGGCGGTTACGACTGACAGTGTAGCCATGACCGGAAACACAAAGGGCACAATCGCTTGGAACCACAGGCCGCAGGCGATGAGGAAGGCGATGACGCCGAGCACCAGGGCTCGGTCGCTCTTGCCGAACGGCCCGGCATAGTTGCGCCCGCTGCCTGCGGCAACGCCAAGCACGCCGGCGAACTCGACCAGCATGGCGGTAATAGCGAAGGCGACGACACCCCAGGCCGGGAACAAGGTGGCAAAGGCCAGGATCAGCGCCAGGTCCGAGACGACGTCGCAGAGTTCGTTGAGATACATGCCGAGTTTTGATGCTTGTCCATGTTCCCTGGCCAGCATCCCATCAACGGCGTTGAGCACCATGCGCACGAACAGCACCACCGGCATCAACAGGAACACCAGGAGATGGAAGGCAAAGGCCGCGACCACCAGGCCTGTGGCGGTGGAGAGCGCGGCGGCGAGAAGCGTGATCTGGTTGGCGGTGACGCCGGCATCGGCCAGCCGGTCGGCCAGCGGCCGCAGCCTGGCCTGAAAGGCCGGTTTCAGTTGATAAAGCGTTGGCATGTGCGATCCCCCAACCGCGGCTCATGACAGTGTCGGCGAGATTGGTCAATCGGCAGGCAGGGCGCAAGGGCTTGCACCAGCATCCGCACCGTTGCGGGACTCGAAACTCCCGGCATGGATGCAGAGGCGCAGCCGAAGATCTCCGCCAAGCAGGATGTTGCGCGCTACAAACCGCCTCGCAAATGAGAACTTTACAAATATTCGTATTTATATGAAGTAAATCACTGAAAGGTCCATCATGACAAACAGTCGCTTCGCCACCCGCCTGAATTCCTTCGCCTCGCGGCCGCAAGCCGAATGGCCTGATCTTACCGGCAAGCCGTCCATGCTGCAGATGGCAGCCCGCGCGGCCAAGGTCGACGGGCTGACCGACCTTGATCTTAATTTCCCCGACCATGTCAGTGAAAAGCCGGCTGAAATCGCCCGAAAGCTCGGCGATTTCGGGCTTTCCATCAATGGCTTTGCCATGCGTTACTACTCCAATCCGGCCTTCAAGCTCGGCGCCTTCACCAATCCGGACCCGGCGGTACGCCGCGAAGCCATCGACCTGACCAAGGCCGGTATCGATGCGGTGCGCGCGGCGGGCGCCAGTTTGATGACGCTGTGGCTCGGCCAGGATGGTTTCGATTACGCATTTCAAACTGACTATGCGACGCTCTGGCAGCACGAAATCGAGGGGATTCGTGAAGTTGCCGCGCATGATCCCGGCTGCCAGATCAGCCTGGAGTACAAGCCTAACGAACCGCGCTCCTACTCGCTGATGCCGGATGCCGCGACCACCTTGCTGGCGATCCGCGATGTCGGCCTACCCAATCTCGGCGTCACGCTCGATTTTGCCCATGTGCTCTATGCCGACGAACAGCCGGCCTTCGCCGCGGCGCTGATCGCTCGCCACAGCAAGCTGCTCGGCGTCCATCTCAACGATGGCTATGCCAAGCGCGACGACGGCCTGATGGTCGGCGCGGTGCACACGCTGCAGACCATCGAACTGCTGCGCCAGATCCGTCGCGACGGCTACGCCGGCGCCATCTACTTCGACACCTTCCCCGACATGACCGGGCTCGATCCGGTGCGCGAATGCGAAGTCAACATCGCCACCGTCAAGCGCCTGCTGCGCGTTGTCGACCGGCTGGAGAAGGATAACCGCCTGTCCGCCGCCATGGACAGCCAGGACGCCGTGACGTCGCAGGCCATCGTCCAGGAAGCCATGCTTGGGTCGTGACGAGGGACGTGGATGACGTTGAGCAATCTCGATCTGAAAGCCGTGGGGCCGCGCATCCGCATGATGATGCCGCATCTCACCCCGCTTGAGGCCAAGGTGGTGGAAACCGTCTTCGGCCGGCGCGGTTTCGACGAGACCATTCCGCTCAAGCAGATCGCCGAGGAGGCCGGCGTGTCGGAGGCGATGGTGGTCAAGATCGCCAAGAAACTCGGCTTCTCCGGCTACCGCGACTTTCGCACCGCCGTCTATGAATACAGCCGCCTGCCGACCGCCGAGATGCACCAGGAACTGTCGGTCGACGACAGCTCGGCCGAGATCGTGCAGAAAGTGTTCCGCACCTCGATCCAGGCGCTGGAGGAGACGCTCGCGATCCTCGACATGGACGATTTCGACCGTGCCGCCGATCTGCTCTACCGCGCCAGGAACCGCGATTTTTATGGTGTCGGCGGCTCCGCCCAGATCGCCCGCGACGTCTCGCACAAATTCCTGCGCATCGGCATCCGCGCGTCTGTCTATGACGACTCGCACATGATGCTGATGTCGGCCTCGCTGCTCGGCGCCGACGACATCGCCGTCGGCTTCTCGCATTCCGGCAATACGTCGGCCGTCATCGATGCCATCCATCTTGCCCGCAAGAGCGGCGCCCGCACGCTGGCCATCACCAACTACGACAACTCGCCGCTGGCGCAGATTGCCGACATCGTGCTGTGCTCGACGGCGCAGGGATCGCCGCTGATGGGCGAGAACGCGGCGGCGCGCATCGCCCAGCTCAACATCCTCGACGCTTTGTTCGTGGCGGTGGCGCAGCGCGACTATCAGGCGGCGGAGCGCAATCTCGGCCGCACCATGTCGGCGGTCACCTCGAAACGAAAAGACCGCGGCACATGACGGTTCCGCTGGTCACCGTCTTCGGCAGCCTGCATTACGACATCATGGTGGACGCGCCCGACCGTCCGCGTAAGGGCGAGACGGTGACCGGCCGTGCCTGGCAGCCGAAATGCGGCGGCAAGGGCGGCAACCAGGCGGTCTCGGCGGCACGCGCCGGCGTGCGCGCGGCGATGATCGGCGCCGTCGGCGACGACGATTTCGGCACGGCGCTGCTGGCCAATCTAGATCGCGCCGGCGTCGATCGCCGCTTCGTGCGCGTGGCGGCAGGCGCAGGCTCCGGCATGAGCGTGGCGATCTTCGACAGCGATGGCGACTATGGTGCGGTGATCGTCTCCGGCAGCAATCTCACGCTGGACGATGATGACGTCGTGGCAGCAAGGGAGGTGGTGGTACAGACGGCAGTGCTGTTGCTGCAAAACGAAGTGCCCGACGCCGCAAACATCGCTGCCGCGCGCGCGGTGAAGGCATCCGGCGGCCGCGTCGTGCTCAACGCCGCACCGGCGCGAACACTGTCGGCCGAATTGACCGCGCTGATAGACATCGTCATCGTCAACGCCATCGAAGCGGAATTTTTGGCCGGCGTTCCGGTCGTCGATACGCTCGTCGGCGCAACCGAAGCCGCGCGGCGGCTGAGCGATACCTACCCCTCGGCGATCGTCACCGCCGGCGGCGAAGGCGTCGCCTATTGCGACCGGACGGGCGCGGCCTTCGCGCTGGGCGCCATTCCGGTAAAAGTCGTCAGCACCCATGGCGCCGGCGACGAATTCGTCGGCGCCTTCGCGGCAGGCCTTGCGCGTGGCCATCCGATGGAAGCGGCGATCGCCACGGCCAATGCCGCCGCCGCCTTGCTGGTGGCGACACCGGAGGGAGAGCGCAGCTCGCGTTGAAAACTCAGGCCGCATATTGCCGCCTCCAAAACTCGTGCCCCCGTCGATGAGCGAAACGGCAAACCGGGCGCGGCGAGAACCTGCTTGGCTTTGCCCTGACGGAGGCGCGGGACCAAGCTGCGTGGTCGAAAGTAGGGAGCTTCAGTCCGCTTCGCCGGCCGAACCTTTGCCGCACTGCGCCAGCACCTTACCGATCGCAGCGCTCGAGCCCGTCAGCGGAAAGCTGTTCTCGCCATATTTGTCGGCCGTAACCGTGACGTCGCCCTTGCCGCGCAACAGGCCGAGCAGTGGATCGTCTTTGCTCAGCTCAGCCGTGAAGTAATTATACATGGCCTCGAGGGCGAGCTTTTTGGTCACGCTCTTGTCACCGCCCTTGAACGTGAAGGAAGCGATGATGCCGGGCTCCAGCTGCTGGCCGGCCGCACCCAGATCGTAGCTCAGCACCGGCTTGTCGAAACAGACGAGCATCAATTGCGCATCGGCCTTCGGTCCGCCGCACACCGAAGCCGTCAGCACGCTGCCGCCTTCGTCTTCTTCCATCTTGGCGCTCCAGTTGCAGGACGCGGCAAAAGCCGGCTGCGCGGCTTGCAGCGCGGCCAGAACGGAACTTGCCATGATGAACTTCGCCAATGCACTTTGCATGATCCCCTCCCAAGCTACATTCAACGAGATCATACAGGACAAAGGGCCTGGTGACAGCGGCATGCCGTCTTAGCCCCCGGCGCGCCCCATTGATCAAGCCTTTGAGACCGGCCTCGACGTCCAGGGCGGCTCCGGCGCGAAGCGCTTACCGATCCAGTCGGCGAAGGCGCGTGTCTTGGCGGCTTGTCCCCTGGCCGAGGGCATGACGACATAGACCGCGCCTTCGTCGGCCAGCGTCCAGTCCGCCAGCACCGGCACCAGCCGTCCGTCGGCGAGTTCGCGTCCGACCAGCCAGTCGGTGCTCATCATCAGGCCGAGGCCCTGCACCGCGGCTTCGACCAGCACTTCGGCAAAAACTCGGCCCCCGCAAATTGCCTTTGGCGTTGAATTCCCCGAGCGGCGAGACCGATGCGGCGATGGCGCTTGGCCATATGATCCGCGCCAGCGGGCTCGACACGATGGTTGGCAAGACGGAGTTCTCCGAATGCGCGCCAGACACAAAAGCCTGCGGGCCGGGCGACCTCCGCTTCGGCGTCGCCAACCCCGTCGGCGCAGTCTGTTCGTCAGCTTGTACGATGGTTCTTGCGGGCGGCGTACGGCGCCTGGCAGACAGCCGCGCCTTTGTCGGCATTCACCGGATCATGCTGCCGACCGCCAAGAAAATCCACGGCAAGAAGACCATCGTCCTCGTTCCGATACCCAAATGGTATGAACGCAAGGTCGACAGCTATTTCACCGAGATGAAAGCAGGTTCGTGGATCGTATCGGCCATGCAAAAAACACCCGACGACAGCATACGATACCTCGTGACATACGAACTTTTGGACCTGAATCTGATAACCGAAACCGGTCACGGCGACACGCGCACCTCCATCGATATCTGCAAGACCACGCCGCCGGCCGGCAACTGCCGAACGGTCAGGCAATAGGAATAGCGGGCCACCACGTAGGTCGTCGAAGCGCCTGTTTCTCAACAGCAACCCTTCACTTTACGCGGCACCCTTCAACAGGTCTTCCGGCCGGCCCTCGACGAGCGCGGCAATATAGCTTTCCAGGCTGGTCGTGCCGCGCTCCGGGTTTTCCGGCTGCATCGGCTTGTCCAGCGTGGCCCCGGTCATGCGGGCATAGGACTTGGCCGCCGCTTTGGAGAAGCCGAGTTTTTCGCAGGTTTCTGTCCAGCGCTCCCGCGGCACCGTGACCACGCGCACGTTTTTGCGCAACGCCACACTGAAGGCTGCGGCGACATCGGCGGCGGAGTAGCGCCGAGGACCCTCGACATAGTGCGTGCCGGTCTTGTCGACCGGTTCCAGAAGACGCCTCGCCGCAGCCTCGCCGAGATCCTGCGGCGCCACCATCGGCAGCTCGAAATCCGCCGGGAAGAAGGAGGTGATGACGCCCTCGCGCCGTGCCGTCTCCAGGGCCTGATCCCAGTTGCTCATGTAATAGGCGGCGCGGTTGATGCTTGCCGGAATGGCCTTCGCCTTCAGCTTTTGCTCGAGGCCGTAAAGGACGGTGAGATCGCCGACACCCTCGCCGGCTTGCGCGCCATAGGTCGATTCCGCCACCACTTTTTCGAGGCCGGAGCCATCCAGCGCCGCCGCAATGGCGGAAACCGTCTTGCGCTCCTCGGCGTCGGTGTCGGTCGATGGATCGGCCGGCGGGTTGAGCAGAAACGCCCGCTTGCCGCGCCGCAAGACTTCACGCAGCCCCTCGACATCGAGCACATCGGCAACCGCGGCCTCCGCGCCCTGTTCAACCAACCATGCGGCCTTCGCCTCGTCGCGCGTCACCACCGTGACATCCTCGCCCTGCCGCAACAGCGCCATTGCCGCCGCCGAGCCGACATGGCCGGTACCTCCAAGAATGACATGCATGGTCTCGTCCTTCCCTTGCTGATTCATGCCGGATTAATGGCTGGGGCGGCGAAGGGTTCAAAAATCGGGGGATGATGCTGACAGGAGGTGACGCCGGCTTTCCTCGCAATGCACGGCGCAGGGATCGTTCGCATCTTGCAAAATTATGGAACGGGGTCGTGCCCAGCGAGTTATATTAGCGCAACCTTGAATAGGAGGCAGCTATGAGAAAGCTCCTGCTTGCTTCGGCTATCGCTATCACTGCGGCGGCGGCGATGATCGCCCCGGCGAATGCCGGCGGGCGCGTCGTGATCGGCATCGGCAACGGCTACTATGACGATGACTACAATGACAGCTATGGCGACTATTACGATCGCTACGCTCCTCGCCCCTACTACCAGTATGATGCCTACGATAACGGCTTCAGGTACCACAGGTATCACAGGCACCATCGCCATTGCCGCATAGAGTTGGTCAAGCATTGGCGCCATCATCACAGGATCGTCGAGGAAATTCGCGTTTGCGAACGGTGATCCGATAGGGTGAAACCGGTTCGGCCGGCATCTGCCGGCCGGCGCTTCCTGCGCGGCTGCCGGCCTTATCGCGGCTTCCGCATCAGCATCATCCCGTAACCCACGGCCAAAAGGTCGAGCCCGACCTTCAACAGCTTCACCACCACATCTCGTCCCTCGCCGGTGCGTTCGGCGAGCGCCTTCACCGACTGGCCTTCGAGGCAGATTTTGCGAACCACCTCCGCCACTTCCCAGTGGGCCATGGCGGCGATGGCATGGGTGTGGGCGCGGCCGGCGTTGAGCACGCGGTCGGGGATGCCGCCATTGATGCGGCCGCCGTCAATGCGCTCTTCCCACGGCATCGGCCGCAGCCCGTCACGCGAGGCACGCTCGAAATCGTCGCGAAACCGCTGTCCGGCCTCACGCTGCTGGCGGGTCAGCGAGGTGATGCCGACCAGCGGATCGACATTGCGCACCCGCACGATGCCGCCGGTCGCGGTGTAGCCGTCATTGGAGACCTCGTAGACGCGCCGCGCCTCTTCGGTGCCGACGCTCAACCGCTTGCGGCCGAAGCGATCGTCCTTCAGCGCGAAATCATGGCCGATCTCGCGGCGGATGCGCACCTGCTCGGCTTCGCCCGCAGGCAATTTCGGCGGTTTGGCTTTCTGCGCGGTTTTTTTGCTCATCGGGGGATCCTTGTGGGATTGGGTTGTTGAGCCGGAAGGTTGGCGTTCCTTCGCGCCCCCCTCTGCCCTACCGGGCATCTCCCCCACGAGGGGGGAGATCGGATGTCGCGTCGGCTTTCGCCAATCACCACCGCCGTTGGAAAGGCAGTGCGGGCGAGCTGCCAATCTCCCCCCGCGTGGGGGAGATGTCCGGCAGGACAGAGGGGGCGCTGTCCCACCGGCTTTCGATCATTGGTGGGGTCGTCCGGAGGCGAGGAACGGAGCCCAGCCGCTCACACCACCTCGCTCACCGGCCGGTGGAAACGCGCCTGGTGGTATTCGCAGTAGCTTTTCAGCGCCCTTGTGCGCAGGCCGCAGCACAGCATCTCGAGCCCCGGCCGGCTGCCGGGAGCATCGTTGTCGGGGTCTTCCTCAAGCGTTAGATCGAGCGGCGCGCGGCAGCGGTCGAACAGGCAGTCGATGAAGCGCATGGCGGCGACATGCGGCTGACGCCCGAGCGAGGCAGGGCGCGGCGCCGGCACATTGAAGCGGTAGATTTCGCCGTCCACCACCAGCCGTCCTTCGCCCGGGATCGAGGGCGCCGGACGGGCTGGCAACAGAGGCCTGGCCGATGGCTGACGGGTCGGTTTGGCGGCCGGTTTAACCGGCGCGGCCTGCTTCGAAACTCCTACTTCCCTTACGAGCTTGCTTGGCTGCGCCGGCGGATTCCTCTTGGCGGTATTCTCGTTTGCCGCAGTCTTCCCCGTCGCATTCTTCCTCGGTCGACCGCCGGACCTGCCGCCTCTGGGGTTGGCGAAGCCGATGGTCTTCAACGCGCTGTTGCGGTGGACGATGCCGATGATGGCATTGCGCGAGACCGGACTGCCGCGCAGCGCCGTGAAGCGGACGGCGATCCCTGTGGCCGACAGGCCATCCCTCAGCCAGACGGCGATCTCCTGCAATTCGGTGTCGGTATAGGCAGTCATGTCGGTATCCATTGATTGCGCGCGCAAAGGCCGAGCGCCGGCCCCGAGGGCCCACGGGAAAAAATCAGAGCGGATGGTCGGTGCGGTCAGCCGATACTGGCGGCCGGCAGCGAGCCGGCGAGATGCCGCAAGGCGGCTTCGGCGGCCGCTTTGGTGAGGGCGGAAACCGCCCTGCCCGTCAGCCGGTCGAACAGGATGACGGTGCCATCTTCCGTGCGGATGCAGGAAATACCCTGCCCGCCGGAGACAGCCCTTGGCGCACCGGCGGCGCCATGGGCTGAAGAGGTGGCCGGAGCCGGGAGAGGAGCGGCTCCGGCCGTTCCGGTCGATCGGGGGGACGACGGTTCGACCGGATCCGGGGCAGAAGCCCCGGTTTGCGTCCGGACCGGGGAGGAGGACAGCCCGGACGATGGGAGAAAGCTGAGGATGTCTGCGGAAACGCTTGCGATTTGTTCGATCATGCGCTAAGCGTACGATATGTACGAAACGTACGCAAGCGAAATCGTACATATTGGACGATAAATTTCAGGCAATTTGTACGATGCAGGAACCGAGGCACAGATTGCAGCAGGCGCGGGCGGAGGCGGGCTATGCCTCGCCGAGCGACGCCGCGCGGGCATTGCGCGACATCAACAAGAACACGCTGATCAGTCACGAGAACGGCAACCGGCCGCTGTCGCGCAAGGCGGCGGAGAAATACGGCCGCCTGTTCGGCGTCGATCCCGGCTGGCTCTTGTTCAACGGCGACGGCGGCAGCCTTGCGGGGGGCCATTTCGGCTTTGACGAGTCGGGCCGGCAGATCCCGATGCCGTCGCTGGCCACCGTCGATGTGCCCATCGTCTCATGGATCAGCGCCGGCGAACTCGGCAGCCAGGACATGGTGGTCAATCTCAGCGACTATCCGACCATCCCCACCACCGATCTGGAGCAGGGCCAATGGATTGCTCTGCGCGTCGACGGCCCGTCGATGAACAAGATCTCGCCACCGGATTCGATCATCTTCGTCAACCTCAGGGACAAGCGGCTGGTGACCAATGGCTGCTACGTCATTTCGGACGAATCCGGCCAGGCCACCTACAAGCGTTACCGCCCCAACGAGAACCCGCCCTTCCAGCCGGCCTCCTACATGGACATCCCGCCGCCGGCGCTGGAAGGCGCCATCACCATCATCGGCCGGGTGAAGCGCTCGATGATCGATATGTGAGGGAGAAGGCGGTGAGGCGCAATCTCCCCCCTCGAAGGGGAGATGGCCGGCAGGCCAGAGGGGGTCGCCGCGCGTAAGGCGCTGACGTCCTCTGTCCGCGATAGGAAGTCGCGTCAGGACGTACCGACCCCCTCTGTCGCCTTCGGCGACATCTCCCCCTCGAGGGGGGAGATTACGCGCCCAAAAACTCGTTCGTAAAATACCCCCCGAAATCCGGCTTCTCCTTCAGAACCTTGCCATCGCCATCGAGCAATATGCCGGCCCTGAAGAGGTAGGTTCCGATCGCCTCGATCTTGGCCCTGGCGATGGTGCCGATGACGCCGTCCTGGCTGCGCAAGAAGTGTCCGTCGACCAGCATTTTCAGCGAAGCGTGGATCAGCGCCGGGTCGGTCAGCGCATCCCTGTTGGAAGCGATCAGCAGATCGCCGGCTTCCTGCGGGTGATCGCAGGCAAATTGGTAGCCGCGCCGCGTTGCCTCGACGAAGGCCGATGCGGCCTTCGGGTTTGCCTGGAGATATGCATTGCTGGAGGCGATCAAGGTGGTGTGCTCGTCGGGCACGCCGTAGTCGGCGTAGCGGAAGCCGCGCTGCCTGACGCCTTTCAACTCGGCAGCGACGCCTTCCCAGGTCGAGACCTCCAGCGTGAAGTCGACCGAGCCGTTGGCCAGCGCCTCATAGGCCGAGGTGCCTAATGTCACCGTCTCGAAAACGCCCTTGCCGCCATCGTGGCGGATGATGGTCGAGATCAGCGTGTTTTCCCAGGCGCTGCCGAAGCCGCCATAGGTCAGACCGTCGAGATTCCTGGGACTCTTGATCTCGCCGCGATCCGCGTTGAAGACCAACCGGCCGGTCTCCTGCTGGACCACGGCGTAGACCGCCTTGAGATCGGCGCCGGCAGCCCGCTGGGTGAACAGGCCGACGCCGGCAATGCCGAAATCGGCGATGCGGTTGGCGACCAGCGTGCCGGCGCCAGTATCGCCATAGGGCAGGATCTCAACATCGAGCCCGGCCTCGTGGTAGAACCCTTTGTCGCGGGCAACGAACAGGCCGACATGGTTGGTGTTGACCGTCCAGTCGAGCGCGACGGTGATTTTTTGCGTAGCCGCATGAGCGCGAGAGGCAAGCGGCAGTCCGGCAGCCAGCGTCAGCAGCAAAGCCTGCCGGCGTGTGAATTCGGTCATGAAAAACTCCTTTGAGCGGTCTGCGGGAACGAGGGCCGGTCAGTCCCGGGATTGAGCAGCGTGTCGAGGATGTCGGCTTCGAGCGCGGCGGCCTGGCGCGCGGCATCGCTGCCGGTGGTGCGCGGGCGCGGCAGCGGCACGGCAATCTCGCCGATGATGCGGGCCGGCCGCGCCGACATCAGATAGATGCGATCGGAGAGGTAGACGGCTTCGCGCACGTCATGGGTGATCAGCAGCGCCGTCCAGCGTTGGCGCTGCCACATGCCTTCCAGCCAGCGCTGCATACCCGCGCGGGTCAGTGCATCCAGCGCGCCAAAGGGCTCGTCGAGCAGCAGCATGTCGCGCTGCTGCACCACGGTGCGCAAAAGGGCGGCGCGCTGGCGCATGCCGCCGGAAAGCTCCGCCGGCCAGGCGCGCTCGAAGCCGGCAAGGCCGAACTCGGCAAACAACGGCGCGACGCGTTCGCGCGCCGCCTTGCGGCCAAGACCCTGCACTTCCAGCCCCAGCGTCACATTGTCGATGACGCGCCGCCACGGCATCAGCGAGTCGCGCTGCGGCATGAAGGCGAAGGGGTTGCCCTGCATTGGCGCGCCGTCGAAGCGCATGTCGCCCTCACCTTTCAGCGCGCCGGTCAGCAGCTGGAACAGCGTCGACTTGCCGGCGCCGGAAGGGCCGAGGATGGAAACGAACTCGCCGGCCGCGACATGAAGCGAAATTCCGGCGAGCACCTCAAGCGCGCCGAAGTTCTTCCTGATGTCCCGGAGTTCGAGCCGCGTCATTGACGGTTCTCTTCTGCAGCTTCAACCTTGACGTCGCGGTCTCGCTCCCCGCATTTTCCCAAGGCATGGCGAGACGCTGGACGAGCACCGCAATGGCGAACAAGACAAGCGTGAGCGCGGCGCTGACGGCGACTGCGGCGAGCACCAGATCGGGCCGAAAGTTGTTCTTGGCATTGAGCATGTAGATGCCCAGCCCCTTCGCCGCCCCCGCATATTCGGCGAAGATAGCGCCGACCACGGCGTAGGTGATGGAGATGCGCAGCCCAGCGAAGAAATAGGGCAGCGCCGAAGGCAGGCGCGCCAGCCAGAAGATACGCCAGCGCCCTGCCCCCATGGCGGCGAGCATCTGCGAAATCTCCTTGCTGGTCGCAGCAAAACCTTCGACCAGCGCGACCATCATCGGGAAGAAGGTGACGAGCGCCACAAGCAGGATTTTTGGCATCAGCCCGAAGCCGAACCACAGCACGATGAGCGGCGCGATCGCGACCAGCGGCAAGGTCTGGCTGACGATCAGCAGCGGAAACAGCGCGCGGCGCAGCGGGGCCAAGAAATCGACCAGCGCCGAAAACACGAAGGCAGCGACCAACGAGCAGGCGAAGCCGGCTGATGTGGCGCGGATGGTGGGCAGCGTGTTGTCGGCCAGGGCGGCGCGATGCTCCCAGGCCTGCTGCAGCACGCGCGACGGCGCCGGCAGCACGGTGGGGGCGACACCGCCGTAGCGGGCGTAGAGCTCCCAGGCTGCGAGGAGCAGGGCGAAAGCGAAGGCGGCGGGGATGGTCTTGGCGATGCCGGCGGCTAATCTCCCCCCTCGAGGGGGAGATGTCGCCGAAGGCGACAGAGGGGGTCGTCTCGCATGGAGCGCCCACGCCTTGCCGATGCGAAAAGGACGTCGGCGCTCCACGCGCTGGGACCCCCTCTGGCCTGCCGGCCATCTCCTGCTCGAGGGGGGAGATTCGTGGGCATCGCGGTCTTCGCCAATCGCCAATGGCTCCCCTCCTCTTTGTGCTGAGGGGTCAGAGGCATCTCCTCCACGCAATGGGTCAGATAAACCAGCCACGGCAATATCCTCAAGGAACGACGCTTGAGCCGCGGCTCAGACGGCGCTCGGGCTGTTCGCCGAGATCGTGATGTCGAGGGTGACGTGGCCGGCGCCGGGGCCGAAGCGGCAGAAGGCCTCGTTGAGCGTGGCAAACACCGCACCGGCATCGCCACGCAATTTGGTGCAGAAGTTCTTTGAGCGCTCAAAGACGCCGGACTGTTTCAGGAAATCGATGCAGCCGTAGATCTCGTCCATATGGTCGCCCGTGCCCATAACGTAGAGCGAGAACTGCGCCGCCACCGGCTGGCCGGTCGACGGCGTGGCCTGGACAGCGCGGATCGCGGCGATCTTGCGCTCGTCCAGCGGAATGGCGGGGCCGCCGGTCTCGTCGGAGCGGCAGATCGGATCGTCGGGCTCGCCCGGACAGCCGCGCGAGACCGCCGCCGAAAGCACGCAGTGCTTGCCGCTTTTGGCCGCCGCGACGAACAGGTCGCGCATGGCGGGAAACAGCACCTCGGGCGGCCCGACCATAAGGGTCGAGATGTCATCGGTTTCGATCCGCAGCCGGTCGCGCCAGGGATCGAGCGCGCCGAGCGCGCCGAGGATGACGCCGACGAAATCGTCGGTCATGGGATAAAGGGAAATCTGTGCGCCTGAAAACATCGCCCGCCTCGCTCCGCTGGTATTATCCAGATCAGCTTTAGGGTCCGAAGGCTTGCCGCCCTCATCTCAGCCCCGACGATACGGAGCACCCCTGTGGATGGGCGGGTTAAAGCATTGTTCGCGGCATTGGGGAAGCCGTTTGTTGAGGCACTGCGGGAAAGTGTTTTGGGCCAGACGTGCCGGGCGCCCGGGCGTTAACAGACGACTCGTCAGTTCGTTGCGTTATCGTCCCAACTGTACGAAATTGGCTTGACGCTCATTCGTACATAAAGTACGATATCTCTTTTCGCAGAGAGGAATGTCCTTGAGCACAGCGAACCATGTTGCCTTCGCCGATCTCTCTCGTCCTTTGCCGTCATCTCCGTCGTTGCCGCCGCCTTTATTGCCGCCCCCTTTGTTGCCCTTGTCATTCGATCAGTGCCAACGCCTCGCCGGGGCCTGGCGAATGGCCAGCCAGGACATCGCCGACGACATCCGCTTCATCCGCCAATATCTGAAAGTCGTTGCCGAGAAGGACGAGAGGCTGTCGACCGGCACCCTTGTTCACAGCCGCGCCTATGTAGAGGCCTGCGCCGGCTGGCTGCCACAGACCGTGACGCGCTATCTGCGCCACCTGCGCCAGATCACCGAATGCGAACTGGCCATGACAGCTGCCGGCATTCGCTTTGCGCTGTCGAGTTATGCCTGGGAGGCATGAGGGCGCCTGTCGCCAAACACAAGGAATTGCGCTGCCCGTCGCAGGCGCAATTCGTCAGGTTGAGAGGCTCGGGCGCGCCTGAACGGCGGGCGCCAAGGATGGCCCGGCCAGCGAATTCCGGCCTTGCTTTATTTCGACTGACTTATTTCGACTTGGCCTTATTTCGATTTGGCTTTGCCGGACTTTGCGGCGGCAGGCTTCGCTGCCTTTGGCTTGGCGGCTGCCTTGGCGGGCTTGGCGTCAGCTTTCTTCGCCGCCTTTTTGGGCTTGGCGACCGCGCCGTCGACTTCAGCCGTGGCCTGCTCCCAGTGTTCCTGATGCGCGCCTTCAGGCCGGCCGGCCTTTTCCCAGATCTCGTGCGCGCGCTGGCGAATGCGGTCCTGTTTGTCGTCCGTCACTTAAGCCTCCGTGGTTGGGTCCGGTCGGTTGGTCCAGATTCCACGAAACATTAGCCGAAAATTCGGCCGGCGTCTTGAGTGACGAGACATCTCAGCGCGGGTCGGAAATCACCGCAACGCCGAGCAGCGCCGCTTTCTTGACGATCAGCCCCGCGAGGTCGGCATCCGAACGATCGGTGCCGGTGCGCTCCCGCAGGAGCGCGATCGCTTCCTTCATCGATAACAGCGCCGTGTTGCGCTCGGCCAGCAACTTGTCGCAACACGCCGCAACATTGGCGGAGTTCGGGGTCTCGACATGCGGCAACATGGCAATTCTCCTTTCATCATGTTCATCATTCGGCCCTGCCGCCCTTTTAGGAAGAACGACAGGGCCGTATCACCGATGAATGGTTAGGTTGTCGAGCGTTACTCGACCACCTCGACAATCCTGCGCGTGCTGGGGTCGACCAACACGGTATGGTTGTCGACGACGGCGTATCTGTACTGAACGTCGGGAACCTCCTGCAGCTCGACAGTATCAGGCAAGGCAGTGCCGACATTCAATTCGACGCCGAGCAGATTGACCGAGGCAAGCGGATGTTTCTTTACGTACTGGTGCACGACCGTGCGCTGTTCCGGGGTGATGATCACCTGCTGCTGTGCCGGCTGCGTGACGATGACCTCGTCGGCGGCGGCAATGCCGATACCAGCGATCATGGCGAGCCCGGCGACGGCGGGAATAAGGATGGTTTTCATCTTCGTCTCCTGTCGTTGTTGGCGAGCTCCGCCGTGTTCCCGCATGAGGCGAAAACAGCGCAGATCGAGGTGGCGGGCTCCTGGAGGCAAACGCAGCCGGTACGGTCTTGTTCCGCAAGCGGAGACTAAATTGATCGGCTTCCCGGTCATGCCAGCAGAACCCGCACCCGCAAGATTCGCATTGAAGCACAATCCCTCAGGAGACCTTCGACATGGATGATGCACGGCTCCAATTCCGGGCGATTGCGGCCGGCGCCGGCATTGATCCGGTGACCGCGTCGCCCGGCCAAGACGGGAACCGACCGCCTTCGTGCCACGCCGTGAAGTTTCAAGCAAAGGTCATTGCTTCGGCGGCTGCGCAGGCACCTCGCCAGGCTTGATCACCGGCGTCTTGCCCTGGTCCGGCGGCGGCTGCGTCATACCCTGGTCACCACTGGGCGGCGGCTGCAGCACGCCGCCGCAGGGACCGAGCGTGCTGGTCGATTCGCCGCCGCCATTGGCGACCGGCGGCTTCTGACCATCGTCCTGAGGCTGCGCCTGGCAAGGCGCGGCAGGGCCGTGCTGGTCGCCATTGTCCTGCGCAGCCGCCGGGTCGGCCAGCGCCAAGAGCAGCACGCATGGGATGAGGGGGAAAGTCTTCATGGTCCAGCTCCTCTGGATTCATCTCCTTGGCAAAGCAGACTAGTCCTTGGCAAAGCAGACTGGCGGCAATTGGTTCCACGGAGATGGAGTGGTTGCCGGAACCTGACAGCCGGAAGTGAGTTCCACCTTCTCGACGCAAAGCCGCCCGGAGGAGGCAATCATGGAAGAACGAAACAGAAAACCCAATGACGAGGTCGAGGCGCCACCGAGCAAAAACGATGCCCGCGACAGGATCGCCAATGACGAGGTGGAAGCGCCGACGCCGCGCCGGCAGGATTGGGATGCGCTGCGTGGCGCAACGGTCCTGCCCGACGGAGCAGATGAGGAAAGCCTGCCGGACACCACCGGTGTCGAGAAGGAAGGCGAATTGCCCGAGGAGGATGACGACAACCCCTACCAGGACAGTGACGATGCCTTGCCCGACGACGCCGAGGAAGCCGCCATTGGTCACGATCTGGCGAGGCGCGGCGGCCCGTTCGACGACGTGTAAGGCAGCGACCGCGGATACTTTCGAGAGGTTTCCCGGGACGTCCACGCCGTCACCAGTTGGACCAAGGATGAGCTGAAGGCGATGCCGGAGCATCGCGATATTTCGAAGGATCCGGCTGGCCGGATCCTTCGTTTAAGGCGCCTTGGCGGTTTGGCTTAGCCCTTGTGGTCAAGGGCTGGACGGCGACAATCTCGGCACCTTCGACAGCCGAGAAGCAGCCGAGAAGCACGAACGCGAAGCCCAATATTTCAAGCGCCGTCGAGGCCGCTCGCCTGAAATCTTCAAAGTGCGCAAGAAATCCCCGCCGCGGGCGGTGCAGACACGCTCCAGCATCGCAACGCTGCGAACCGGGCCATCGCCCGCCGGCACTTGAGTGCCGACGGGCTCTGACCTTCAGTTCGACCCGGGATCGCCGAGCGCCTCGGTGACGAAGGACGCCGCGATCAGGTCGTCGGCGTCGAGGCGTAGGGAGCCTTCGACACCCCCCATGATGGCCGCGACCTTCTGGAAGGTCTGCATCTCGTGTTCAGTAACGCTGGCGTCTCGCATCCTGGCTTTCAGATCGGCGATGCGTCGGCCCAGTGAGGCCGACGTTCCGATTTCTCTGTTCGACATGGTGGCCTGCTCCTCCCCCAACCCATGCTGTGGACGTACTCAAGTCTGCCTATATATAAGGCAGCGCGAATACAGTCGCCGCAACGCGCGATATCTGGGAAGGTTCCGGCGCCAAATAGTCACGAAATAATACGTGGTGGGACTCGGGTATGTTGAGCGCCGACGCGGCGATAGACACCCCGCAGCCAGCGGCTGCGGCCATCGGCCTGGCCAACCCGCGTGGCGGGTCGCGAACGCGGGTCGGACTTGATCGCTGCGCGAACAGTCAGCGAGAAGCCGGCACCACGCCGGACACCGAGCGCGCCGTTTCGGGCGAAAACACCACGAAAGCAAAAACCAGAACGGCAGCGGCGACGATGAGCGAGCCGCCGGCGACGATCGGTTCAAGCGCCGGGTTTCCCTGCAGCATCACATACAGCGCCGGCAGCATGATCACCAGGCCGAGTGTGTAGAGCCCGTAGTGGATCATGGCGATGCGACGCGCCGCCTTTTGCGGATTGAGCGCGTAGTAGCCGCCGAAGATGGCGCTCGTCACCCAACCGAGCAGATTGATATGCGCGTGCGCCGGAAAAGCGGCGTGGTCACCCGAGATCGCCATCTGCAGGCCGGCCGCAATCCCCAACATCAGGAACAAGATGGCAGTTTTGAAAAAGAGTTCTGAAACCCTCGGCATGTCATTTCTCCCCCTATGCGGTCTGCGACCGCTTGCGACCTGGAGAATACACCCACGCGCAGAACTTTTCCACGCCGCGCTTATGGGCCATGCCTGCACAGCTTTTTGCACGCTGTTCGACTTTTCTGGCTGCCACAACCCGGCGCCGCCGCGCTACGGCGTCAGCAAGATGTCGGCGCCCGCTCGCTCGTCGAACACCACCGCGCAGCCGCGCCCCAGCGCCACTGCCGACAGCGCGTTGGCCACCGTCTCGTCCGGCGATACGAAATCACCGGTCAGCACTCGCAACTCCTCCACCGCCCTGGCCATTGACACGCAGTGCCCGGCAACGCGATCGCTCGTGCAGGCGTCAATGACGCTGACGAGGTCGATCATCTCGAACTGGCCCATACCGGCCTCCACAAAAACAGCGTCCCGTCGCGGATATGAACGCCGAGGCGAGAGACAATGTTCCGCAGGTCCGATGCCCAGGCGGAGCACTCGACAGCCCGACCTGGAACGGGCCGGCCGGCGACAACCGCTTCGCTTGACAATAGGCCCTGTTTGTTCTCTATTTGTTCGGCAAAAACGCCTCTCACAACAGACGCGGCTAATGCTGCAACGCCGCAAAGGGAACGGTCGGGATGGAGCCCACCATCCTGCATGCGGATCTCGACGCCTTCTATGCCTCGGTCGAGCAGCTGCTCGACCCGGCGCTCAGGGGCAAGCCGATCGCCGTCGGCGGCGGCGTCGTGCTTGCCGCTTCCTACGAAGCCAGGGTTTTCGGCGTGCGCGGCGGCATGCCCGGACAACGCGCGCGCGAGCTTTGCCCCGGACTGATCTTCGTCGGCGGCCATTTCGCCGACTATCAGCGGCTGGGCGACGCCGCCATCAAGGTGCTCGACGATTTCACGCCGCTGGTCGAGCGGATTTCCATCGATGAAGCCTTTGCCGACGTCGCCGGCTGCACGCATCTGTTCGGGCCGCCGGCCGAGATCGCCGCCACGGTGCGTCGGCGCGTCCGGGCAGAGCTCGGCCTGCCGATCTCGATCGGCGTGGCGCGCACCAAGCATCTGGCCAAGATCGCCTCGCAGGTGGCCAAGCCCGACGGGCTGGTGGTGGTCGATCCGGACACCGAACTTGCCTTCCTGCATGATCTGCCGGTCGGGCTGATGTGGGGCGTCGGCCCGGCGACCAGAGCGCGGCTGGCCGAGATCGGCATCGAGACCATCGGCCAGTTGGCAAAGACGCATGGTGGGGCGCTGCGAAGATTGCTCGGGCCCGCCGCCGGCGAAAAGCTGTCGTGGCTGGCATGGAACCGCGACCCGCGAAAGCTCGAAACCCACAGGCGGTCGCATTCCGCCGGCGCGCAGTCGGCGCTTGGCAGACGGCCGGCCGAGGCGCGTATCTTCGGACCCGTCCTGCTGCATCTGGCAGACCGGGTCGCCAGCCGGCTCAGGGCGAAATCACGGCCCGGGCGCACGGTGACGGTGCGCGTGCGTTTCGCCGATCTGCACGCTGTCACACGCTCGCTGACGCTCGAGCAGCCGATTTCGGCAACCGCGATGCTGGCCGAAATCGCCGGGGAGCTGGTGCGCGGCGTGCTGGCCGCCAACCCTCGGGAGAAGACCATCTCGTTGCTGGCGATCTCGGTGTCGCAGCTGGAAGAAAGTGTCGAGCTACAGTTGGAGCTGCCGCTCGGGCTTGCCGATGAAAAGCAGCGGCCCGGCAGCAGGCAAGGCCTGGCGCGCTTTGGCGCCGATAGCGCCATCGACAAGATCCGCCAGCGCTTTGGCAGAGAGGCTGTCGGCTATGGCGCCGTGGCGCTGGAAGCCCGGCGCTCGGTTCCCGATGCCTTCCGCGAACTGGCGGAGAAGGAACTGTGAGTGCGGCGCGACGGCAAGGCCAATGTTTAGGCTGGACCCCTCCGCGCTGCATTGCCGCTCTGTTTGAGCAGGCCGACCAACCAGGCCAGACCCGCCGCAGTTTCGGACATTTTTCGCACCGCAACCCGGCCACGCCATGCACGCCCAAGAACAACGCTTTGTCGATGAAGGTGGACTTGCAGTTAGCGCATCGGCGCCAAGAAAAACCGGGATGGGACAGCGAGGCCGCGAAGGTTGACAGTGCCGATCCGTCTGGCATTATCGCGTAAGCTTGGAGGATTCACTATGAAGAAAACCTATTCGAAGCCTGTTCTGGTCAAAAAAGGCAAGCTTTCGCAGGTTACGGCGCTCGCCAATGGAGCGGGTTCCGGCCCGATCGAGTGAAGTCGTTGAGTCGGCTGTCGCCTGATCTGGCGGCCTCGCCTGACACTGGAGATGCGGCATGAAGAAGACCTATTCGAAGCCGGTGCTGGTCAAGAAGGGCAAGCTCTCGCAGGTTACAGCCGACAATGGTAACGGCTCCGGGCCGGTCGCAGTCTAGCAGCCGATCATCCGGACGCCTTGTGCCGTCTGGCCGGGAACAGGGCTTTGGGTGCCCGACGTGGAGAGTGGAAAATGAAGAAAACCTATCTGAAACCGGTGCTGGTCAAAAAAGGCAAGCTCTCGCAGGTCACCGCGAACGGTGCTTCCAATCCGCGATAAACCCTTTCACCCCGATTAATCGCGACACGCTTCAGCGCACAACCACCAGATCGTCGAGCACGAGCTGCCAATAGTGGCTCGTGGAGAGGCGCACGCGCGTCACCGCCGCCAGCATCGGCGCGTAGTGGACGGGCGCCAGTGCCGACAGGACGATCGTGTCGCTGGCGATCAGCCGGTCGCCAAGCCAGCTCTCGACCAGTGCGGTTTCGCCTTCGGACTTCAACCATGCCGCTGTCAGCATCACGGAATGGAACCCGAACGGTTTGTCGCTCGAGAATTCGGCCGGGTGTCCGCTGCTCGTATAGCAGACATGGTCTCCCGAGATATTGCCGTTGACGTAGCCTTCGCTGCCTTCGGTATGATCGCGCGCCAGTGCGTTCAGGTTGAACCAGGTCAACCCGGCATAACCGGACGGCACCTTGCGCAGGCCGCGCGTCGTGACATCGTCGAAACCGATGGCCTGCAAGGACGCGGCGCTGTCGACAGCCGCGTTCTCGGGCGACAGCAGGCCGAGCTCGGTCGGGTAGGCCGACAAGGCCAGTCGTCGTTCCATGCCACCGCCGGTGATTTCGATCGCGTCGGCGTCATCGGGCAGATCGAGGCGGAAGCCATCGCTGAGCGGATGCACCGCCACCTCTTGCCCTTTCGCCATCACCGAGATGCTCGCCGAGACACCGTCCGCTCCGCGGCCGCTGAGCCGGCGTATCGCAAACAGGCCGACCGGCTGCAGCATTGCTTCCGAGACCAGCCCGGTGGGCGAGCCCGGCAGCGGCCGGAGGTGCTGCGACTGGACCTCGTTGGCGCTGCTGGAGCGCCAGCCGGGCGGAACCGACACGGTGAAGCGGTAGCTGCCCGGCACATGGATGGGCGCGGCCCGACGTTTCGCCGACGCCAGGAAATTGGCAAAGCCGCCGCGGTTGCTCCGCGCCGCGGCGACGAAGCGGCCGTCGCCATCATGCAGTCTGACCATGATGCCGGCCATCGGGCGGTCGCCGAGCCCGTAGCGGCCGTCGCGATCGGCATCGAAATAGACAAAGGACGAATGATTGAGCTTACCGTGGTTGCCCGACCAGTCGCGGCGCACGGCGTAGTCGTTGGCCGGATCTTCACGAAGCCGGGCTCTGCGACGCGACCGCGCCAGCCGCCAGGCCAAAGCCGCAACGACAGCGGCGAGCCCGACAAGGAGTATTGCCTTGATCACGGACGGCTCAAGCAATGCTGTCGGCCCTGCTCATCTGGATCTCCTGCGCATACATCGATCCATATATCGATGCTGCAGGCGCTTGAGCAACCGGACACGGGACCGGCGGACCACGGCATCGGCGTCACATATCCATTTCAGGCAACTATTCCGGCGACGGTACCGGCGGCTTCGTCGTCAGCGCCGCGCCGAAGGCGGCGACGACCACGGCGGCGATGCCCGCGCATTGCAGCGGGCTCAGGGTCTCGTGCAGGAACAGGAAGCCGGCCAGCGCGCCCAGCGCCGGCTCCAGACAAGTCAGCGTGCCGTAGAGCCTGGCCGGCATCCGGGTCAGCGCCACCATCTCCAGCCAGAACGGCAAGGCGCTGGAGAACAGCCCGACCAGCAGCGCGCTGACCAGGATCGCGGGTGCGATCAGGCCGGTACCCGCCTCGGCTAGGCCGAACGGCAGGGCGACAGCAGCGGCAATGACCAGGCCGTAAGCCGTGGTCTGGCTGCCAAGCTCGGCGCCCGCCTTTTGCGCAAAGACGATGTAGAGCGCCCAGCAGCAGCCGGCGGCCAGCGCCAGCATCACGCCGATCGGGTCGAGTGCACTGCCGGAGTGGATGAAGGGCGACAACAGCAATATGCCGGCAACGGCCAGCACCACCCAGACGAAGTCGGTGGCGCGCCGCGACGACAGCGTCGCCACGAGCAGCGGGCCGGAGAATTCGAGCGCCACCGCGACGCCGAGCGGGATTCTGGCGAGCGCTGCGTAAAACAGCAGGTTCAGCGCCGCGAGGTTGACGCCATAGGCGATGAGCCAGGGCAGAACGGCGCGCGACGGCCGCACCCGCCACGGCCTCAGCACCGCCGCCAGCATCAGCGCGCCCACGGCCAGCCGCAGCGCCGTGGTGCCATTGGCGCCGATCAGCGGAAACAGGCCCTTGGCGAAGGTGGCGCCGATCTGGATCGACACCATGGCGCCAAGCAACGCGCCGATCGGCAAGCCCTTCGCTTCAGCTGCGGCAATCGGCGTCGACGTCAATTCCAGTCCCTCCCCGCGCGACCAGCCGGCCGTAGCGCAGGCCGGAGATAGGGATAAAGGGCCTGGCTGTCGTGTGGCACGAGCGGGCTGTTGATAGGGCAAGGGTGGGAGGCGAACGCCGACACCCTTCCTCTCCCCCGTCGATCGGGGAGAGGTGTCGAGCGAAGCTCGACGGAGTGGGGGTCGACCGTCCATCACATCCGCCCGATTGCCTGCTTGCCGGAGGCGGCGACCGTGGGTTTCCTGAGCGCCTTCCCCCACTCCGTCGCCGCTTCGCGGCGCCACCTCTCCCCCCTCCGGAGGGAGAGGAAAATGCCAGCTCGCATAAGCTCGCGCCCTTCCTCTCCCCCGTCGATCGGAGGAGAGGTGTCGAGCGTAGGTCGACGGAGTGGGGGTCGACCGTTCATCACGTCCGCTGATTGCCTGCTTGCAGGCATTTCGCGCTCGCTTCCGTCGCTCCTGTTTTGCGGCGACCGTGGGTTTCATGAGCGCCTTCCCCCACTCCGTCGCCGCTTCGCGGCGCCACCTCTCCCCCCTCCGGAGGGAGAGGAAAAGAGGCTAGCTCGCCAGCCCATACACCAGGCTCACCCGCCCATCCGACAGCTGGCCGACCTGGCGCAGCTCCAGTCCGTGCCGGGCGTGCACCGTGCCGAACAGCGCCTTGCCGTCGCCGGCGAGCAGCGGATAGACGATCAGCCGCATTTCATCCACTAGCCCCGCCTCGATCAGGCTGGCGGTGATGCGGGCGCCGCCCATGAGGTAGATGTCCTTGCCGGGCTCGCGCTTCAGCGCCGCGACGTCGTCGAGGCGGCGCAGGAAGCGCGTCGAGGCCCAGGCTGACGTCGTCATGGTGTTCGACAGCACATAGTGCGGGGTTTTCGCGGCAAAGCGCGCCCATTCGAGTTCGGCCGGGTCGACCAGTCTGCCGGTCATCGGCAATGGCTGGTCCGGCTCGTTCTGTTGGATCGCGCTCCAGTAGCGCTCATAACCGGCATACATGACGCCGCCGAGCAGGCAGGCGTCGATCTCAGGCATCAGGCCGTATTCCTCCGACCAGTTGTCGACCCAGTCGGCGAAGCCTTCGGGGCCTTCCATCTTGCCGTCGATGGAGATCTTCATTCCGGTGATCAATTTACGCATGACTTCCTCCTTCGGGCTTGCGGGATGCAAGCACGTTGCCTGGTTTCATTTCCGCTGGCGCGCCGCGGTGTCTGGCGAAGGCGCGTGTTTCGCCGGCCCTTGCGCCGGCATCCGGCGCAAGGGATCGATGGTGCCCGGTTGGACCGGGCGATGCGTTAGGTCAGGTCAGGCCGGCAGGCGCCGGTCGTATTCCGCCACGATACGGCTAAAGCTGTCCCAGAACGGTTCGGGCTTCTCGGCCGCTACGCGGGCAACCAGGAGGTCGAGATGCACGTGCCAGCCGGCGGCATGCATCATCAGGCTTGAGCGGTCCGGCAGGCGGCGGTGGACCAGGGTGAGCAGGACGTCGTCGCCGCGCTGCGCCAATTCGAAGGTGACATTGCCGCTGCCGTTCCAGGTGATGGTGAGCTTGCGCGGCGGATCGCACTCGACGATCTGGTTGTGCATCCGCTGCTCCCCGCCACTGAAGCTGGCCGGCCTGTCGCCGGGCGGGTCGGTCAGTTCGTCATTGCGCCAGACCAGATCGAAGGAAGAGCCTTCCTCCATCTCCATGTCGCCGGCCGCCAGCCATTGGCGGCGCAGATCGCTCTGCGTCAGATATTCCCAGACGCGCTCCCTGGTTCCGGGCAAAAGCCGTTCGATCCTCAATGTGGCCGGCTGGATCAGCTGGGCGTAGCCGTCGAAGCTGTTCATCTGGTTCATCGGTCGTCTCCCTCGGATGATGTTGGCTTGGATGATGTTGGCCTGGGTAATTCCGGCTTGGATGGTTCTGGATTTGCCGGTGCCGGCGTTGTCTGCGTTGTCGACGTTTTGCGCCCCGCCTCCTCGCGCAAAAGCTGTTCGAGGACATCGAAGCGGCTGTTCCAGAAACGCGCGTATTGGCCGAGCCACTGATAGGCGGTCGCCAGCGGACGGGCCTCGAGGCGGCAGACATGGGTGCGCCCGCGCACTTCGCGCCGGATCAGCCCGGCATGCTCCAGCGCCTTGATGTGCTTGGAGGCGGCGGCCAGCGACATGGCAAAGGGCTGCGCCAACTCGCTCACCGTACGCTCGCCGCCGGCGAGGTGGTTAAGCATGTTCCGGCGCGTGGCGTCGCCAAGGGCGTGAAAAACCTGGTCCATCTGGGGCGTCTCTAATTCAACCATGTAGTTGAATATAGAGATGCGATTTTAGATAGTCAACTGGTTGGTTGAATGTTTTTTGAGAGGGTGACTGATCGGCGAAGCCGCGAAGGAGTGCCCAATCTCCCCCCTCGTGGGGGAGATGTCCGGCAGGACAGAGGGGGGCGCAAAGGATCGCTACGTTCGACAAGTCGTGTCGGCTAGGACCGACTTCGGCCCAAGCCGTTGCCAAACAATCGACAGGCCGGCGGGACAGCGCCCCCCTCTGGCCTGCCGGCCATCTCCCCACAAGGGGGGAGATCAGCAGCTTCAATCTCACCCGGCCATGGCCAGCGGCACTGCGCCCTTGTTGGGGATCTGGATGTCGATCTCCAGCGTCGACATGGTCTCGCCGCGGTCCATCGAAACTTGCAGATAATCCTGGTCGATCTGCACATGCTTGGCGATCACCGCCATGATCTCTTCGCGCAGGATGGAGACGAGATCGGGCTGGCTGCGGTTGCGGCGCTCATAGGCGAGAAGCACTTGCAGCCGTTCGCGCGCCACCGGCGCGCTGGTGCGCCGCTTGAAGATGTCGAGCAGGTTCATGCCGCCCTCCTTCCCAAAAGACGATCGAGGAAGCCCTTGCGTTCGAAGGGCACGATGACCGGCAGCTGTTCGCCCTCGAGCCGCTTGGCCGCGTCGATGTAAGCCTTGGCAGCGGCATTGAGCGGCTCCGACAGCGTCACCGGCGAACCGAGGTTGGAGGCGCGCAGCACATCCTGGCTCTCAGGGATAATGCCGAGCAGCGGCACCGACAGGATCTCCAGCACATCGTCGATCGACAGCATTTCGCCCCGCGCGGCGCGTCCCGCATCGTAGCGCGTGACCAGCACATGCTTGGCGATCTGCTCGCCCTCCTCGGCCCGCAAGGTGCGGGAATCGAGCAGGCCGATGATGCGGTCGGAATCGCGCACCGACGACACTTCCGGATTGGTGACGATGACCGCCTCGTCGGCAAAGCGCATGGCGAGTTGCGCGCCGCGCTCGATGCCGGCCGGGCTGTCGCAGAAGACATAGTCGAACACCGAGCGCAGCTTGCCGATGACCTCGGCCACGCCCTCCTCGGTCAGCGCATCCTTGTCGCGCGTCTGCGAGGCCGGCAGCAGGAACAAAGTCTCGACCCGCTTGTCGCGGATCAGCGCCTGCGACAGCTTTGCCGAGCCCTGGATGACGTTGACGAGGTCGAACACCACGCGCCGTTCGGCGCCCATGATCAAATCGAGGTTGCGCAGGCCGACATCGAAATCGACCAGCGCCACCTTCTTGCCGGTCTTGGCGACCGCCGCCCCCAGAGCCGCGGTAGAGGTCGTCTTGCCGACGCCCCCCTTGCCCGAGGTGACCACCACTACCTTGCCCATCAATAAAGCCTCCGTTGTTGTTCGTTATGTCGTTGTCGGGCGAGACGCATTAGCTGAAAGGGGCGATGCGCAGCATGCCGTTGTCGAGAAATGCCTGCACAGGCTTGCCCCGGACTGACGGGTCCATCTCCTCAGCGGTGCAATACCAGCCATCCACCGACAGAAGCTCGGCTTCGTTCCTGCGGCAGAAGACACGCGCCGCCGTGTTGCCTTGAGCGCCCGCCGAAGCGCGGCCGCGCAGCGTGCCATAGACATGGATGGAACCGGTGGCGACGATCTCGGAGCCGGAGGCGACCGAACCCAGCACGATGACATCGCCATGCGGATGGAAGATCAGCTGCCCCGAGCGGATCGGCGAGCGGATCATCAACGTGCCGGCGTCCGGCGCGGCAATTTTGACGTCTTGAGGCTGCGTCTTGGCACCGCCCGCCGGTTTCAACTCGCCCGCCTTCAAATCGCCGGCCTCTGCCTTGATGTCACCGGCCGCCTTCATGTCGCCCACCGCAGTGGCGTCCTCCGCCCTGCCCGCCTTGCGGCTCGGCTGCAGCAGCAGACCGTCGGTGGTCGCCTCCTTGGCGCCGACCAGCACCGGCGGCAGATGCGCGCCAAGCTCGGCGCCGCCGTCGAGCTCGATGGCATAGATGCGGATGCCGCGCTGGCCGAGCAAATCGACCAGCGCTTCGATGGCGACGACATCAGGCTTCAGCACGTTCAGATCGAGCACCACCGGGCGCCCGGCAAAATAGCCCGGCGAATTGCCGACCCAGCGATCGAGGCTCTCCAGCCAAACATCCAAAGGCGCCTCCGGCGTCAGCGTGAAAGCGACGAAGGAGCGGGCGCGAAAGCGAATGGATTTGGCCTCGAGGGGAGCGGCAAAGGTCACGGCGGGCGATTCCTTACTGAGAGGTAAACGCTAGCGGTGGTATGGTTAATGAAAGGTTAACGGGAGGGGTGGAATGGTGGGAGAAGCGTGGGCAACGGCCAACGAACCTTGTAGACCGAATGAGCTAAGCCCAAGACGAACCCGCCACGCGGCAACGATTACCCACTCGACGTCGGCGAACCTATTTTCAGACCACTACATTACCAATGTTATCTGCATGCTCGACACCATCAGGAATGCCATTTATTGATTCAATTTTTGTTCGACAGAGGGGGATCGTGAGCAAAAATAAAGTTCGTTCGCCTGCCAAGATGCGGCCCATCGCCATTGATCTATTCAGTGGCTGCGGTGGCTTGACTCTCGGATTGAAGAAAGCCGGCTTCAATGTCGTTGCGGCCGTTGAGATTGACCCACTTGCATGTTCGACCTATCGGCGTAACCACAAATCTTCATTTCTGTTTGAGTCAGATATTCGTCATCTCGATCCGGATGCAATCCTTAGACAACTTGGGATGCAAAAGGAGCAGATTGATCTGGTTGCTGGCTGCCCCCCCTGCCAGGGATTCTCTTCAATGCGGACTAAGAACGGAAGGCATCTGATCGAAGAACCTATGAACGACCTGGTCTTCGAGTTCGTTCGGATTGCAGTTGCCATTAGACCGAAGGCCATAATGCTGGAGAATGTGCCAGGACTAGCAACTGACGACCGAGTCGAAGCTGTACTCCAATGCTTCGAACGTGCAGGCTACAAATGTAAGCTGAGCGTTTTCAACGCCGCCGATTTCGGGGCACCTCAAAGACGCAAGCGACTGATCCTTGTAGCTGCATTAGGACGTGAACCGGCCCTGGCTGTAGGCAAGGCTCGCAGGAGGAGCGTTCGCGGCGCAATTGGACGAATGCCTCTCACATCTGACAGTCTCGACCCGCTCCACAATTACCAAGTTCGGCACACTGACAAAGTCCAAAGGATGATCGAAAACATCCCCAAAGACGGCGGCAGTAGGTCCGATCTGCCAATAAAACTTCGGCTGGCATGCCACGACATTAGTGATGGCTTCCGAGATGTCTATGGCCGCATGTCATGGAAATACCCTTCACCTACGATTACCGGCGGATGCATCAATCCCTCGAAGGGTCGGTTTATCCATCCAGAACACGATCGGGCTATAACGCTTCGAGAGGCAGCACTCCTTCAGGGTTTTCCTACTAATTACTATTTCGACATATCACGAGGGCGCTACGCAACGGCTCAGATAATCGGCAATGCGTTCCCTCCGATTTTCGCCCAGAAGCATGCAACGGCCCTACGCAAATCGCTTGAACTCTAGCATGAGAAAATGGTGGCGAATTGTCCGGAAATGAACCCAGCGCCAAGGGGTCTTTAAGCAAGCGCGACTGGTCGGATTATGTCAGGTCGGTTGCGAGGCACGGCCTAACTGATGATCAGGTAGCTGCACTCGCCGTTGAATTTGCCAATTCCGGGGTGAAGCTTGATTTCGGAGAGGCATCGACGGCTGATGTCGCCTCGACCGGCGGCCCCTCGTCATTGTCAACGCTACTGACGCCGCTATTTCTTGTCCGAGAGGGATTCCAAGTTCCAAAGCTTGGGGTGCCAGGCAGGCCAGCTGGCGGCCTAGATGTCCTTGCACAGATTCCTGGCTACAAAATCGACCTTGACCCGACAGAGATCCGGGTAGTCATTGCGAAATGCGGCTATGCACATTTCAATTCAGCAGGCTTATTTGCACCCTTGGACGCTGAGATATTTAGACTACGGCAAGGCTTAGCGGTTCAAGCCGTCCCAGAGCTCGTTATCGCAAGCCTGCTGTCAAAGAAGATCGCCGTAGGCGTCCGCTCTGTCGGCCTTGACGTAAGGATAGCGCCCCATGGAAATTTTGGCGACGATTATGAGACCGGCAGGAGAAACGCTAAAAGGTTCATCAGTGTTGCCAAACTTCTTGGTCTTCGAGCAGTCTGTATTCTGACTGACGCGCAGCTACCTTTCCAACCCTTCGTAGGCAGGGGCGAGTCGCTCTGGGCGATGAGTGATGCGCTTCGAGGGGATAGTGATGACTGGTTGCAACGTCACGTTGCTCAATGCGAAGCCATGGCTTACGCGGTTTCTGGCTCTGATGTCCGGCAAATCAACTCACCGCCCTCTGTAGAATTTGCAGCCAACGTAGATGCTCATGGCGGAAGTTACGACGGGTTTCTGGATAAAGTCGAAGCGGTAAGAAGATCGCATATCCATTTCATTGAAAGCCCCGACAACGGATTCATACGATATGACCTAGAAATAATAAGATCCGTGTTAGTGTCTGAGCAGAAGAAAACTTCCTATGGCGGTCCGTTTCCGGATCCGGCAGGGGTTCGGCTGCTTGTCGAACCAGGAAATAGGGTGACTCGTGCTGAGCCGGTTATGTCCATTCGCCTAGGAAGAGGGACAGCCCTAGAGGTGATGGACCGCCTAAGGAGAGCGCTTATCGTTTCACATACCGCCGGATCCGCCATGGAGGATGAAGTTGTCAAGTGATCGCGGGAAATACTGCTGCTTCAGTTGTCCTGCCAATGATTTCTCAGAGAAATCGCTTAGTGAGGTATGCCCCAGCTGCGGTAAAGATTTCGGGTTTCCGCTATTCGATGCCCCAGCTACTATCCGGGAATATAAAGTTTTGCGGCCCTTGGGGCGCGGATTCTATGGGGCGACATTTGTTGCGGAGCGCACGGGGGTTTTCCCCACCCGCCATGTTTTGAAAGTGGTTCCTAAGGCAGTTTACGGTTTTTTTAATAAAGACTTTCAGAAAGAGTGCCAATTACACGCCGATGCTGCCAACGGCGCTGACTATATCGTCGGAATAACGGACGCCTTTGACTCGATCGTAAGCTTCTTAAACATTGATATCGATTGCTACGTTGCTGTTTTAGATTTCATTGATGGTGAACTCTTATCTGGTTATCTTTCAGGAAAACAGAGGCTTACCGCCGGTACGGCTGCGCAAATAGCTGCGGACCTATTTCGTATACATGATGAACTGACTAGAAGGCGTATAAATCATAATGACTTCCATGCCGGCAATATCATTGTCGAAGAATTGTCGCCGGCAAGATATCGGCGCGACGCGATGGCTCCCTCTATTCGTGCCGTTGCGATAGATCTTGGATCGCTTTCCGATGACCGTCGATCTGGAGGCGGCTATAAAAGTGATCTCCACTGGATTGGCGCACATATTGATCGATTGTCTTCGTTGCTATCTGAGGGCGCGGACGGGCTAACCGACCTTGACGCACGGCTTGCTCTTGAGCTGAAGATAATAGCTTTGAGCGTCGCCCCCGCAATCGAGAGTCAACGTACGCCGACGCCTCAGGAATTGATACATAAACTGGAAGATTCATTCTTCCGAACGGCCGAACCGTGGCGCCCGTGGCGACAGCCCCTCACGCTACGCAAGTTTGATGACTCCTACAATGCACAGACTCTAGAAGCCTGGAATGTACCCCAGTTACTTGTCGATCCGGATGGAAGCTGGCAACGAAGCATCAGTTCTCCTGGCCCCCTGATCGTGACCGGTATGCGCGGATGCGGAAAGACCATGTTGCTCCGTGCCCTTCAGTTCCATGCGCGCGCAGCTAAGAAGCCCGACGAAAGCGATGCACAAATTATGCAGCGACTTCATGGTGATGGATATGTTGGGTTCTTCGTTTCTGCCTCAGCGCTGCTCACAGTCAGCGAAGAGCAGCAACTCGATACGATGAACATGTTTGCCAGGCTTGCCATAGCTTATTCGCTTGAGGCGGCCAGGTCACTCGCGCACATGATGGACATCGACGCAGCGTCCGTGAACGAGCGTGCCGCGCAGTATATCGAGAATGCGCTCTCATCTATTCTAGGCGGCCACACGTTTGGTTCGGCTGTTGGGACGGTGCAGGAACTAGAGCGTCGCCTCGTTGAGTTACTCATCCTCGCATGTCGCTCGGACAGTCAGATAAGGATGATGTCTCACGCATCTAATGCTTTCCCAGTGCTTGCTGACGGCATAAGGAAATGCTCAAGTGTTTGGGCCATCGGCCAGGTCTTGTTTTTGCTCGACGATGTCTCAACCCGATATTTACTCCCGGCGAAGATTGAGGAAATCCTATCTGCCCTTATTTTTCAAAGCCCAAACTGTGCATTCAAGCTAACGTCAGAAACGCAAACAATATTCCTGTCGCTCAAATCCCCAGGAGGCGTCGAGCCAGCGGCCCATTGGCGAGACTTTGAGACCTTTGATTTGGGTACAGAAGTCCATAAGAGGCTGAAGCAGCGGGGCGGGAAGCAATTTCTTGCCGATATCCTTGCTCAGCGTGCTCGATTTTTTTCCGCCCACCCCGCACATCCACCAGCAGACGTCCTAGGAGACCAATCTCTAGCCTCGATAGCGAATACGATAAGCCATTCTGGACCAAACTCTAGAGCGCGAAAGTCCGTCTACCACGGAATCTCAGCGTTGAAGGCAGTTTGCGTGGGTGATATTGGGGGCGCAATCACGATCTACGAAAATATACTGACGCGCTCGAATGGCAGATTCCCTGTTAGCAACCAAGCGCAAAGCGATGCATTTCAGGAATTCTGCTCAACTCATTTATATTTGCTTGACCGACGCGGCAGCCATCTCAAGGCGGTGGCAAAATCGTTCGCAGCCGCATCTCATGAATTGCTTATGCAATCCGCAAAGAAGAGTGAGGATCGTGGATTGCGGCAGTATTCCTCAATTTACGTTCGTGTCACCGCAGGTGATCGGGACGAACAAGGAAGGAAATTGCGTGAACTGGTCGACGCGGGAGTATTCGTATTTCAAGGTGGGGCTCCCCGAACGAAAACAAAGGACTCGGACCCGGTCCAACAGTTCAAGCTCACATTCCGAAAAGTCTGCGGTTTGGCGGACTTTATCGGCCTCTCCGAACGAGACAGGTTCGAGTTGTCAGGCGCACAACTCGAAGATTGGCTCAACCGGCCAAACGAAGGCGCAGACATTTTGATGCGAAACTTGCGTACAGATTTGGAGCCAGACGAAGATTCGGAAGAAGATGAGCCTGCGGAACAGGTCAAGCTTGATTCGCTTCCGAAGCGGCCCGTCAAGGTCAAACAGGACGACCTCTTCGACGTGGCTCCGAAATCAATGTACGATCCCCTAGACACGGCAGGCGATGAATTGCTGCCGCTTCCAACCATTCTCGAATATCAACCAAGAGAAACGCAGTCGACCCGAACGGATGCCTTATACATCGCCCTTGGATTTGAGCAACGAGCAGTCGATTCTGCGAAGCGCGCCCTAGAATCTTTGAATCCAAGTCGCGTAGTTGCGGTCAGTTATCCCGAGGAGGGAAGATCGCGAGATATTATTCGTGTTCTCGAAGAGAAAGAAATATCGTTTAGGATTTTACCTTATGCCGAGTTGCGTTCACTTTCATCTTGCACCCAAGATGGTGTGCTCGCTATTGATGCTACTGGGTTTACCAAGGCAGCGATATTCCAGTTGACGGTAGATGCTCTACGTCGAAATCGATCCTTTACCGCAGTCTACACTGAAGCTCGAGAATACTACCCACTTGAGGCAAGTCTCACTGCGATCTTAGGCGCCCAGTCGGAAAAGAACTACGATGCCTTGCTGACGCAGCTCAAAGACGTCCTTTCCGGAGAGATTGGCCCCTATTCGCTCGAATTGCTTCATTCGCTGACCTCCGACGAAACGAGAATGAAGGCGCTTTTAGCGTTTGGTTCAGCCAAACATGAACGGCTCATCCATCTTGCTGAACAACGCGACTACGACATGATCAAGGTTCTCGTCGACAATTCTAAAACGGCGCGGGCAACCGTTGCAAGGCTAGGCGCGGAAGTCGCAGTTCGAGGTGCCGAGGCGGGTTCAATCGAGCAATGCGACGTTCGTGATCCTACGAGTATACTGAAATCCATGGAACGTGTTTTTAGGCGATCCTATCGTGAGGGTGGCCTAAATTTCGAAATCGGTCTCACGGGCGACAAGCTCGAAGCAGTGGCAGTAGGTGCATTTTGTGCGAAGTTTCCGGTGAACAATGTATGGTACGTAAAGCCGAAGAGCTTCGACCAAGATCGTTTCACCAAGGGTACACGCTCGACGCACTATTTTCGTGTGGAGCTTTAGCTGTGCGGGTTCGCTAACTGCCCCAACGACAACTCCCATTTGTTCGGTAGATCTGCGAGCCCGCTTCTCCCGCTTTCGCCGGTCAGGATGTCCTCTTTCCCTCAATCCCCCTCGCCGCCTGCTCAACCGCCGCGCGGTCCGTGCCCAGTCTGTCGATCAGCTCCTGCGCTTCCTCGCCCGATATGCCGGTGCGCGTGGCCAGTTCCTCGACCGCCAGGATGTCGGTGCTGGCGATCTCGCGCGGCAGGGCGTCGTCGGCGGTCAGCGGCAGCGCCGCCTCGCGGTCGATTTCGGCCTCGGCCCGGTGCCAGTGGTGTTCGGGGTCACCAGTGCCTTCGCGCTCCCAGATCTGGTAGGCGCGCTGCTGTATCTTGTGATGCCGGTCGTCTTCCATGGTGGTTCCTCCCCTGGGCTTTGAGGGCGATCCGAACGATCCCAGAAATCGCGCGGTCGCAATCGTTCGCGGCGCCCTTCGCGCTGGCTACTCGCATTGCCGTCTCGGCCCGCCGGAATATGGCTGGTAGCTGTTGTCTTCCGGACGGTAGGAGCGATAGCGGCTGAAGCAGGAGGCGACATGGTCCGGTTCGCCGCCGGCGGCCGCGTAGGCGCCCGCGCCCTCGACATAGCTTGCCTCTCGCGGCGCGGCGCGGTCGGCGCCGAGATAGGGCGATACGCAGGTGCGCTGCTGTCCGCTATAGGACATGTAGCTGTTGTCCTCGGGATCGTAAGAGCGGTAGCGGCTGGCGCACCAGGCGAGATGCGGCGGCGGCAGTTCGGTCCGCGCGATGGCGCCGGTGACGGTGGGATCGGGCTGCTGCCTGGCCGGGTCCTGGGCTGGCTCCCTGGCGGCGATGTCGGCAGGCGCGGACTGCTCGGGCGGCACACGTTCGAAGTCCTGCGCCGTCCTGTCCACCGGCCGCGCTTTCCGGGTCCACAGTTCCGCCACGCTGACGGTGGGCCTTGCCTCCCGCACAGGCTTGGCGGCAAGCAGCCAGGCTGCGAAAACCAGCCCGCTGCCGAACACCGCAAGGGTCAGCACGAAGCCGCCGACCAGTCCCAAAATCGCTTTCACTCGACACTCCTTGTGTCCCTGCCAATAAAATGCGGGACATCACGGCTTGTTCCAGAAAAGCAGGCGCGAGGGACCTAAGTCTGACCGACCCACAACCGGCAGCTCGCCGAGAACCGGGTGCGGCGCGATTTTTTTCGACGGTGAAAATCAAGGGAGCGGTCGAGCCATTGGGCCAGATCACGTCCCGGCTATTCCGCCGCCTCGGCATAATCCACGGGCACATAGTTGAGGATCGGCCCAAGCCAGCGCTCGGCATCGGCCAGCGGCATGGCTTTGCGGCGGGCATAGTCCTCGACCTGGTCGCGCTCGACTTTGGCGACGCCGAAATAATAGCTTTCGGGATGGGCGAGATAGATGCCGGACACAGACGAGCCCGGCCACATCGCATAGCTCTCGGTCAGGCCGACGCCGGCATTGCGCTCGCCGTCGAGCAGCCGGAACAAGGTCGCCTTCTCGGTATGATCGGGCTGCGCGGGATAGCCGGGCGCGGGGCGGATGCCGCGATAAGGCTCGCCGATCAGTTCGTCGGGCGCCAGCTTCTCGTCTGATGCATAGCCCCAG
The DNA here is from genome assembly GCF_040320535.1 of Mesorhizobium sp. M0676. NCBI lineage: Bacteria > Pseudomonadati > Pseudomonadota > Alphaproteobacteria > Hyphomicrobiales > Phyllobacteriaceae > Mesorhizobium > Mesorhizobium sp. M0676. Next base: position 207,606 of record NZ_JAMYPU010000010.1, read on the forward strand.
AATTCCTTGCGCACCTTCTCGTGCATGCGCTCGGCAAAAGCTTCGGCGAAACGATCGGCCAGCGCCTTGACCATGATCGAGGAATAATCGTCATTGGCGCGCTCGAAGCGCTCGGCGATCGCCACCTCCTCGATCCCCGCGGTGACGATGAAGCCGCCGATATAGTCCGGCTTGCCGCTGTCGGCCGGTGCGACGAAATCCGACAGCGCGACATTGGCCTTGCTGTCGCGCTTGATCAGCTGCTGGCGCAGCGTGAAGAAAGTGGCAAGCTCCTGCGAGCGCGCCTCATCCGTGAACAGCCTGATGTCGTCGCCGACGGCGTTCGCCGGCCAGAAGCCGATGACGCCGCGCGGCGCGAACCATTTTTCCGCGATGATTTTTGTCAGCATCGCCTGCGCATCCTCGAAAAGCTGGCGTGCCGCCGGTCCCTGCTTCTCGTCGTCGAGGATCTTGGGGTAACGCCCTTTCAACTCCCAGGTCTGGAAGAACGGCGTCCAGTCGATGTAGCGCGAGAGCTCAGTCAGGTCCCAGTTCTCGAACACTTTCACGCCGGTGAAGGACGGCTTCGGCGGTTCATAGGCGGACCAGTCCACCCTGTGCGCATTGGCCCTGGCCTTGGCCAGCGGCAGCCGCTGCTTGTCGGCCTCGGAGCGGGCATGCGCGTCGGCGACCTTTTTGTACTCGGCCCGCACTGTGTCGACGTAGCCGCCCTTGGTCTCCTTCGACAGCAAGGACGAGACGACGCCGACCGCCCGGCTGGCGTCATTGACATAGACCGTCTGTCCCCTGGAGTAGCGGGGATGGATCTTCACCGCCGTGTGCACGCGGCTGGTTGTCGCGCCGCCGATCAAAAGCGGAATGTCGAAGCCTTCGCGCTCCATCTCGGCGGCCATGTGCACCATCTCGTCCAGCGACGGGGTGATCAGGCCGGACAGGCCGATGATGTCGACATTTTGCTCGCGAGCCCTCTGCAGGATCTTCGCCGCCGGCACCATGACGCCGAGATCGATGATCTCGTAATTGTTGCACGCCAGAACGACGCCGACGATGTTCTTGCCGATGTCGTGGACATCGCCCTTCACCGTCGCCATCAGGATTTTGCCGGCCGTCTGGCGCTCGCCATTGTCGATGCCATTGGCGGCGTTGGCCAGTTTTTCGGCCTCCATGTGCGGCAGCAATCCGGCCACCGCTTGCTTCATCACGCGCGCCGACTTCACCACTTGCGGCAGAAACATCTTTCCAGCGCCGAACAGATCGCCGACGACATTCATGCCGGCCATCAGCGGGCCTTCGATGACATGCAGAGGCCGCTCGGCCGCAAGCCGCGCCTCTTCGGTGTCGGCGTCGATGAATTCGGTGATGCCGTTGACCAGCGCATGCGAAATCCGCCGCTCGACCGTCCAGTCGCGCCAGGCGAGATCGCGATCCCTGACTTCCTTGCCGGCGGTGCCCTTGAAGCGCTCGGCGATCTCCAGCATGCGTTCGGTGGCGGTCGCCCTGGGCGCGCGGTTGAGCACGACATCCTCGCACGCTTCGCGCAGCTCCGGCTCGATCGTGTCGTAGACGGCGAGCTGACCGGCATTGACGATGCCCATATCCATGCCGCGCTGGATGGCGTGATAGAGAAACACGGCGTGCATCGCCTCGCGCACCGGCTCGTTGCCGCGGAAGGAGAAGGACAGGTTCGAGACGCCGCCCGAGATATGCACATGCGGCAGCGTGGCGGTGATCTCGCCTGTGGCCTCGATGAAGTCGACGCCGTAATTGTCGTGCTCCTCGATGCCGGTGGCGACCGCGAAGACGTTGGGGTCGAAGACGATGTCTTCGGGCGGGAAACCGGCCTGTTCGGTGAGCAGCTTGTAGGCGCGGGTGCAGATCTCGACCTTGCGCGCCTTGGTGTCGGCCTGGCCGGCCTCGTCGAAGGCCATGACGACCACCGCCGCGCCGTAGGCGCGCACCAGCTTCGCATGATGCAGAAAGGCTTCCTCGCCTTCCTTCATCGAGATGGAGTTGACCAGTGGCTTGCCCTGCACGCATTTCAGCCCGGCCTCGATGATCTCCCATTTCGAGGAGTCGACCATCACCGGAACACGGGCGATGTCGGGTTCGGCGGCGATCAAATTGAGGTACTCGACCATCGCCTTTTTCGAATCGATCAGGCCTTCATCCATGTTGATGTCGATGATCTGTGCGCCATTGGCGACCTGGTCGCGCGCCACGTCGAGCGCCGGGACATAGTCGCCCGCCGTGATCAGCTTTCGGAACTTGGCCGAGCCGGTGACGTTGGTGCGTTCGCCGACATTGACGAAGGGAATCTCATCAGTCAGCGTGAACGGCTCCAGCCCGGACAGGCGCATCTTGCGCTCGATCTCGGGGATGGCGCGTGGCGGATATTTCTTGACAGCCTCGGCGATGGCGCGGATGTGGTCCGGCGTCGAGCCACAGCAGCCGCCGACGACGTTGACGAGCCCTTCCCGCGCAAAATCCTCGATCTGCGCGGCCATGAAGTCCGGGCTCTCGTCATAGCGGCCGAATTCATTGGGCAGGCCGGCATTCGGATAGGCGCAGACGAAGGTGTCGGCGACGCTCGATATTTCAGCCAGATGCGCGCGCATGGCGTTGGCGCCGAGCGCGCAGTTGAGGCCGATGGTGAACGGGCTGGCATGGCGCACCGAATGCCAGAAGGCGGTCGGCGTCTGGCCCGACAGGGTGCGGCCGGAGAGATCGGTGATGGTGCCGGAAATCATCACCGGCAGCCGTACGCCCTTTTCGAGGAAAATCTCATTGCAGGCGAAGATCGCCGCCTTGGCGTTCAACGTGTCGAAGATAGTTTCGATCAGGATGATGTCGGCGCCACCGTCGACCAGTCCGCGCAACTGCTCGCCATAGGCCAGGCGCAGATCGTCGAAGGTCACGGCGCGATAGCCGGGATTGTTGACGTCGGGCGACATCGAGGCGGTGCGGTTGGTCGGCCCGAGCGCGCCGGCGACGAAGCGCCGCTTGCCGTCCTCCTGCTGTGCCCTCGCCGCTGCCCGACGCACCAGCCGCGCGCCGTCGCGGTTCAGCGCGTAGACGGCATCCTCCATGCCGTAATCCGCCTGGGCGATCGAGGTCGAGGAGAAGGTGTTGGTCTCGAGGATATCGGCGCCAGCGATGGCGTATTGATAATGGATCTCCTCGATCGCCTTCGGCTGCGTCAGGATCAAGAGGTCGTTGTTGCCCTGCTGGTGGCAGGCGCAGCCGGCGAATGCCTCGCCGCGAAAATGCTCCTCGTCGAAACCGAGACCCTGAATCTGCGTGCCCATGGCGCCGTCGAGAATGAGAATGCGCTCGCGCGCCGCTGCCGTGAGCGCCGCAAGCACTTCGGACCCATCGGGCTTTGCCGCGACGGGGCCGAACAATGCGTCCAGCGATGCAGAATTCTGCGACATTTTTTATCCTTGAGGCGACAACCATCACATAAGGATATCTTTATGTCAACATACGGAATGCAAGCGAACGCGTCGTGGCGAGAGTTTGGTGCGATGGTCATCCCGATCGACAATGTGACGGCGGCGGTCATCGTCGCCGCTGCGCCCTGCCTACACCACGGCGTCCCGATACAGCCTCACCTCGCCGTCCTGGCCGCGGATGCGCCAGTCCTGCCCGTCCCGGCCCTCGACATGGCATGGCCCGAGCGGCACCTTGCCACCGCCTTCCGGCAGGTCCAGCACATAGACCGGATTGCAGATGCCCGACAGGCGGGCGCGCAGCGCGCCGGCCAGCGCCTGTCCCTGCGCAATCGTGGTGCGCCTGTGCGCCATGCCGCGCGCGAGGTCGCCATGGTGCAGGTAATAGGGTTTGACGCCGAGCCGGTACATCAGTTCGCGGCAGAGTTCCTCCAGCACCTCGACCGTATCGTTGACGCCCTTGAGCAGGACGGTCTGGTTGAGCAGCACGAAGCCTGCCTGGCGCATGACGCGACAGGCCAATTCGGTGGCCGGCGTGATCTCCCGCGCATGGTTGAAATGGGTGACGATTGTGACCATCAGCCGGCCCTGCAAGGCGCCAACCAGCCCCGGCGTGATGCGCGCCGGCAGCACGACAGGCACGCGCGTGTGGATACGCAGCAGCCTGACATGCGCGATCGCCTCGATGCGGGCGCGGATTTCAGCCAGCGCCTTGTCGGGCAGCGAAAGCGGATCGCCGCCGGTCAGGATCACTTCGCGGATTTCGGTATGGGCTTCGATATAGGCAAAGGCGTCTTCGAGCGCCTCGCGCGTATAGCCGCGGCCGATCGAGGTCAGAGACTCCTTGCGGAAGCAGAAGCGGCAATAGACCGCGCATTGGTAGGTCGCAAACAACAGCACGCGGTCGGCGTGGCGATGCGTCAGTCGCGGCACCGGACTGAAGGCATGGTCGGCGATCGGATCGTCGAGCTCGCCTTCCGTTTCCGTCAGCTCATCCGGCGATGGAATGATTTGCGCGCGGATCGGGTCGGCGGGATCGTTCCAGTCGATCAGGTCGAGATAGGTTTTGGGGGCACGCACCTTGTGGCGTACGACCGCCTCCTGCGCCGCCGCGCGCTCGGCGGGTGACAGCGGCAGGGAGGCGAGATCGCGGACGCGGCGCACGCCCGCGCGGATGTCGTTTTGCCAGGCGGTGTCGGCATCGCGTTCTTCGTCGGCTGTGGCCGCGTCATCGAAAGTTGAGTCTGGGGTCATTGGGGCCTCGGGGCAATTCTGGCGGTGCTATCGGCCGGATGGACGGTTCGGTCAACTCCAGTGGCTGCGCGCGGATTGTCGCTGCGCTGCGATCCTTCGCATCCCCCGACTATCGCCGTAATCGACCAGCGCAGCAATTTCAGGCAATCTGACCGATAAGGCGCTCCAAGGGAGATGGGCGCCGCCTAGGGGAGGACCGCCATGAGCAAAATGCCGCGCTATGAGGATGCCGCTCAGCGCTTTCGCATCGAAGATGAGATCGCGCGGTTGTATGGCAACCCTGGAACCGGCATCAATGCCTATGTCGAATGCTGCGGCCGCTACACCGGACAAAACCGGCTGGCGCTGCGCGCGATCTCGGCCGGCGGTGAGCTTCGCGAATTCAGCTTCGACGATCTCGCCGACATGTCGGGGCGCGCCGCCAATGTGCTCAAGGCCGCCGGCGTCGGTGCCGGCGATGTCGTCGCCGGCATGCTGCCGCGCGTCCCCGAACTGGTGGCGCTGATCCTCGGGACATGGCGCATCGGCGCGGTCTACCAGCCGCTGTTCACCGCCTTCGGTCCGAAAGCCATCGAGCACCGCCTCGGCTATAGCGGCGCCAGGATCGTGGTGACCAACCCGGCCAATCGCGGCAAGCTCGACGAGGTCGAGACATCAGCGCAAATCGCCACCATTCTTGGCAATGGCGGTGTGCTACCTGCAGGCGACATCGATTTCCGCGCCGCGCTTGCCGCCGCCTCGCCCGAGTGCCAGCCGGTGATGCGCAAGGGCGACGACTTGTTCATGATGATGTCGACGTCGGGAACGACCGGCCTGCCCAAGGGCGTGCCGGTGCCGCTTCGCGCCCTGCTCGCCTTCGGCGCCTATATGCGCGACGCGATCGGCTTGCTGCCCGACGACATCTTCTGGAACATCGCCGACCCCGGCTGGGCCTACGGCCTCTATTACGCCATCACCGGCCCGTTGCAGCTCGGCATCGCCACGACCTTCTATGAAGGCGCCTTCAACGCCAAGAGCACTTACGACATCATCGAGCGGCTCGGCGTCACCAGCCTTGCCGGCTCGCCGACCGCCTATCGCCTGCTGATGGCGGAAGGCGCGGAAGCTGCGGCCCGCGTCAAAGGCAGACTGCGCGTGGTGAGCAGCGCCGGCGAGCCGCTCAACCCGGAAGTCATCCGCTGGTTCGACGCAAATCTCGCCGCGCCCATTCACGACCATTACGGCCAGACCGAGAACGGCATGATGGTCAACAACCATCATGGGCTCTCGCATGTCGTTCGCGCGGGCTCGGCCGGCTTCGCCATGCCCGGATATCGCATGGTGGTACTGGACGAGGCCGGCAACGAGCTCGGCCCCAACCAGCCCGGCATCCTCGCCGTCGACATCGCGAAGTCGCCGCTGCGCTGGTTCGACGGCTATCACCAGGCGCAAACGCCGGCGATCAGGGGCGGCTACTACCGCACGGGCGACACGGTGGAGTACGAGCCGGACGGTTCGGTCTCCTTCATCGGCCGCGCCGACGATGTCATCACTTCGGCCGGCTATCGCATCGGCCCGTTCGACGTCGAAAGCGCGCTGATCGAGCATCCGGCGGTCAACGAGGCGGCCGTGGTCGGCGTACCCGATCCGCAGCGCACAGAGATCGTCAAGGCCTTCGTCGTGCTGGTGCCGGCTTACAAGGGCAACCCCGACCTCGCCGAAGAGCTTGCCCAGCACGTCAAGAAACGGCTGTCGGCGCACGCCTACCCGCGCGAGGTCGAATTCGTCACCGAGCTGCCGAAGACGCCGAGCGGCAAGATTCAGCGGTTTTTGCTGAGGAAGGCGGAGGTGGAGAAGCGCAAAGGGTGATGTAGGCGCCAATCTCCCCCCTCGAGGGGGAGATGTCGCCGAAGGCGACAGAGGGGGTCGTTGCGCGTGAAGCGCTAACGTCGTCTCGCGCTGCAAAAGGAGTCAGCGCTTCACGCGCGGCGACCCCCTCTGGCCTGCCGGCCATCTCCCCATCAAGGGGAGAGATCTGCAGCTCCACGCCGTCTTTTTTCAGCCCAATGTTGTCATGTATCCTTGGAATCGAACGTAGAGCAGGGTTTATATCATGCGGTGGGTCTGGACGTTTCTGTTTGCGCTGGTGAGCAGCGTGGCTTTCGCGGCCTCGCCGGAGGACGACTATGTCGCCGCGCGTGACAAGGCGATGGCTGATATCGCGGCGCTGAACAGCGCGAACGCGGCAATCGAGACCATCGACGCTGAGAACGAGAAGGCCTTGGCCGATCTCCAGCATCGTCTTGCCGGCATCGTCGGCCCGCTGGCGGTCAAGGACTTTCCGCCAACCGGCACAATCAATATCGAAAGCCTCAGCGACTCCGATATCGGCTATGGCATGCTCGATGGACTGCGATACACCAAGGACGACGACGGGCCTAGCCTGGTGGCAACGACGCGAGGGCTGCTGGAGCGCTGGCTCCAGTCCAGAACCGCCGAGACCGACGAGAGTTTCAAACTGCCCGTCGGCATCGATGAGGCGCTTAAGCTCGATGCCTTCTACACCCAGGCGATCAACAGCGACGCCGCCTTCGAGGGAACGCTCGACTTTCCATTGAAGAAGCCCGAGGGCGCCGACATCGCCTTCGCACGGCTCGGCGGCTGGACGCAGGACGTCGGGCCGATCTACGAGCAGGAAGTCGTCATTACGCTCGTCAAAGGCAACAGCGTGAGAATTATCGCAGCGCCGGCAGCCCCTGCCGTTCCGAAGATCGCCGCCTGCGACGCCGTGTGGGCTGCTGCGGACGCCGCCGCGCAGAAATTCCAGGAGGCCTACCAGGCATCGGACCTGAAGGACGAAAAAGCGTTCGAGTCCTCCAACGCCGCCTGGGACAAGGGCGACAGCGACTACCGGGCCTGCATGGCGCAGCGCCTGCCGGCTGACCCGGCTTTCCCGGCGCTGCTCGCCCAGGCGCAGGCGCTGGCCGATCAAATGGCTGGGAAGTAAGCCTCCCGCAAGGGCCCGCGCGGCAAGATCAGGCGGCTTGTTGCAATCTGAGGCGAATATGACTTCGCCGCTGGGTTGCAGAACGCTGCAACCTGGCGTCCTACTTTCGGACACTCATTCAGATTTCGGCTGGACCCTGGCAGCCAAAAGCTTACCGTTTGTTCTCGGATTCGTCTCGAAGCTCAAACTTAAGCTTTAGCTACTATGGTCGACCGAAGGACTACTGTCCTGGAAAGGTCTTCGGATCGAGTTGGCAGGTGCAATGCTCAATTCCGGCCGGTTGAAACGGGCCGTTTTTTCTTCCGCCAACTTGCCGGCGGCGATTGCCTTTGTCGTGCTTCTCGTCTGCGCCCTGGTTGCCGACCAGAGGAACAGAGAGGTCTCCGATCAGCTGGCGCGCGCCGACGTCCTGGCCAAGGTCAACATCATACGCGCCAAGCTCGAAGGCAACATAGGCGGCAATCTCCAGCTGGTTCAGGGTCTCGTTTCGACAATCGTTACCGAGCCTTATATGGGCCAGCAAAGATTTGCGGCACTCGCCCGTAATCTGTTCGAGCAAAAATCGCAGTTGCGCGATATTGCCGGCGCCCCCGACCTCGTCATCGCGCTGATGTATCCGCTGGAAGGCAATGAAAAAGCCATCGGGCTGGACTACCGCAAGAGCGATACGCAACGCATGGCCGCGCTTCGCGCCCGTGACCAGCGCGCGCTGGTGCTCGCCGGGCCGGTCAAACTGGCGCAAGGCGGACGTGGCTTCATCGGCCGTATCCCGGTCTTCGTGCCGACGGCGGGTGGCGGCGACCGTTTCTGGGGTATCGTCTCGGCCGTGATCGATGTCGATCGGCTCTACGCTGCCAGCGGACTGACCGACCCTGATCTGGATATCGATGTGGCGCTTATCGGCAAGGATGCGCTCGGCGGCGGCGGGGAACTGTTCTTCGGCGGCGATAATGTCGTGTCCGGCAATCCGGTGATGGCAGAGGTGCAATTGCCTTCAGGCTCCTGGCAAATTTCAGCCATACCGAAGGGCGGCTGGCCGACCGCTCCGAAAAATGAGTGGCTGTTGCGTCTGCTCATGGCGCTTGCCGGCGCGCTGGTGGTGCTGCCGATCCTCGTGGCAGGACGTCTTTTCGGTGAGCGGCAGAAAAGTGACGCCGAGTTGAGGCGCCTGTCCCGGCGGCTGGAGTTGGCGTTGGAAGCCTCTGCTATAGGCGTGTGGGAGCACGATACCGTCAGCAACGAACTCGTATGGGACGACCGCATCAACGAAATCTATGGCAAACCCGGCGGCGGCAAGACCCGTAGCTATGACGACTGGGCGCTGGCGATCCATCCCCAAGACTTCGAACGGGCTAAAGCAGATTTCGATTCGGCTGTTGCAACACAAGGCCCCTACTCTTCGCAATATCGGCTCCTGCGGCCGGACGGCACCATTCGCCATGTGCGCACCCGCGCCAGTTTCTTCCGGGACATTGACGGCACGCCAAAAATGATCGGCGCCGAATGGGATGTGACAGGCGACGTGCTGCTCAACGAGAATCTCGTGCGTGAACGTCGCCTTTCAGAATCGAAAAATGCCGAACTGAACCTGGCCAAAGCCCGCATCGAGCATGTCGCGATGCATGATTCGCTGACCGGTCTGCCCAACCGTCGGTATCTGGACGAGATGCTTGCCGAAAACCGCGAAGCCGACGGCCGTGCGGCGTTGCTGCATCTCGACCTTGACCGGTTCAAGCAGATCAACGACACGCTCGGCCATGCAGCGGGCGATGCATTGCTGGTGCATGCTTCGAAAGTCATCAAGGCCAGCGTCGGCAGTGCCGATTTCGTTGCGCGCATCGGCGGCGACGAGTTTGTCGTGCTGAGCCATGGACGCGACGACAAGGAACTCGCCGCGCTGGCCGACCACATTATCGATGCGATGCGCCAGCCGGTCGACTATCTGGGTCACCAGTGCCGGTTCGGCGTCAGCATCGGCATTGCGGCCAATAGCGGCGTCGATGCAAGGCAGTTGCTTGTCAATGCCGATCTGGCGTTGTACCGGGCGAAAGGCAGCGGCCGCAACCGCTACGAGTTTTTTAACGAAGAGCTGCAGAGCGAGATCGTGCGGACCAAGCAGACCGCCGATGAGATTCTGGGCGGGCTCGAGCGGAACGAATTCATCGTCTACTATCAGCCGCAGTTCGACGCCAAGACGCTGGAGATCGTCGGCGTCGAGGCGCTGTCGCGTTGGGATCATCCGCAACGCGGCATGCTGACCCCCGACGCCTACATCAAGGTGGCTGAAGAACTTAATGTCGTGGCGCTTATCGACCGCACCGTCCTGGAGCAGGCGCTCGATAATTTTGAGCGTTGGTCGCGCAGCCACCTCAACATCCCGCGCGTCTCGGTCAACGTTTCCGCACGGCGCCTGGAAGACAGGGACCTGATCAAGGGTTTGCGCAAGCTTCCGATCAAGGAAGGGACCGTGTCGTTCGAACTGGTGGAGTCGATTTTCCTCGACGAAAACGACGAGCTGGTCAGCTGGAACATCGAACACATCAAGGGGCTCGGCATCGACGTCGAGATCGACGATTTCGGCACCGGGCATGCCTCGATCGTCTCGCTGTTGAAGTTGCGGCCCCGTCGCCTCAAGATCGACCGCCAGCTGGTCACCCCCATCACCAGCTCAACCGCACAGCGGCAGCTTGTGTCGTCCATCATCGACATCGGCAAGTCGCTCGGGATCGAAGTGATCGCCGAGGGCGTCGAGACGATGGAGCACGCGCGCATCCTGAAAGAGCTTGGCTGCGACATCCTGCAAGGCTTCCTGTTCGGCTACCCGATGGATGCCAAAGCCTTCAAGGCCTTCGCGCAGTCGCGCAAATGGCTGGCGGCGAGCTGACAAATCCTGGCTTTGCTGGACGCAAATGCGGACGCAGGACCTGCGTCAGGTCCGCAGCCCCGGCGCCTCGTGCCCGGTCCTCTCCACATATTCGGTATAGCCGCCGCCATAGGTGTGGATGCCTTCTGGCGTCAGTTCCAGCACGCGGTTGGAGAGTGCGGCCAGGAAATGGCGGTCGTGCGAGACGAACAGCATGGTGCCTTCGTATTGCGACAGCGCCGTGATCAGCATCTCCTTTGTGGCGATGTCCAAATGGTTGGTCGGCTCGTCCAGCACCAGCAGGTTGGGCGGGTCGAACAGCATCAGCGCCATTACCAGGCGCGCCTTTTCGCCGCCCGACAGCACCCGGCATTTCTTCTCGATCTCGTCGCCGGAAAAGCCGAAGCAGCCGGCGAGTGCCCTGAGCGGCGCCTGGCCGGCTTGCGGAAACGCGTCCTCCAGCGTCTGGAACACGGTGCGTTCGCCCTCCAACACCTCCATGGCGTGCTGGGCGAAATAGCCCATTTTCACACTCGGCCCCCGAGCAACTGTGCCGGCATCCGGGTCAGACGCGCCGGCCACCAGCTTCAGCAGTGTCGACTTGCCGGCGCCGTTGACGCCCATGATGCACCAGCGCTCGCGGCGGCGGACCTGGAAGTCCAGCCCCTCATAGATCGAGCGGCTGCCATAGCCCTTGTGGACGTTCTTCAGCGTCACGACATCCTCGCCGCAGCGCGGCGCCGGCTGAAAATCGAAATTCACGATCTGACGGCGCTTGGGCGGCTCGACACGATCGATCTTGTCGAGCTTCTTCACCCGGCTCTGCACCTGGGCGGCGTGTGACGCCCGCGCCTTGAAGCGCTCGATGAAAGCGATCTCCTTGGCCAGCATGGCCTGCTGGCGCTCGAACTGCGCCTGCTGCTGCTTGTCGGCGATCGCCCGCTGCTGCTGGTAGAATTCGTAATTGCCGGAATAGGCGGTGAGCGAACCGGCGTCGATCTCGACCACCTTGTTGACGATGCGGTTCATGAACTCGCGGTCGTGCGAGGTCATCAGCAGCGCGCCCTCATAACCCTTCAGGAACTGCTCCAGCCAGATCAGGCTTTCGAGATCGAGATGGTTGGACGGCTCGTCGAGCAGCATGACGTCGGGCCGCATCAACAGGATGCGGGCCAGCGCCACGCGCATCTTCCAGCCGCCGGACAGTTTGCCGACATCGCCGTCCATCATTTCCTGGGAAAAGCCGAGGCCGTCGAGCACTTCGCGGGCGCGGCCATCGAGCGCATAGCCGTCGAGCTCCTCGAAACGATGCTGCGCCTCGCCGTACTTCTCGATGATCTCCTCCATCCGGTCGGCCTGTTCGGGGTCGGCCATGGCCGCCTCGAGTTCGGCCATTTCGGCCGCCACGTCGCTGACCGGCCCGGCGCCGTTCATCACCTCGGCCACAGCACTGCGGCCGGCCATGTCGCCGACATCCTGGCTGAAATAGCCGATGGTGACGCCGCGATCGACCTGCACCTGGCCTTCGTCGGGCTGTTCCTGGCCGGTGATCATGCGAAACAGCGTCGTCTTGCCGGCGCCGTTCGGCCCGACAAGGCCGACCTTCTCGCCCTTCTGTAGCGAGGCCGAGGCCTCGATGAAGACAAGCTGGCGGCCGTTCTGCTTGCTGATGCTTTCAAGACGGATCATGCGACTGGAAGAACCTTGGAGGATTTTCCCCGGCCCTTACGCGATCGGCCGCGCCAGAGGAAGCGCCCATTTGACGCCGCGCGCAAAAGCCGCTGCGGTCCGCACCTCCAGAATGCAAAACAGCCCGCCGCGCGATTTTGCGCAACGGGCTGTTTTTGAACCAGCTTCTGTACTCAGTTCGGTGCGGGCACTTCCGCTTCTATTGACGGCACCTGCTGGGCGGCGAGCGAGGCGAGCTTGCCCCGTCTGACGAGTGTCGGCTTCTCATAGGATCGTTTCATAAATTCCCCTCTCTTACACAAGCGGAGACTGTTCCGCCGAACTCGCCATGTCAATAAGCAGCGGTAGTGAGGTGCTTTGGCGGTGTCCGACGAATTGTCACTTCGCGTCGTGGAAAATGATCCCCACTGTATGCCGCCTGCCGGAGCGCAGGCGGCTGACGCCGTGCCTGAGGTTGACGCGGTAATGGCCTTTCGTGCCTTGCACCGGGCGGTTGTGGACAGCAAAGATCACCGCATCGCCCCGGGTCAGCGGCACCACTTCGGCACGGCTTTGCATGCGCGGGCGCTGTTCGGTCAGGACGAATTCGCCGCCGGTGAAATCCTCGCCGGGCTGCGACAACAGGATCGCCACCTGCAGGGGAAAAGCGAGATCGCCGTAGAGGTCCTGATGGAGGCAGTTGAAGTCGCCGGGGCCATATTGCAGGAGAAGCGGCGTCGGCCGCGTTTGGCCGCTTTCGTGGCAAAGCTGGAGGAAGGCGGCGTGGTCATCGGGATAGCGCCGTGCCGCGCCCATGCGTTCGTTCCAGTCGTTGGCGACGCAGGCGAGCCTGGGATAGAGCGCGGTGCGCAGGCCACCGACCAGATCCGGCAGCGGATAGCGGAAATAGCGGTACTCGCCCTTGCCGAAGCCATGGCGGGCCATCACCACATGGCTGCGGAAATGGTCCTCATGCGGATAGAGACCGGCGATCTCGGTGCACTCCTCGGGTGAAAGCAGCGCCGGCATGACGGTGCTGCCGTGGCTGTTCAGTTCGCCGATCAGAGCACTCCAGTCCTGCGCTGCGACGCGCGCTTCGGCCGAATGGGCTGCGCGTTTGGTGCTTATCGAATGGATGGTCATCGATGCCTCCTTTGATATGATCAAAGTGGGGCGAACGGCGGGCGTGAACCACCCGATTCCTGCGGAGGTGAAGCGCGATCTTCCCCTTTGCCCCATAGGCGCTAAGATAGCTTTGGCATGGACTGAAACTTGCGCTTTCGTGGTGGCTCACGCCAGCGATATCGCAAGGCATGGAGAT
>NZ_JAMYPU010000011.1:0-202942 GCF_040320535.1 Mesorhizobium sp. M0676
GTAAACGCACTGTGGGGTTTTTTGTTTTGTGGGGATTACATACCGTTTTACCCCCCCCATGGGGGGGTGGGGCTACCGGCTACGGTTAGGGGGGGGGGGGTTCTCGTAGTACGCAGTCCCCCACCCCGGCGCTTCGCGCCGACCCTCCCCACAAGGGGGAGGGTAAAGGAAGGCGACGGTAAGCTCTCAGAACGTCACCGCGATAAGCACCGCCGACAGCAACCCGAACAGCCCAATCAGCAGATAGTCCGCCACCTGGTACAATTTCAGCGCCTGCCTGATGTCCTGGCTTTCCGCCGCGCGCCTACCGCCTTCGCCCATATAGGCGTCCTCGATGATGACGCCGCCATAGCTGCGCGGGCCGGCGAGCGCCAGGCCGAGTGCGCCGGCCATTGCCGCTTCCGGCCAGCCGGCATTGGGCGAGCGGTGCTTTTTGGCGTCGCGCCGCACTGCTTGCCAGGCGTTGCGGGGATCGGCGCCGTCAACGAGAAAGGCGGCGGCAACGATCAGCAACGCGGTCAGCCGGGACGCCGGCAGGTTGATCCAGTCGTCGAAGAGTGCTGCCGCGCGGCCGAAGGCCTCGTGGTGCGGGGTGCGGTGGCCGATCATCGAATCGGCGGTGTTGGCGGCCTTGTAGGCCACGCCGCCGGCCAGACCGCAGACACCTGTCCAGAAGGCGGGCGCAACGATGCCGTCGGAGAAATTCTCGGCCAGGCTTTCGATGGCGGCGCGGCTGACGCCGGCATGGTCGAGCTTCTCTGGATCGCGACCGACGATGCGCGCAACCGCAATGCGGCCGAGCGCCAGCCCGCCGGTATCCAGCGAATCGGCCACCGCCTCGACATGTTCGGTAAGGCTCTTTTGCGACAGCAGCGACGAGGCCAGGATTGCCGTGATGATCATGCCGGCAGGAAAGAGCTGCCAGAGCAGGATTTGCACGATGAAGGCGATTGCCGCCGGCACCAGCACGATCACCAGCAGCGCCTGCACGCTGCGGCGGCGACGCAGCGCGTCGGAATCAGTGTCGCGGTTGAGCCTGAGGTCGAGAAAGGCTATCAGCCTGCCGAACCAGGTGACGGGATGGCCGACGGCACGGAACAGCCAGTCCGGGTAACCCAGGATGCGTTCGATGGCCAGCGACAGGAAAGCGATCAGGATCGACATGAAGCTTTCTGATGGAGCGATTACTGTGGTGGATCACGGTGGATCCCTTGGCCGGGCGAGGGCGCTCTTCCCTCACGCGCCACAACCTTTCGTCGATCTCTCGACAGGTATCAATCCGCACTCCTACCCGCTTTTCGAGCTGCCCGCCACCGCCCTGTCACGATTGCCGGAGGCCGCGCGCCTGTGTGAGCTGGCCAGGGTCGCGGCCGGCGCCTATGGCGCGCCTTCGGCCGAGAATGTGGCGGTCGCCCCGGGCACGCAGATCCTGCTGCCGCGCGTCGCCTCGCTGGTCAGCCCCGGCAAGGCGCTGGTGCTCGGGCCGACCTATGCCGAGCATGCCAGGGCCGCCGCGATTGCCGGCCATGCGGTGGCGGAGGTCGACGATTTCGAGGCGCTTGCGGGAGCCGAAATTGCCATCGTCGTCAATCCCAACAATCCCGACGGGCGCGTCGTGTCGCGGGAGAGGCTGCTTCGGCTTGCCGAGACATTGCGCGCCATAGGCGGTCTGCTGGTCGTCGACGAAGCCTTCATGGATGTCGGCCCGCACGCGGAAAGCCTGGCCGGCGATGTCGGGCGGGGCGGCATCGTCGTGCTGCGCTCGTTTGGCAAGTTCTTCGGTCTCGCCGGCCTGCGGCTCGGCTTCGCACTTTCCGATGCGGTGACGGTCGAAAGGCTTGAAACGCAATTCGGCCCTTGGGCGGTCGCCGGCCCAGCGCTCGAATACGGCATCCGCGCGCTTGCCGACAGCGGCTGGCAGGCCGGCATGCGGCGGCGGCTGGCGCAGGATGCGGCGCGGCTCGATGCACTGCTTTCGCGCTTTGGCGTTGCTGTCGCCGGCGGCACGACGCTGTTTCGCTATCTCCGGCTTGCCGATGCACCGGGGCTGTTTTCGACGCTCGGTGAGCGCGGCATATTGCTCAGGCATTTTTCCGAGCGTCCCCAGGTGCTCCGCGCGGGGCTGCCTGGAAGTCAGGAGGAATGGCAGCGGCTCGAATCGGCGCTTGCCGACTGGCACGCACGGCGCGACGATGGGTCGAAGGAGATCGCGCCATGATCCATATCTGTTCGCTGGCAAAGCTTGAGGAGACGGTGGCCAAAAGCGGCGCCGAGCGCGTGCTGTCGCTGCTCGCTGCCGGCACCGAGGTGACGCGGCCGGCCTCAATCGCGAGGGAAAACCACCTGCATCTGGTCATGCACGACATCGCGGTGGCGCAGGACGGCATGACCATGCCCGGCGAAGACCATGTGCGCAATCTGCTCGATTTCGCCCGGAAATGGGACCGCGCCAAACCCATGGTCGTCCATTGCTATGCCGGCATCAGCCGCTCGACCGCCTCGGCCTGTATCATTGCGGCGGCGCTCGCCCCGAAGCGCGACGAAGTCGAACTTGCGCAGACATTGCGGAAGCTTTCGCCCTCGGCGACACCCAATCCACGGTTGATCGCCGTCGCGGATGCTCTGCTCTCACGACAAGGCCGCATGATCGAAGCGATCGAGGCGATCGGACGCGGCGCCGATGCTTTTGAGGGTACGCCTTTCGTGTTGAAGATCGACGGCTAAGGCGGCCCGCTATGCCAGCCAGTCGGCAAGCTTCGCCTTGCGCACATCCTTCAACAGGGTGATGAAGCCGTTGGCCTGATGCTCCGCCGTCAGTCGGCCTTTCTCGGCCGTGGCAATGCTGGCATCGCCGACCACGCCGTTGGGGTTGAGATCCCCAGCGATCCAGGCGAAAGCGTGCGTTCCGGTGTGGCGCAGCAGCGCAAATTCGGTTTCGGCGCGGGCGACCTTGGAGGCGAAATTGTCGGCCTTGGCCATGTCGACTAACTCCGGGCGAAAATGCAGCATCAACGAGGTCTCGACGTCGCCGCCATGGATGCCATGGCGGTCTTCCAGCTCGGTGTACATGCCGGCGGGGCGGCCGAAGCGCTGCCAGCTGGTCTTCACCGCCAGCATCCTCTCACGCACGCGCAGCTCGCGCGTGACGATGCCCATGATCTCTTCATTGCCGCCATGCGAGTTGACGACGATCAGTTTCCTTACGCCTGCGCGGGCAACGGACAGGCCAAGCTCGGTCCAGGCATCGACCAGGGTGGCCGCCGGCAGGGTGAGCGTGCCCGGCGCCTGCAGATGCTCGTTCGACTTGCCGACCGTTTGGACCGGCAGGATGCGGATGTCGAGATCGCCGGGCAGGCGGGCGATGACCGTCTCCAGCATGCCGTTCATGATCGAGGTATCGGTTGATACAGGCAGATGCGGGCCGTGCTGCTCGATCGCCGCCACCGGCAGCACGGCAATCGTCGCCTCCGGATCGATCGCGGCGTATTCGGTGGTCCGGTAGTCGCCCCACCAAACGCGTCTGTTTGCAACGGTCATGTCATGCCTCTTGACTGTGAGGGAGACCTAGCGCGCCAAACGTCGCCTGTCGATCACCCAGCCGCAATCGCCTCGACCTCGACCTTGAACTCCGGCCGCGCAAAGCCTGACACGATCATCAGCGTCGAGGCGGGCGCGGGGCTGGCAAACAAGCGGTCGCGGACGTCCATATAGGGCCGCAGAAAGGCGCGGTCGGTGACGTAGGCGTTTATGCGCACGATGTCGCCTAGCCCCAGCCCGGCTTCAGCCAGAATCGCCGCTATGTTTTGAAAGCAGAGCTCGGCCTGCGCGCCGGCATCCTCGGGGATCTGGTCGTCCGCCGTGATCGCGACCTGGCCGGAGCACAGAACCAGCCGCTTGCCTGGCGGCACCTCGACGCCGTGGCTGTAGCGGGCGAAAGGCGGCTTGATCGACTTCGGCGCGAGGTATCTGAACATGGCAATCTCCTGTCTGCGAGACCAGCCTAAGACGTGACCGATAGTACGTTCAAGATGTGGTGCATGGCACAAGGGCGATTGTGGACAGGCGTCCAAAAAATAGGCACGATGCCTCCCGCACAGCATGACCCGTCCGGTGTTGGCAGTGACTGCCGCGCAAGCAGGCGGCCCGGGCGGTGGCATGTGTCTTGCTTCTTGGATCAATGGTGTCGAGCCCGGCGCGTGACGCTCCGGAGCCAACAAAGGGTGGTGTCGATGTACGGAAAACAGAAGATTTCAGCGCTTGCGGTCGCGCTGCTTGGAGCCGGCACGTTCGGCGCGGCAGCAAACGAGAAGGTCACCTTCGGCACCAACTGGCTGGCCGAGCCCGAGCATGGCGGCTACTACCAGGCCGTCGCCGACGGCACCTACGCTGCATGTGGCCTCGACGTGACGATTTCGCAGGGAGGTCCGCAGGTCAGCGGGCGGCCGCTGCTGCTGGCCGGCAAGCTCGATTTCTACATGGGCGGCAATCTGCTGTCGGCTTTCGACGCCGTCCAGCAGGGCATCCCGATGCGCGTCGTCGCCGCCGATTTCCAGAAGGACCCTCAAGTCATCATGTCCCACCCGGGGCAGGGGCTGGACAAGTGGGAGGATTTGAAGAACGCCGACCAGTACATTCTCGGCGACGAGGGCGTCCAGACCTTCTTCCAGTGGATGGTCATCGAACTCGGTTTCGATGCCGCCAAGCGCGTGCCCTACACCTACAACACCGCTCCATTCCTGGCCAACAAGAAGTCGATCCAGCAGGGTTACGTCACCTCGGAACCTTTTGCGGTCAAGAAGGAAGGCGGCTTCGTGCCCAACCAGTTCCTGCTCGCCGACTATGGCTGGGACACCTATTCGACGACGATCGAGGTGATGCAGGACACGATCGACAAGCGGCCGGAGGTGGTCCAGTGCTTCGTCGATGGCTCGGCCAAGGGCTGGTACAACTACCTCTACGGCGACAACAAGGCCGCCAACGAGATGATCAAGAAAGACAATCCCGACATGAGCGACGAGCAGATTGCCTTCTCGATCGAGCAGATGAAGAAGTTCGGCCTGGCCGATTCCGGCGACACCGAAAAGCTCGGCATCGGCGCCATGAACGAAGACCGGATCAAGAGCTTTTATGACAAGATGGTCAAGGCCAAGGTCACGCCCGAGGGCATCGATATCAAGAAGGCCTATACGCTGGCCTTCATCAACAAAGGTGTCGGAATCGAGCTGAAGAAGTAATCGTGAAGCTGGAAAAGATGGCGCAGGCGCCCATGACGGCATCGGGTGAAGGCCCGATGCTGCTGACGCTGCGCCATGTCGGCAAGGTGTTTTCCAATGGCGTGACTGCATTGAGCGACGTCGATCTCGCCATCCGCGAGGGCGATTTTGTCAGCCTGCTCGGGCCGTCCGGCTGCGGCAAGTCGACGGCGTTGAGGCTGATCGCGGGCCTGTCGACGCCGACATCCGGTCAACTCGACTGGGGCGGTTCGATCGACCGCGCCAATATCGGCTTCGTCTTCCAGGAACCGACGCTGCTGCCTTGGGCCGATGTCTTCGACAATGTCTGGCTGCCGCTCAGGCTGAAAGGCGTGTCGCGTGCCAAGGCGGCGCCGGTGGTGATGGAGATGCTGGAGCGGGTGCACCTGACCGGTTTCGAAAACGCCGTGCCGCGCGAACTTTCCGGCGGCATGAAGATGCGCGTCTCGATCGCACGCGCGATGGTGACGAAGCCGCGCATTCTGTTGATGGACGAGCCGTTCGCCGCCCTCGACGAGATCACCCGCTTCAAGCTCAACAACGACCTTCTGGAGCTGTGGCAGGAAGAGCGCTTCACCGTCGTCTTCGTCACCCACAGCGTCTTCGAAAGCGTGTTCCTGTCCAACCGCGTCGTCGTCATGGCGGCGCGGCCGGGCCGCGTCCATGCCGAGTTGGCAATCGATGCCGCCTATCCACGCGACGAGGTGTTTCGCACCTCGCCCGACTATGCCGCGCTCTGCCGCCAGGCCTCGGACATCCTGGTCAACGCCATCAACACATCAGCCGGACCGCACCATGACGGCCATTGACCAGAATGCCGCAACGCTCGACGCGGAGGAGGCCGGCCGCGTACGTCAGGAGCGGCTGGAGCGGATCGGCCGGTGGGTCTTGCCGCTGGCGATCATGATCCTGGCGATCTGGCTGTGGGACCGCATCTGCGTGTGGAACGCGATCCCGCAATATATTCTGCCGCGCCCCGGCGTGGTGCTGTGGACGCTCTATAGCGATGCCGGGCTCCTGTTCTCCGCGCTGCTGGTCACGTTGCGCATAACCTTCCTCAGTCTGCTGCTTGCAGTGGTCGGCGGCGTCGGACTGGCGGTGCTGTTTGCGCAATCGAAATGGGTGGAGATGTCGTTCTTTCCCTTCGCCATCGTGCTGCAGGTAACGCCGATCGTGGCGGTCTTCCCGCTCATCAACATCTATGTGGACAACCAGACGGTGAAGCTTTTGCTTTGCGCCTGGATCGTTGCGTTCTTCCCGATCCTGTCCAACACCACGCTCGGCCTCAATTCGGTCGACCGCAATCTGCGCGACATGTTCAAGCTCAACGGCGCGACGCGCTGGCAGCAATTGCGCTATCTCAGACTGCCGGCGGCCATGCCGTATTTTCTAGGAGGCTTGAAGATAGCCGGCGGCCTGTCGCTGATCGGCGCCGTGGTGGCCGAGTTCGTCGCCGGCGCGCAGGGGCAGTCGTCGGGGCTGGCGTCGCGCATCATCGAGGCCGGCTACCGCCTCAACGCGCCAAGGCTGTTCGCGGCGCTGATCCTGATCTCGCTCACCGGCATATTGATCTTCCTGGTGCTGTCGCTGGTGTCGCATCTCATCCTGCGCCGCTGGCACGAGAGCGCGCTGAAGCAGGAGCGGTAGGGGGTTGGGTGACGTGATTGAGATGCTGGCGCGAAACACCCCCCTCTGGCCTGCCGGCCATCTCCCCCTCAAGGGGGGAGATTGGACGTCATCCGGGATTTCGCCAATTATCGACGTTGGAAGACGGGTGCTGTCGGAAAAGCTGCCAATCTCCCCCCTTGAGGGGGAGATGCCCGGCAGGGCAGAGGGGGGCGGTCCTTGATACCGACCTCTGGCTCGTACCATCTCACCAACGTCCGCCTTCACCGGTCGCTGACATCAGGTCTTGCCGCCACTTACGACAGCGACGGCTTCGCCCTGGCCTACATAACGGTCGCCGATGGCAAGATCTCAGCCATCGCCGCGCACAAGAAATCAAAAGCGCCAGCCACCGCCATCGACCTTGCCGGCCGCATCATGCTGCCGTGCTTCGTCGATTGCCACACCCACATCGACAAGGGCCATATCTGGCCGCGCAAACCCAATCCCGACGGCAGTTTCATGGGCGCGCTCAATGCCACCGGCGCCGACCGTGCAGCGCGCTGGAGCGCCGAGGATGTGGCGCGGCGCATGGATTTCTCTTTGCGCTCGGCCTACGCGCACGGCACCAAGGCGCTGCGCACGCATCTCGACAGCGTGCCGCCGCAGGAGGAGACCTCCTGGCCGGTGTTCGAGGCGATGCGGGACAAATGGCGCGGCCGCATCGAATTGCAGGCAGCCTGCCTGCTCGGCATCGAAGGCGTGCGCGACAGAAAGTGGTTCGAGAGGCTGGCCAAGCGTGTGGCTGCGGCCAAGGGCGTGCTCGGCGTCGTCACCTATATGGTGCCGGATCTCGAAGAGCTTCTCGACAAGGTGTTCGCCGAGGCGAACAGGCACGGGCTCGATCTCGATTTCCATGCCGACGAGACCGACGATATCGCGGCGATCTCGCTGAAGAAGATTGCCGAGGCCGCACTCTGGAACGGTTTTGAGGGCAACATACTGGTGGGACATTGCTGCTCTCTGGCGCGCCAGCCGGACCTCGACGTGCTCGACACGCTGGACAAGGTCGCCAAGGCCAAGCTTGCCGTGGTGTCGCTGCCGATGTGCAATCTCTATCTGCAGGACCGGCGCGCCGACCAGACCACGCCTCGCTGGCGCGGCGTGACGCTGCTGCACGAGATGAAGGCGAGGGGCATTGCGGTCGCGGTCGCCTCCGACAACACCCGCGATCCGTTCTATGCCTATGGCGATCTCGACATGCTGGAGGTCTACCGCATGGCGACGCGCATCCTGCATTTCGACCATCCGGTCGGCGACTGGCCGCAGACGGTGGCGGCGACGCCGGCCAAGGTGATGCGGCTCGACGGTGTCGGGACACTGGCAGCCGGTGGCAGCGCCGATTTCA
Source organism: Mesorhizobium sp. M0676 (assembly GCF_040320535.1). Classification (NCBI taxonomy): domain Bacteria; kingdom Pseudomonadati; phylum Pseudomonadota; class Alphaproteobacteria; order Hyphomicrobiales; family Phyllobacteriaceae; genus Mesorhizobium; species Mesorhizobium sp. M0676. The sequence goes on from NZ_JAMYPU010000011.1 coordinate 8,266, forward strand.
TCGTCTTCAAAGGGCGGAGCTGGACGGAATTGCTGTCGCGGCCCGAATCGGATCGCATCGTCGTGCGCAACGGCCGAGCGATCGACAGGCAAGTGCCCGACTATGCCGAGCTCGACGAACTGATGGTGGAATGATGGATGTTTCGGCGCTCAAACGCGATCTCGACGGGATAAAGCTCGACGACAATCCGGCCATCGTCCAGCAGAAGAGCCGCGACTTCTACTGGTACAGCCCGGTGCTGAAGCAGCAGCTCGACCACGTCACCGGCGACCTGATCGTGACGCCCAGGAACGAGGCCGAACTGATCCGCGTGCTTGCCGCTTGCCACCGTCATGGCGTTCCGGTGACGCCGCGCGGCAGCGGCACCGGCAATTACGGTCAGGCGATGCCGCTGTCGGGCGGCGTGGTTTTGAACCTTGCCGAGATGAACGAGATCAAGGCCATAGCGCCGGGCCGCGTCGTCACCGGGCCGGGCGCGATCCTCGCCGACATCGACAGAGCGACGCGCGCGCATTCCGGGCAGGAACTGCGGCTGTCGCCGTCGACCTACAACACCGCCTCGATCGGCGGCTTCATCGCCGGCGGCTCGGGCGGCGTCGGTTCGATCAATTTCGGCGGTCTGCGTGATTTCGGCAATGTGCTGCGCCTGCGCGTCGTCACTATGGAGGCGGAGCCGAAGGCGCTCGAACTCACCGGCGAGGACCTGCACAAGGTCACCCACGCCTATGGCACGAACGGCATCATCACCGAGGTCGAGATGCCGCTGACTGCAGCCTATGAATGGATCGACGTGATCGTCGGCTTCGACGCTTTCATGCCGGCAGCCCGCTACGGCAACGCGCTGGCACGCCAGGACGGCATCCTGACCAAGCTGATCACGCCGATCGCCGCGCCCGTGCCGCAGCTCTATTTCAAGCGCCACCAGAAGTTCTTCCGGGACGGGCAAAGCATCTGCGTCGTCATGGTTGCCCGGCATGGGCTAGACGCGTTCCTCGCCTTCACCCGCCGCGCCGGCGGCGAGGTCATCTTCAATGCCGCGACGGCCACGGACGAAGAGAAAAAGGGCCTGCCGCCGGGCTTCGAGCTGGCGTGGAACCACACCACGCTCAGGGCACTGCGGGTCGATCCCGCGATCACCTATCTGCAATCGCTCTATCCGTTCCCCAACCAGCTGGCGCTGGTGGAGAAGATGGACGCGATGTTTCCGGGCGAAGTCTTTTCGCATCTCGAATTCGTGCGCCTCGACGGCAACATCACCTGCTTCGGCCTGCCGCTGGTGAAATTCACCACCGAGGCGCGGCTCAACGAAATCATCCGGCTGCATGAGGAGAACGGCTGCCCGATCTTCAACCCGCACCGCTACACGCTGGAAGAGGGCGGCATGAAGCAGACGGATGAAATCCAGCTGGCCTTCAAGCGCGAGACCGATCCGCAAGGCCTGCTCAATCCCGGCAAGATGATCGCCTGGGAAAATCCGGATTACGACTATCGCTCGGGCCGGACTTTTTTGTTCAAGGGTTTGCAGAAAGCAGAATGAGCAGAGGTTTGAGCTTGAGCACCCCCCTCTGTCCTGCCGGCACAGGCCCTACGCTGCCGCTTCGGGCGTTCGTCGTTTGGAAAGCCAAGCAATTGGCTTCCCATCGGCTTCGCCGACCACTTCTCACCCCCCGCAAGGGGGGAGATTGGCAGCCTGAACGCCGCAGCCAATCTGACACGCTGACAATTAGTGAAAGCGATGCGGCAGTCCGATCTCCCCCCTTGCGGGGGAGATGCCCGGCAGGGCAGACGGGGGTGCCTCGCGCCGACCCCAGCAATTTCCCATGAAAGTCCTCGTCCTTTACGCACACCCGGTGGAGACCAGCTTCAATGCCAGCCTGCACCGCACGATCGTCGAGCGGCTGACGGCGGCCGGCCATGAGGTCGACGATTGCGATCTCTATGCCGAGGATTTCGACCCCAGGCTGACGCGCGGGGAGAGGCTGGATTATCACAACCAACGCAGCCCTGCGGACCCGGCCGCGCCCTATGTCGAGCGGCTGCTCAAGGCCGAGGCGCTGGTGCTGTCATATCCCGTCTGGAACTACGGCTTTCCGGCTATCCTGAAAGGCTTTTTCGACCGCGTGTTTCTGCCCGGCGTGTCGTTCAAATTGGTCGACGGCAAGGCGCAGCCTTCGCTCCACAACATCCGCAAGCTGACCGCCGTCACCACCTATGGCGGCAGCCGCTTGCGCGCCATGCTGATGGGCGATCCGCCGCGCCGGCTGGTCAAACGGATGCTGCGCGCGACGATCAGGCCCGGCGCCTCGGTGTCCTACCTCGCGCATTATTCGATGAACCTGTCGACCGACGAGACGCGGGCAGCCTTCATCGCCAAGGTCGCGGCCGGGATGGATGAATTCTGATGCGCGTGCTGGTGGTCTATTGCCATCCGGTGCCCGAAAGTTTTTGCGCCGCGATCAGAGATACCGCCGTCGACGTGCTGAAGGCGCGGGGTTGGGAGGTACGGCTGCTCGACCTCTATGCCGAAAAATTCGACCCGGTGATGGGTAGCGAGGAGCGGCGCGCCTACAATGAGCGGGCGCCGGAGGATCCGGCCCTAAAACCGCATTTCGAGCATCTCGCCTGGGCTGAGGCGATCCTGTTCATCTATCCGACCTGGTGGTACGGGCTGCCGGCCATGCTGAAGGGCTGGCTCGACCGGGTCTGGGCGACCGGTGTCGCCTTCAAGCTGGGCAAGGGGCGCATCACGTCGCTGATGACACATGTCACCAGGGTCGGCGTCATCACCACCTGCGGCGCGCCGACCTGGTGGAGCGTCGTCGTCGGCCAGCCCGGCCGCAAGACCTTGCTGCGCGGTATGCGCGCGCTGTGCGCCCGCCGCTGCCGGACGCTTTTCCTGGCGCACTACCTGATGGACGCCTCCACGCCAAGGACGAGGGCGGCGTTTCTGGTGAAGGTGCGGGCGAAGCTGGAGCGGTTTTGAGCTTCTTCACCCTCCCCCTTGTGGGGAGGGTCGCGCAGCAAATGCCGCAAGGCGGCTTTTGCGAAGCGGGGTGGGGGGTCTCGTAGGGCGCACCCCCCCACCCCGTCTCGCAATCGCCGCTTCGCTCCGACTGCGAGCCGACCCTCCCCACAAGGGGAGGGTAAAAAGGTGCTACATCCTCGTCCGTTCCGCCTTGGGATCGTACATCGGTTTCAGCGATGCTTCCGCCGGAAAGCGCTCGCCGGCGATCTCGATCTCATAGGAAGAGGCCAGCACATCCGCCTCGCTCTCGCCCTGGCAGGGCACATAGCCCAGCCCGATCGCGCCGCCGAGATGGTGGCCGTAGTTGCCTGATGTGATCGGGCCGACGATCTTGCCGTCGCGAAGGATCGCCTCGTTGTGGAAGAGCAGAGGCTGCGGGTCCTTCAGCCGGAACTGCACCAGCCGGCGCGACAGGCCGGCTTCTTTTTTCTTCAGCACCGCATCGCGGCCGATGAACTCGCCCTTGGCGGTTTTGACCGCAAAGCCGAGGCCGGCCTCCAGCACATTGTCCTCGTCGGTGATGTCGTGGCCGAAATGCCGAAACGCCTTTTCGATGCGGCAGGAATCCAGCGTATGCAGGCCGCAAAGTTTCAGGCCGACATCGCCGCCGGCCTCGTCGATCGCCTCGAAGACATGAGCCGCCTGGTCGGTCGAGACATAAAGTTCCCAGCCGAGTTCGCCGACATAGGTGACGCGGTGGGCACGGGCGAGGCCCATGCCGATCTCGATCTCCTGGAAGGTGCCGAATGGATTGTTGTTGTTGGAGAAATCGTTGGGGCTGACTTTCTGGATCAGCTTTCGCGCATCCGGACCCATCAGGCAGAGCACGGCCTCAGCTGCCGTGACATCGGTGATGACTACGAATTCATCCCCGACATGCCGGCGCAGCCAGGCGAGGTCGCGTTGCAGCGTCGCGCCCGGCACGACGAGGAAGTAGGCGGTCTCAGATAGCCGCGACACCGTGAGGTCGCTTTCGATACCGCCGCGCTGGTTGAGCATCTGGGTGTAGACGATCTTGCCCGGCGCCACGTCCATATCGTTGGCGCACAGCCTTTGCAGGAAGGCACAGGCGTCGCGGCCTTCGACACGGATCTTGCCGAACGAGGTCATGTCGAACAGGGCGACCTTGTTGCGGACCGCCAGGTGCTCCTCGCGCTGGTTGTCGAACCAGTTCTGCCGCTTCCAGGAATAGCGGTATTCGCGCTCCTGTCCCTTGCGGGCGAACCAGTTGGCGCGCTCCCAGCCGGCGACTTCGCCAAACACGGCGCCGCGCGCCTTCAGGTGTTCGTGCAGGGGCGAGCGCCTGACATTTCTGGACGTTGCCATCTGCCGGTAGGGGAAGTGATCCGCATAGAGCAGGCCGAGTGTTTCGGAGACACGCTCCTTGAGATACCTACGGTTCTTCTGGAATGGCTGGGCGCGGCGGATGTCGACTTCCCAGAGGTCGAAGGGCGCTTCGCCATCGTTGATCCATTGCGCCAGTGCCATGCCGGCGCCGCCGGACGAGACGATGCCGATGGAATTGTAGCCGGTCGCCATCCAGTAGCCACGGAGTTCCGGGGCCTCGCCGAGATAATAGCGGTCGTCGGGGGTAAAGCTTTCGGGGCCGTTGAAGAAGGTGTGAATGCCGGCGGTTGCCAGCATCGGCATGCGGTTGACGCCCATTTCGAGGATCGGCTCGAAATGCTCCATGTCCTCCGGCAACTGGTCGAAGCAGAAATCCTCGCTTATGCCGTCCATGCCCCAGGGCTTGGCCACAGGCTCGAAAGCGCCGAGCATCATCTTGCCGGCATCTTCCTTGTAGTAGGCGCATTCATCGGGAACGCGCAGCACCGGTAGACGACCGAGCCCGGGGATCGGCTCGGTGACGAGATAAAAATGTTCGCAGGCATGCAGCGGGATGGTGACGCCGTTCTGGGCGCCGAGCTCGCGCGCCCACATGCCGGCGCAGTTGACGACGATGTCGGCCTCGATCGTTCCCTGATCCTCGCCTTGCGCCCACGACACACCGGTGACGCGACCGGCCTTGGTGTGGACCTTGGTGACCTTCACATTCTCGACGATGGCGGCGCCACGCTGGCGGGCGCCCTTGGCCAGCGCCATGGCGATGTTGGCGGGATCGCACTGGCCGTCGAGCGGCAGATGCACGGCGCCGACCACGTCGGACACGTTGAGATGCGGGTACATCTCCTTGACTTCACCAGGCGAAATCTCGCGCACATCGACATCGAAGGCGCGGGCGAGCGAGGCCTGCCGGTAAATCTCGTGCTTGCGCTCCTCGGTCAGCGCCACGGTGATCGAGCCGACCTGGCGCATGCCGGTGCCGACTTCCGTTTCGGCTTCCAGCTTGACGTAGAGGTCGGCCGAATATTTCGCCAGCCGCGTCATGTTCTGCGAGCCGCGCAGCTGGCCGATCAGGCCGGCGGCGTGCCAGGTCGTACCCGAGGTCAGCTGCTTGCGTTCGAGCAGCACGATGTCGGTCCAGCCGAGCTTGGCCAGGTGGTGGGCGACCGAACAGCCGGAGACACCGCCGCCGATAATAACCGCGCGGGCCTTGGTGGGAATGCTTCTGGTCATGCGGCCTCGCGGCGATAGCCGGATGCGAAGCGGCGCAGGCGTTTTGCGGCTTCCTGAAGCACCGGCTCCGGTTGGCAGAGGCTGATGCGGATGTGGCCGGCAGCGGCCTTGCCGAAGCTGGAACCCGGCATTACGCCGACACTCTCCTGGTCGAGAAAGGCCCAGGCGAATTTCTCGTCGTCGGGCTCGACGGCGGAGATGTCGAGCATGACATACATGCCGCCCTCCGAGCCGTGCACGCTGATATTGTTCATGCCGCGCACGGCGCCGAGCAGGACGGTGCGGCGCGCCGCATAGCGCTCGGCGATCTCCTTGACGCCATAGCGGTTCTCCAGCGCCTCGGCGCAGGCGATCGAGATGAAGGCCGGCAGGCCGTAGGTCGTCACCAGATTGAGATTGGTCAACAGCGTGATCATCTGCGCCGGGCCGGTCAGCCAGCCCATGCGCCAGCCGGTCATGCCATGGCTCTTGGACATCGAATTGATGACCAGCGTGCGCTCCGCCATGCCGGGCAGGCCGCGCGGCGAGATGTGCTCGCCGCCGCCGAGCGTCCAGTAGACCTCGTCCGACAGCAGCCAGAGATCGTGCTCGCGGCAGATCTCGGCCAGCTCTTCCAGACGCTCACGCGAATAGACGGCGCCGGTCGGGTTGTTCGGCGTGTTGATCAAAATGGCGCGCGTGTTGGGCTTGAGCGCAGCGCGGATCATCTCGGCGTGCGGCTGGAAACCGTCTTCGGCCGGCGTCTCGACGACGGTGAAGCTGGCGCCGGCGGCGCTGAACGTGTTGGGATAAGTCGCGTAGTAGGGCGCCACCACGATGGCGTGGTCGCCCTGGTCGAGAACGGCCTGCACGGCCGCGTAAAGGGCAGCCTGGCCGCCCGGCGTGGCGATGACTTGGTCAGGTGCCGTCTCGACCCCGGTGCAAGCGGTCGAGGCCGCCGCCATCGCCCTGCGCAGGCGCGGAACGCCGGGAAGCGGGGTGTAGTGATGGTTGCTGCCGCGAACCGCCGTCACGCAGGCTTCGATCGTCTGGCTCGGCGTATCGAAATCATGGTCGCCGACCGACAGCATGATGATGTCCTGGCCGGCCTCCTTGCGGGCCCATGCCTCGGTGTGGACCTCCCAGCCATCCTTGCCCGAAGGCACGATGCCGGAAATGCGCGATGACGGTCTGGGCATCAGGATACTCCCGAGATTTCGTGGCCGGCCTGTTCGAGCCGGTCGCGCAAGGCAGCGATGTGGGCAGGGCCGACTTCGCAGCAGCCGCCGACGATGGTGGCGCCAGCGGCGACCCAGCCGAGCGCCTGGTCGGCATAGGGATCCGGATCAAGGTCGTGGCGTGCGTGCAGCACTTCGACCGTTCCGCCATGCTTGAGCGCTTCGACAGAGGTGAAGCCGTTGGCATAGGCGCCGACCGGGCCGCCGAGAGCAATCAATTCGGGCAGTGCCGCGGCGATCGCTTCTGGCCGGCAGCAATTGACCAGGCGCGCTGCAACCGTCAGGCCGTCGAGGGCGCCCGCCGCTGCCGCTATTGTTTCGCCGCTGCGCAGGCGCGGCGCGCCGTGATCGGCGAGAGTCCAAGACACCCAGACAGGTTTGCCGCTTTCCGACGCAGCGGTGACGGCCGCACGGCCTTCCTCGGCTGAGGCCATGGTCTCGCACAGGAACAGGTCGACGCCATCGGCCTGCTCGGCGACGATGCGGCGATAGATGTCCAGCGTCTCCTGGAACGATATGGTCAGCGCCGGCGCATAGCTGCCGAACAGCGGTGACAGGCAGCCGGCGATCGCTGCATCGCCTGCCTCGTCGCGTGCCTGTCTTGCCAATTCGATGCCGCGCTTCTGCAAGGGCTTGAAGAGGTCTTCTGCTCCTTCCCGCGCGAGCCGCTCCGGCGTTGCCGAATAGGTGTTGATGGTGATGACGCGAGCGCCGGCCCGGATGAATTCGGCATGCAGGTCACGCACCAGATCCGGCTCGTCGATCAGCACCCTGGCCGACCAGAGCGGCGTCGGCTCGGAGCTGCTGCGGCGGACCAGTTCCTGGCCCATGCCGCCATCGGTGAGAATGACTTTCTTCATGCTCTCAGTCTTTCGTTTTTCGGATCCCACAGCGGCTCGTCTTTCTGCACGACTGCCTTGAAACGATCGCCAAAAATTTCAATCTCGATCGCGGTATCGGGTTCAGCCAGGTCGGCGCGCAGCATGCCGAGCGCGATCGATTTGTCGATGCGATGCCCCCAGCCGCCGGACGTCGTCTCGCCGACGATCTTGCCGTCATGCCAGAGCGTCGACACGGACGGCGCGTCGCAATCGCCTGGGTTTTCGACCACCAGCGTGACGAAGCGCTTCTTCACGCCTTGCTGCTTTTCGTTCTGCAGGGCTGCCTTGCCGCGGAAGTCGGGCTTGTCCCATTTGACGAAGCGCTCGAGCCCGCCCTGCAGGACCGTATAGTCGGTCGACAGGTCGCCCTTCCAGGTCCGGTAGCCCTTTTCGAGGCGCAGCGAATCCAGCGCATACATGCCGAACGGTTTCAGACCGTGTTTTTGTCCCGCCGCCCAGATGGCGTCGAAGATGGCGGCGGTGTCTCCCACCTTGGTGTGGATTTCCCAGCCGAGTTCGCCGGCGAAGGATACCCGCACCAGCTTCGCCCAGCGGCCGGCGATGGTGGTTTCCTGATGCGTCAGCCAGGGCAGCGAGAGATCCGCGCCACAGACCTCGGCCAGGATCTTGCGCGAATTGGGACCGGCGAGAATTTGCGTCGAATAGTCTTCGGTCCTGTCGGTGAGGGTGAAAGCTGCGTCTTTCGGCAGGCGCGACTTCAGCCATTCGAAATCGTGCCACTGCGCTACCGCCGCGGTGATCAGCGTCATCTGCTCTTCGCCATGGCGCACCACCGACATCTCGGTGACGATGCGGCCCTTGTCGTCGGCGAAATAGGCGAGGCCGATGCGGCCCGGCTTGGGCACCAGGCCGGTGACCTGCAGCGCCAGCCATTCGGCTGCGCCAGGACCTTCGAGGTTGAAGCGCGAGAAGCCGGGCAGGTCCAGAATGCCGGCGGCGTCGCGCACCGCCAGGCATTCTTCGCGCACGCGGTGCTGCCACGGCCCGTCGCGGCGGAAGGTGAGTGTTGCTTCTTCCGACGTGTCGTCACCGGGTTGCGCATACCAGGTGGCACGCTCCCAGCCATTATAGGCGTCGAACTGGGCGCCGAGGGCCTTGATGCGATCGTGGATCGGCGACAGCTTGCGGTCGCGCCCGGCCGGCCAGGCATGCCGCGGAAACTGGATGGCGTATTCGTTGCCGTAGATCTCCGTGCCCTTGGCAACGCTATAGTCGGGGGCGGCCGCAAAGCTGGTGAAGCGGCGCGGATCGCAGGACCACATGTCCCATTCGGTCTGGCCCTCGGTGATCCACTCGGCCAGCACCTTGCCGGCGCCGCCGCCCTGGGCGATGCCGAAGGTGAAGACACAGGCCTCGAACGCGTTGGGAACGCCGGGCATCGGACCGATCAGCGGATTGCCGTCCGGCGCGTAAGGGATCGGCCCGTTGATCACCTTGGACAGGCCGGCAGTGCCCAGGATCGGCACGCGGGCTACGGCATCGGCAAGGTAGTGCTCGAGACGGTCGAGATCGTCGGGGAAGAGCTGGAAGGAAAAGTCCTCCGGCATCGGGTCGTTGTGGGTTGCCCAATGCGCGCGGCAATTGCGCTCATAGGGACCGAGATTCATGCCGTTCTTTTCCTGGCGCAGATAGTAGGAGGTGTCGACGTCGCGCAGCAGCGGCAGCTTCTTGCCCTGCTCCTTCGACCACGCCACCAGTTCGGGGATTTCCTCGAACAAGATGTACTGATGGCTCATCACCATCATCGGGACGTCGCGGCCGAACATTTTGCCGACTTCCGCGGCTCGGTAGCCGGCGGCGTTGACGACGATCTCGCAACGGATCTCGCCTTGCGGCGTCTCGACAACCCATTCGTCGTTCTCGCGGCGCACACCTGACACCGGACAGAAGCGGACGATCCTGGCGCCTATGTCGCGCGCACCCTTGGCCAGTGCCTGCGTCAGCTGCGCGGGGTCGATGTCGCCGTCGTTTGGATCGTAGAGCGCACCTTTGAGGTCATGCGTCTCGATGAAGGGATAGCGGCGCTTGATCTCATCAGGGCCGACAATGGCGATGTCCATGCCCTGGTAGCGGCCCATGCCCTTGGCGCGCTGGAACTCCTGCATGCGCTCCTTGGTGTGGGCGAGGCGGAGCGAGCCGGTAACGTGGTAGTTCATGGGATAGTCTACGGCATCAGCCAAGCCGCGATAGAGCTCGGTCGAATAGCGCTGCATGTTCATCAGCGACCAGGACGACGAGAAGGTCGGCACGTTGCCGGCGGCATGCCAGGTCGAGCCCGATGTCAGCTCGTTCTTTTCAAGCAGCACGCAGTCGGTCCAGCCCGCCTTGCACAGATGGTAGAGCGAGGAGGCGCCGACGACACCGCCTCCGATGATTACCACGCGCGCCGTGGTCGGCAAACCGGCCATATTCTTCTCCCAAACCGGAAGCGCGCTGCGCTTCTATCTTTTTGCTTGACGCATGTCGTTTCCCAAAACCGCTGCACACTTTGGGCGACATGCATTCAATAAACAGGCGGCGAAACCACCCAGATGATTACGGCCGGCTCGGTGCCGGGATTGCGCCAGCGGTATGGCTTGCGCTCGAAGCGGAAGGAATCGCCTTCGCCGAGCCGGTGCCAGACGCCTGCTATCTCGATCTCGAAAACGCCAGAGGCGATGTAGCCGGCTTCCTCGGTCGGCCGCAGCTGCTCGCTCTTCATCTCGGCGCCCGGCGCGAAGATCGAACGCACCATCTCGAAACTACCGCCGAGATCGGGCGACAGAAGCTCCTCCACCAGGCCGGATTCGCTTGTGCCAAGCGTGCGCCGGCTGCCGGCGCGCACGACAACGCCGCGCTCCTTTTCGATCGGCACGTCGTGGCTGAAGAACAGGCTGAGCGGCACGCCGAACAGATCGGCGAAGGCCCTGAGGTCGCCGAGCGAAGGAATCGACAGGCCGCGCTCGACCTGGCTGACCCAGCCGACAGAGCGGCCAAGCTTCAGCGCGATCTCAGCAAGCGTCAGCCCACGCGTCTTGCGGAGCGCACGGATGTCGCTCGCCAGCAGGCGCTCGTCGGGTCCCTGCAATGTTTTGGGGATAGCTGGGGGCAAAAACGCTCACTTGATGAAAACCTGGAAACGAATTTCATGAGAGCTCATGTCCGTGAAAAAATCAAGCGAATTTTCATGGACACACAAGATTTGCTTGCGCGATTTTGGCGGTTCATGCAAAGGCTCTGGCACGAGTGGCGGTGTAGGAATGCGGGTCGGCGACCAAGGATTGAAATCTGCGCAAGGTCTTCTCCGATAGCCGGTTCGGCTTTCGAAGTGTGCGCAAAGGGACGGCCCATGCTGGAAAAAAACGGCCTGGCAGCGCATAACGCCGCTGTTGTCGACGAGGCGATCATCTCGCGCCGTTCAGTGCGCGCCTTCCTGCCCGACATGGTCGATGACGAGACGATCCGAGCCATTCTCGGCGTCGCCGCGCGCGCGCCTTCGGGCACCAATATGCAGCCTTGGCGGGTCTATGTCGTCAAGGGCGAGGTCAAGCAGCAGATCACCGATGCCATCCTGAATTCCGGTATCCGCGCCGAAAAGGCCGATTGGGACGAGTATCGCTATTACCCCACCCAGTTCTTCGAGCCGTATCTCACCCGCCGCCGCGCCAACGGTTTCGGGCTCTATGGGGCACTCGGCATCGGCCGCCGCGAGGTCGACAAGATGCGCGCCCAGCACGACCGCAACTTCGTCTTCTTCGACGCGCCGGTCGGCATGATCTTCACCATCGACCGGCGGCTGAACCAGGGCTCGTGGATCGACTACGGAATGTTCCTGCAGAACATCATGGTGGCGGCGCGAGGCAGGGGCCTGCACACCTGCCCGCAGGCCGCCTTCGCGCCCTATCACCGGCAGATCCGGCCGGTGCTCAACATCCCCGACGAGGAGATCGTCGTCTGCGGCATGGCGCTCGGCCTCGAGGATACGTCGAAACCCGAAAACGACTTCCGCACCGACCGCGTGCCGCTGGAAGAGTGGGTGACGTTCAGCGGCTAGGCCTCGGCTACCGGGGCCTTATTCCACGTTCATCTGCGGGCCATAGCCGCTGACATGGGCGCCGTCCTGCGGTGTCAGTCTGAGATAGGCGATCAGCGCGCACAGCGTGATGACGCCCTCGACCACGAACAGGATGCGGAAATCGTTGGTCACCGCCGGCCCGCCGCCAGCCAGGAACGACAACAGCGCCGCCGCCAGGCCGACGCTGATCGCCACCCCCAACTGCCACAGTATGTAGAAGAGCGCGCTGAAGCGGGCGAGCTGGTCGGGCGCGATGTCGGAATAGGCGAGGTTGCCGGTCGAAGCCCACTGCGCCGAGCGCAGAACGCCGAAGGCGAAGATATAGGCTAGCACAATCCAGACCGGCGTTGTCGCCTCAATCAAGGCGAAGCCCGCTACCATGGCAGCAACGATCGGCGTGTTGACGACCAGCACGCGGCGAAAGCCGAAACGGTTGAGCAGGCGCGGCATGAAGACACGCATGATCAGCGAGCCGATTGCGGCGACGAAAGTCAGCGATCCCGCCTGCACCGCGCTCATGCCGAAGCCGAGCTGGAACATCAGCGGCAAAAGGAATACGACCGAGCTCAGGCCGATCGTGTCCAGCCCACCACCGGTGAGGAAGGAGATGCGAAAGGTGCGGATGCGCAGGAGTTTCAGGTCAAGCAAGGGGTTGCGGGCGCGCAGGCAGTAGAAGGAGGCAAGCGTCAGGATGACGATCGCCAGCGCCAGCTCGGCCGCGATCATGCTGCCGGCGGCGTCTTTGGCCGCAAGCGAATCCATGCCGAAGACCAGCAGGACCATGCCGCCGCCGACCAGCAGGAAGCCCGGAAAATCGAACGGCGTGCGCACCGGCTTGGTGACCGTCGGAAACAGCGAGGCGGCAAGGACGGCGGCCGCCAGCGCGAACGGCACGTTGATGAAGAAGATCCAGCGCCATGAAATGTAAGTCGTCAGCGCGCCGCCGACGAGCGGGCCGACCAGCGGTCCGGACTGGCCGGCCAGTGAGATATACATGTTGATCTTCAGCGTGCGGCTGCGCGGGAAGGTCGACAGGATGACGACCTGGCCGAGCGTCCCGATCAAGGCGCCGCCGAAGCCTTGCAGCGCGCGGGCGCCGACCAGCGTCCAGATGTCGTTGGACAATCCGCACAGCGCCGATGACGCGGCGAACACCAGCAAGGCGAAGCAGTAAACGTTGCGCAAGCCGAAGCGGTCGGCGGCCCAGCCGCCGAGCGGCATCGAGATGATCAGGCTGGCGACATAGACGGTGATCAACAGGCCGAGCTGGCTCGGCGGCCGGCCGAGGCTGTCGCTGATACCGGGCAGGGCGGTGACCACGACATTCTGGTCGAGGCTGGTCATGAACACGCCGCAGGCGACCGTCAGCGGCAGCAGGAGCAAGGCTCTGGCCGACACATCGGCGCGATCCGTGGCGCCGGCGGATAGTGATGCGGTCATGGGGATGTTCGAACCAAACGAGGATGCCGACTCTAAAGAAGGGGTTTTCAGACCCCCTTTGGACCGTTGGGCGGCCACGTTTATCCATCATGAGCGTCTAGCGCGGGATTCTCTAGCGGCAGAGCCGGCTGGCCTTGATGCCAGTGGCGGAAGGCGGGACGGCTACTGCACCTCGTAGCCGACTTCCTCGCTGGCATGGCAGAGCGCCTTCCAGAACGAGCGGGCGAAGGAGCGGAAGACATAGATGTCGAACTGGTCGGCGCCGGTGCGCTGGATCTGCGCAAAGACGTCGTGATGGGTGGTCGAACGGCCGGCGCCGATCGGGAAGGCGGGCAGCGCAAAGTCGATGGCGAAGAATTTCGCCAGCACCCATTCGGCCTTAGGACCGGCGATGCGGATAGCGGTGCGGCCATGCGACAGGTCGGTGATCGTGCCGATTACCGGGGTTACGTCCCCGGCAAAACTCGCCGCCAGGCCCTCGGCATCGTCGACGACGGTGAATTTTCCAGGCGCGAAACCGAACACGGCCTTGCCGTCCTTGGCGAGACCGCCGCCCGCGCCATCGGGCAAATCGAGGCCGGTGACCTTCCGGATCGCTTCGATCAGCTGCTTTTCCGCGCCCGGCCATGCGGCCAGCTGCAGGATCGAGCCCGGCCTGGTCTCGGTCAGGATGACATCGACGCCATGCTCGAAATTGCCGTGCGAACCCGGATGGAACACCGGCTCGAGCGGCGAGAGGCGCTCGGGTGATTGGCGTTCGGGTGATTGGCGCTCAGCCATGCATGCGGCTCCCGTCCGGGTCGTAGAAATGGTTGGAGACGATCTCGACGGGCCCGAACCGCTTGCGCAGCGGATCGGAGACGAATGCCCGGGTACCATGGCGCGCCTTGCCGCCTTCGACCAGGGCCAGCGCGATGTGCTTGCCCAGCGCCGGCGAATAGCAGCAGGCGGTGATGTGGCCGATGGAATCGTGCGGATTGGCTTCGTCCAGTTCCTCGACGAGGTGGGCTCCGCCATTGAACGGCCGATTGTCGAGCGAGACCAGGCCGACCAGCTGCAGCCGCTCGGGCGCGATCAGGCCTTCGCGGTCCATCATCGCCGAGCCGATGAACGGCTTCTTCTTCGACAGCATCCAGTCGAGATGCAGGTCGCGCGCCGTAGTGCGCCCGTCGATCTCCGCGCCGGTGACATGGCCCTTTTCGATGCGCATCGTGCCCAACGCCTCCAGCCCGTAGGTGACCAGGCCGAACGGCTTGCCGGCTTCGACAAGGGCTTGCCAGACATGGGTGCCGTAGCCGGCGCCGCAATAGACCTCGAAGGCCATTTCTCCGGAGAAGGACAGCCGGCAAATCATCACCGGCACGCCTGATATCTCGCCGCGCACGATGCCCATGAAGGGCAGGGCCGTGTTGTCGACGGCGGTGCCGGTGACACAGGCGGCGAGGATGGCCCGCGCCTTCGGCCCGCCGATGGCCGCGCCCGCCCATTCGTCGGATACCGAGGTGACATGCACTTTGAGTTCCGGCCAGATGACGTCGAGGAAATATTCCAGATGCTGCATCACCTTGCCGGCGTTGGCCGTGGTGGTCGTCATCAGGAAATCCTGTTCGCCAAGCCGCCAGGTGGTGCCGTCGTCGAAGGCCAGCCCGTCCTCGCGCAGCATCAGGCCGTAGCGGGCCTTGCCGACGGGGAGGGTAGAAAACATGTTGGTGTAGACGCGGTCGAGGAATTCACCGGCATCCGGTCCCTGCACGGCAATCTTGCCCAGCGTCGAGACGTCGACAATGCCGGCACTTTCGCGCGTCGCCCTGGCTTCACGGACATAAGCCTGCTCGACCGTCTCGCCGGCAAGGCCGTAGATCATTGGTCGATACCAGAGCCCGGCGGAATACATGGTCGCACCATTGGCGAGGTGCCAGTCATGCATCGGCGTCAGCCGCTCGGGTTTCAGATCGCCGAAACGCTCGGCAGCGAGCGAGCCAATCGACACCGCGGAGTAGGGAGGGCGGAAGCGGGTCGTGCCGACTTCGGGGATCGGTTTGCCCAACGCCTCGGCCATGATGGCGAGGCCCGGAACGTTGGAGTTCTTGCCCTGGTCGGTCGCCATGCCGAGCGTGGTGTAGCGCTTCAGATGCTCGACGGAGACAAAACCTTCGCGATGCGCCAGCCGCACGTCTTCGGCAGTCACGTCATGCTGGAAGTCGACGAAGCTTTTTCCCTTGGCTTTGATCTCGAACACCGGCGCCGGATCGGGGTTTCCCGGGGCTGCTTCGACATCCGGCAAAGCTGCCGGCGCAGCCGCTCCGCCCGCGGCGGACAGGCCGGCTGCGCGGCCCTCGGCAATGGCTTCGACGGTGGAAAAGCCGCCGTTGAAGGCGCCCGCACCAATCCATTGCTGATTTGGCCAGCGATGTTGCGTCGGTTTCGGCGGCAGGAAGGCCTGGCGGGCAGGGTTCCACTCGGCTCTGGCGCCGGCCTGGCTGGCGAGGTGGATGGTCGGCGACCAGCCGCCCGACATCAGCAGGCTATCGGCGTGGATGCTGCGGGCGTCACCGCTGAGCGCGCCCGAGTTCATGTCGAAGCGCTGCACCTTCAGGCCGGAGAGCGCCTTGCCGCCCTCGGTGGCGACCACGGCATGGCCGGAGAGGATTTCGGCTTCGGCCTCGGTGGCGAGGCTGCGCATTTCGGCCGAAAGCTCGGGGCGCACATCGATGATGGCGACAATACCCGCGCCGGCCTTCTTCAGCGCCAGCGCCGAGCGATAGGCGCTGTCATTGTTGGTGAACAGCGCGATCCTGTCGCCGGGCAGCACGCCATAATCGTTGGCATAGCGCTCGGCGGCATGCGCCAGCATGACGCCTGGCCGGTCATTGCCGGGGAACACAAGCGGCCGCTCGAAAGAGCCGGTGGCCAGCACCACCGTTTTGGCGCGGATCGCCCAGTAGCGATGGCGCGGCTCGCCCTTGCCAGGCGTTTCCTTGTGGTCGGTGACGCGCTCGAGTGCCGCCAGCGTGTTGCCGTCGTAATAGCCCCACACCGTGGTGCGCGGCAGCAGGCGGACCGTGTCATGGCCTTCGAGTTGGCTGACGGTGCGCGCCGCCCAGTCGGCGGCCGGCGCGCCGTCGATGGCCTCGCCGGACCAGTTGGCCGAGCCGCCGAAACGCGGCTCGAGTTCGGCCAGGATGACCCGCGCGCCCTGGTCGGCAGCGGCCTTGGCGGCCGACAGGCCGGCCGGGCCGGAGCCGACCACCAGCACGTCGCAAAACGCGTTCATGCGCTCGTAGCGCGAGGTGTCGGCCGCAATACCGGCGCGGCCCAGGCCGGCGGCGCGGCGGATGAAATGCTCGCAGAACATCCAGAATCTGGTGCCCTTCAGCGGGCCGAAGACCGGACCCATGAAGGTCTTGTAGTAGAAGCCGGCGGCCAGGATCTTGCCGCCGAGCTGGTTGACGGCGTTGATGTCCCAGGCGAGCGAGGGAAAGCGGTTCTGGCTGACGGCCACCAGCCCGTCATAGATCTCGACCATGGTTGCGGCGATGTTGGGCTCGCGCACTTCGCCGCGCAGCACCGTCACCAGCGCGTTCGGTTCCTCGACGCCGGCCGAGAGCAGGCCGCGCGGGCGGTGGTATTTGAACGAGCGGCCGAAAAGCGTGACGCCGTTGGCAAGCAGCGCCGAGGCCAGCGTGTCGCCGCCATGGCCGGTGTAAGGCGTGCCGTCGAAGGTGAAGCGGATGGTGCGCATGCGGTCGACGCGGCCGCCGGTCTCGGTGCGGCGCGGGCTCACGACTTGCCTCCGGCCTTGTGCCGGGCGGCGGCATTGTGGTCGCCGCGGGCGAAACCGGTGCTGGAAATCTCATGCGTGACCGTGTTGCGCACCATCCTCAGATGGGTGCGGCAGCCGCCCGAATGCTGCCAGATCTCATTGTGGTCGCCGGCCGGGTTCAGCCGATCGTAGACATAGGCGTTCCAGGCGTCGAGGTCCTGCGAGTTGGGCTGCGGGCGCTCGCGGTTGCCGTCGCCCTGATAGGTGAACTCGATGACGTCGCGCGGGCCGCAATAGGGACAAGTGATAAGCATTTGTTTGAACCCTAATGCAGCCGGGGCGTTGCGCCCTGGCCCTTGTCGTCGATCACCAGGCCGCGATAAAAACGGTCGAGCGTGAACGGCGCGTTGAACGCGTGCGGTTCGTCCTTGGCGATGGTGTATGCGAAGCACCAGCCCGAGGCCGGCGTGGCCTTGAAGCCCCCATAGCACCAGCCGCAGTTGAGATACATGCCGGGCAGCGGGCCGGTGGTGATGATCGGCGAACCGTCCATCGACATGTCGCAGACGCCGCCCCAGGAGCGCAGCATGCGTACACGCGCAAGGCCGGGAAACAGCGCCAGCATCTCGCTCATCACCTCATCGACGATGGGCAGGTTGCCGCGCTGAGCGTAGCTGTTGTAGCCGTCGATATCGCCGCCATAGACAAGGCCGCCCTTGTCGGACTGCGACATGTAGAAATGACCCATGCCGAAGGTAAGCACCGTGTCGATGAAGGGTTTCAGCGATTCGGTGACGAAGGCCTGCAGTACATGGCTCTCGATCGGCATCCTGTCGATGCCGGCAAGCTGCATCACCCGTCCGGTGCTGCCGGCAACGGCCACGGCGACCTTCTTGGCGCGGATCTCGCCGCGCGTCGTCTGCACGCCGGTGATGCGGTCGCCGTCGCGCAGGAAGCCCGTGACCTCGCAATTCTCGACGATGTCGACGCCGCGGCGGTCGGCGCCGCGGGCATAGCCCCAGGCAACCGCATCGTGACGGGCGGTGCCGGCGCGCGGCTGCATCAGGCCGCCGACGATGGGAAAGCGCGCGGAGGCCGACATGTCCAGCGCCGGGACCAGGCGCGCGATCTCGGCGGTGCTCATCAGCTCGGCATCGACGCCGAGATGGCGCATGGCGTTGCCGCGCCTTGCCAAGTCGTCGAACTGGCCCGGCGTGTGAGCCAGATTCAGGCAGCCGCGCTGCGAGAACATGACGTTGTAGTTGAGGTCGTGCGAAAGGTTCTCCCACATCTTCATCGAATGTTCGTAGAAGCGGGTGTTGGACGGCAAAAGGTAGTTGGAGCGCACCGCCGTGGTGTTACGGCCGACATTGCCGGAACCCAGCCAGCCCTTTTCCAGCACCGCGACATTGGTGATGCCGTGCTCCTTGGCCAGATAGTACGCCGTCGACAGGCCGTGGCCGCCGCCACCGATGATGATGACGTCATAGGAAGCCTTGGGGTCGGGCTTGCGCCAGGCCGGCTTCCAGTCCTTGTTTCCCTTGAGCGCGTTAGTGAGAAGCGAAAGGGCTGAATATTCCGCCATTCTTCATGTCATCCCTAGAGCATGATGCCGAAAAGTGTGAAGCGGTTTTCGGACGACATCATGCTCTATATCTTTGATTTTTAGAGCCGGATGATTTCAGGTCCAACAGACCTGAAGCCATCCGGCTCGGGTGCGATGCGGCAGACTATAGAGCAGGCGGCGTGCGCAAAGCCAAGATTGCGCCATGGCTTTTCGACTGGCCGACTCCCGCAAGGCGCCCAACTGTCATGACTTCGCCACGACTTGCCCCACGGGATGAGCGTCTCTATCAAGGACCGCTTTAGAGGCGGCCTTTGCCGCCCTTTGAGTCGCCACCATTATGTTTTTTCGCTTCTTTCGCCTGATCCTGGTCCTAGCGCTCGTTGCCTTGGCGCCGCATTCGTTCGGCGCCATGGCGCAGGGGCTGGGCCAGGCGCCTGCCGGGCTGGTCGCCGACCAGCAGAAAATCCTGCAGGGTTTGACGACGAAGACCGACGCTCTGGAGAAGAAAGTCCAGGAGGACGGCGTCGACGACACCACCCTTGTCGAGATCCGCCTGCAGCTGGAAGAGCTGTCGCGCGCTGCGCTGAACAGCGCGCTGGCGTTCCGGTCCCGGCTGGGGGAGATCAATTCGAGGCTTGAGCAGCTTGGTGCGCCCCCGGCTGCCGGACAGCCGCCTGAACCGGATATCGTTACCGGCGAGCGCCAGGCGCTGGCGTCGGAAAAGGCGGAGATCAACGCCGTCATCGCCGGCGCGCAGAACCTGTCGATCCGCATCAATGCGCTGATCGAGAAGATCGGCAATATGCGCAGCGAGCTGTTTCGCAGCGGGCTGACCAAGCGCTATGTGCTGTCCGATGCACTGAGCCCGCAAGTGTTTTCCGACGCCAGGGACGAATACGCCAATTTTTACAGGGCGGTGTCGTCCTGGCTGAGCTTTGCCTTCAAGTTCAAGTTCCAGGCGATGCTCGCGGCGACCCTCATGGCGCTCGCGTTGGCCGTGGTGCTTCTGGTCGGTGGGCGCCGCCTGTTTGGGCGCATCTTCGAGGCCGACGCGTCGGTTGAAGATCCGACGTATCTCAGTCGCCTGTCGGTGGCGTTCTGGTCGACCTTGCTGCCGACGCTGGCGGTCAGCGCCTTCCTCGCCTCGACGGTGTTCCTGTACAATTACTACAATGTGCTTCGCGGCGACATAGGCGTTTTCCTCAACGCTCTGGCAGCCGTCATCGCCATAGTGTTCTGTGTCAACCGCCTGACCAATGCGGCGCTGTCGCCCAGCATGCCGAACTGGCGCCTGATCCAGGTCGAGACCGGCCCGGCGCGTTGGCTGGTGCGGCTGACGACGGCCATGGCAGTCGTCATCGGCATCAACAATTTCCTGTCGATCGTCAACGACAAGATGGGCTCGCCTCTGTCGCTGACGGTGGCCAGGAGTTTTGTCGCCACCGTGATCGTCGGGGTCATCCTGATCCTGATGGCGCTGCTGAAGCCTTACAAGGACGTCGCTGGGCGCTGGCGCCGCTGGCCGGCCTGGCTGCGCTACACCTGTGTCGCGCTCGGCCTGTTCACGATTGCGGCGGCGCTGTTCGGCTATATCGGTCTTGCCATCTTCGTCTCGTTGCAGGTCGTGGTCACCGGCACCATCCTGCTCACCGCCTATATCGGCTTCCTGTCGGCGCGCGAGATCGGCGAGGAGGGTGGTTTCGCCGGCACGTCCATCGGGCGCTGGCTGAAGACCAATTCCAGCTATGAGGACACCGCGCTCGACCAACTCGGCCTCGTCGTCAGCGTCGCCATCAACCTGATGATCGTGCTGGTGTTCCTGCCGCTGATCCTGTTGATGTGGGGCTTCCAGCCCGGCGATATCCAGGCCTGGGGCTATAAATTGGCGACAGGCGTCACCGTCGGTTCGGTGACGATTTCGGTCACCGGCATCCTCACCGGCATCGTCGTCTTCATCATCGGCTATTTCCTGACCCGCTGGTTCCAGGGCTGGCTCGACGGCTCGGTAATGGCGCGCGGCAAGGTCGATACCGGCGTGCGCAACTCGATCCGGCTGGCGGTCGGCTATGCCGGCGTCGCGCTCGCTGGGCTCGTCGGCATCTCGGCGGCGGGCATCGATCTCTCCAACCTGGCGCTTGTTGCCGGCGCACTTTCGCTGGGTATCGGCTTTGGCCTGCAGAATGTCGTGTCCAACTTCGTGTCCGGCCTGATCCTGCTCGCCGAGCGGCCGTTCAAGGTCGGCGACTGGATCGTCGCCGGCGACACATCAGGCACGGTCAAGAAGATCAGCGTGCGCGCCACCGAAATCGAGACCTTCCAGCGACAATCGGTGATCCTGCCCAATTCGAACCTCATCAACAACGCCGTCGGCAACTGGACGCACCGCAACAAGCTCGGACGCGTGGAGATCAAGGTCGGGGTCGCCTATGGCAGCGACGTCAAGCGGGTACACGCGGTCCTGCTTGAGATTGCGCGCGGCCATGCGCTGGTGCTGAAGAACCCGGAACCCTTCGTGCTGTTCACCAATTTCGGGCCGGCAGCACTCGAGTTCGAGATCCGCGTGTTCCTGGCCGATGTGCTGAACGGCGCCATCGTTCAGAACGATATCCGCTTTGCCGTTCTCGATGCTTTTGACGCCGAGCACATAGAAATCCCCTCGACGCCGCGCGCCGAGGTCAAGGTCAAGAAGACCGACGCATGGCCGATCGACGACGACAAGATCGAGGTCGAGTTCGCCGAGAAGGAGCAGGCGGAGGCCAGAGCCGCCGCCGAGGCGAAGCGGCTGGCCAAAACTGGTCGCAAGGCCCGCAAACCCGATCCCAGCTAAGGCCCCAAGCTCCTCCCAAACCAATTGCGGCATGAATGCGGCATTCAGTTGCGGTTCAGCTTGCATCTCATATAAGCTCACATGCAAAGGCGAGAATGCCTTGCGAAATGCAACAGAGGCGGTGTGGAAACACCGATATTGCAAAATGTGGAAGTCGCTCGTCGTCGCCATCGCTCTTACCGCAGCGAGTGGCTCGGCCTTTGCCGCCAGCGCGGTCAACAAGGATGCTGAGACCCGTACGCTGATCGTGACGGAAGGCGGCGGCAAGACGGAGTTGGCGCTGGCCGCTGGCGAAACCGTGGAATTCTGCCCGAACGGCTGTTTTGTCACCTTGCCCAATGGTGACCTCGAGGCCCTGACCGGCTCGGAAACGGTCGAAATCTCGGGTGGCGTTGCCCGCATCAAGTAAGTCGGCAGGCAAATGTAGTAGAGGCCGGGCAATGCCCGGCCTTTTCTCGTCTACGGCAACGGTTGCTTAACGATGACGAGGGAAATACCCCGGCGCATATCCGTTGCAACCAGACGTTTTAACGTTCGTTGCGCCGTTGCTCGCTATGCCGGATACCAAGACGCCGAAACGTGGCGCGACGGGTTTTTGAGCTGGGCAGGAAAGATATGGATGCGCGGTCGGACAAGAACGCAATCCCGCTTGCGGTCGACCTCGACGGCACGCTGATTGCGACCGATCTTCTTTGGGAAGGCTTGTTCATCCTGCTCAAGAAGAATCCGCTCTATGTTTTCCTGGTTCCGTTCTGGCTGGCCGCCGGCCCGGCGCGGCTGAAACAAGCGATTGCCGACCGCATCGACATCGATCCGGCCTCGCTGCCCTATCGCGAAGCGCTGCTGCAGCGGCTGCGCGCCGACCATAGCGACGGACGCAAGATCGTGCTGGCGACCGGTACGCCACGCAAGTTCGCCGAGACAATCGCCGCGCATCTGGGCGTCTTCGACTATGTGCTGGCGACCGACGGTCCCCACAACATGACCTCGGGCCGCAAGCGCGACGCGCTCATCGCCGCCTATGGCGACGGCGGTTTCGACTATGCCGGCAACAGCCGGCACGACCTCAAGGTTTTCGGAGCCGCACGCAACGCCATCGTCGTGGCGCCCGACCGCCATGCGAGGCGCTGGCAGGCCGCGCATAGCGCCGAAAGGATGCCGGCGCCGAAAAGGACATTGAAGACATTCGTCAAGATGCTGCGGGTGCATCAGTGGCTGAAGAATTCGCTGATAGCGGTGCCGATGGTGCTGTCGCATGAATACTTCAACATCAACATGATCTGGCAATGCCTGCTGGCGTTCGTCGCCTTCAGCGCCGTGGCTTCCGCCATCTACATCCTCAACGATTTCTTCGACCTTGCGCTCGACCGCAAGCATCCGACCAAACGCAACCGGCCTTTCGCCAGCGGCGCTTTGTCGATCCCGTTCGGTCTCGGCGCGATGGCCGCTCTGCTGACGATCGGCATCGCCGCCGGGCTTCTGTTGCCGACCGAGTTCCTGGGCGTGCTCGCCGGCTATCTGGTGGTGACCACAGCCTATTCGCTGTCGTTCAAGCGCATGCTCCTGGCCGACGTACTGACGCTGGCCGGGCTCTACACAGTGCGTGTGCTGGCAGGTGCTGCGGCGACCGGGGTCGAAGTCTCGTTCTGGCTGCTTGCCTTCTCGATTTTCTTCTTCCTGTCGCTGGCGCTGGTGAAGCGCTATGTCGAACTGCGCACCACAGCCATTCCGGTGGGCGAGCGCATTGCCGGTCGCGGCTACCGCATCGAAGATCAGGAGATCGTCGCCCAGGCGGGCATGGCGTCGGCCTTCTCCTCGGCGCTGGTGCTGGCGCTCTACATGGACAGCGTCTCCGTGCGCGAACTCTATCCGCATCCCTGGCTGGTCTGGCCGCTGGCGCCGATCGTGCTGTATTTGACCATGCGGGTCTGGATCCTGGCGCGCCGCAACGAGATGAATGACGATCCGGTCATCTTCATCATTCGCGACTGGCGAAGCCAGATCGTCGTGGTGATCGGCGCCGCCCTTCTGGTCGCGGGAGGCTGGTAGGGCATGGCCGGCGAACGGTACCGGAGTTTTGGCCTCGCCACGCCGGCCGCAAAGCGAGCCATCGCGGCCGACGATGCCATCGCGCTGATGCGAAGCGGCAAGGCGACAAAGAACGCTCTGCTCGCCTATGGCAATGGCCGCTCCTACGGCGATTCCTGCCAGAACGAGCCAGGTGCGGTCGTGGACATGCGGCCGCTGAACCGCATCGGCGCCTTCGATGCCGAGACCGGCCTGCTCGAGGCGGAGGCCGGCGTGTTCCTCTCCGATATCATTGCGCACACCGCACCTTACGGCTTCTTTCCGACTGTGGTCCCAGGCACCCAGTTCGTCACCCTTGGCGGCGCGATCGCCAATGACGTCCATGGCAAGAACCATCACCGGCGCGGCACCTTTGGCTGCCATGTCGAGTCGTTCACGCTGCTGCGCTCGGATGGGCGGACCTACACCTGCTCGGCAACCGACAATGCAAGGCTGTTTGCGGCGACGATCGGCGGCATGGGGCTGACCGGCCTGATCCTGTCGGCCTCGATCCGGCTGATGCGGGTGCATTCGCTCGATATCGCCGAGAAGGTAACGCGGTTTGCCGATCTCGGCGAATTCTTCGAACTGGCCGAGGCCGCCGACCAGGCCAATGAATATGCCGTCGCCTGGATCGACCAGCTTGCCGGCGGCCATGGCCGCGGGCGCGGCCTGTTGTTGACAGGCAATCATGCCGAGTATGGTTCGCATGCGGCGTCTCGCGCCGGCTCCCGTTTTTCAGTGCCGTTCCAGCCGCCGTTCAATGTGCTCAACCGGCCGTTCCTCACCGCCTTCAACGCCGCCTATCGGTGGAAGAAGGGGCGCTCGCCGGGGCCGAGCCAAACCGGCTACCAGGGCTTTTTCTTTCCGCTTGATGGTGTCGGCGACTGGAATCGGCTGTATGGCCCGAAAGGTCTCTACCAGCACCAGAGCGTGGTGCCGGAAAATGTCGCGCGTCAGACCGTGCCGGCGCTGCTCGAGGCGGCGCGACGGGCCGGGCAGGGCTCTTTCCTCACCGTGTTGAAGCGCTTCGGCTCGATCCGCTCGCCGGGGCTGCTGTCCTTTCCGCGGCCAGGCTTCACGTTGACGCTGGATTTCCCCAATCGCGGCGACAGGACGCTGGCCCTGCTCAGCGAACTCGACCGCATCACGGTCGCGGCCGGCGGCGCGGTCAACCCGTACAAGGATGCGCGCATGGGCGCTGATACTTTCGCGGCCTCCTTCCCGAATTGGCAGCGGCTTGAAGCGCTGCGCGACCCGGCGTTCGTGTCCAGTTTCTGGCTGCGGACGGCGAAAAAGCTCAACGACCGGCCAGGGCGTGTCAAGGCAGCTGAATAGGTACAATCCGAATAAGTCATGGTTAATAGATCGTAAGTTCCGTGGTTTACTCAAAGCATTGTCGTGACTTCACGAAATGTTTGCAGGTTAGTAATAGGACCGTTGCGAGTGGCGGGTGCAAAATATGAAATACATCGTCTTCATTCTGTTCACGGTCATGACCAATGCCGCCGCGCAGCTGATGCTGAAGCAAGGCATGATGTCGCTCGGTCCCATTTCGTTCGAAGGCACCAATCCGCTGTTGAAGCTGTTGCAGGTCGTTTTCAGCCCATGGGTGTTTCTCGGCCTGTGCACCTTCGTCATCTCGATGGCTTCGCATCTCTATGTGCTGTCCAAGGTCGAGCTCAGCTTTGCGTATCCGTTCCTCAGCCTTGCCTATGTCGCGGTTGCGATCTTCGCCTATTTCATCTTCCGCGAGGACCTCAATGCCTGGCGCATTGCCGGCATCGCCTTCATCTGCGTCGGCACCGTGCTGATCGCGCAAAGCGGTCGAGACTTGGGCGGGCGCGGGCATGACGACCAAACCGCTTCCATCATCCCCGACAAGACCAGCGAGATCGTTCGATGAGACATGTTATTTTCGGCGGCGACGGCTTCGTCGGCCGT
This sequence comes from Mesorhizobium sp. M0676, assembly GCF_040320535.1. Classification (NCBI taxonomy): domain Bacteria; kingdom Pseudomonadati; phylum Pseudomonadota; class Alphaproteobacteria; order Hyphomicrobiales; family Phyllobacteriaceae; genus Mesorhizobium; species Mesorhizobium sp. M0676. Next base: position 33,649 of record NZ_JAMYPU010000011.1, read on the forward strand.
CATCTTGCCCCGAAGCTTGTGGCCCATGGTGAAGAGGTTGTCGTTGCCGACATCGTCAAGAGCGACCTGACGCACTATCGCAACGTTCGCTTCGTCACCTGCGATGTCACGGATACGGCCTCGGTGGCCAACATCGGATTGAAGGCCGACGACATGGTCTACAACCTGTCGGCCAAAATGCTGTCGCCGATCCAGGTGCGGGCCAAGCGTCACGACTTCTTCTTTCCGGTGAATTTCCACGGCACCGAACACATCATGCAGGCGATGGGCAAGGCCGGCGCGTCCAAGCTCGTCCACTACACCACCGACATGATCTACGGCCACACGGTCACCCAGCCGATGACCGAGGAGCACCCGGTCGCGCCGCTCGGCGAATATGGCTGGTCGAAGCAGAAGACCGAGGAGCTCGCCGCTCAATGGCGCAAGCGCGGCATGTCGATCTCGCTGTTTCGACCGCGCCTGATCATCGGTCCCGGCCGGCTCGGGATCCTGGAAAAGCTGTTCAAACTGATCGACTGGAATTTTCCTGTGCCGATGATCGGCTCGGGCAAGAACCCCTATCAGTTCATCTCGGTGTTCGATTGCGCGGAAGCTGCCCGCGCGGCCTGGAAGGCAGGCGTGCCCAACCAGGCCTATAATCTGGGCTCCCTCAATCCGCCGCCGGTGAAGAAATTGCTGGGCGACCTGATCAAGCATGCCGGCTCGAAATCGCTGCTGATCCCGACGCCGGGCTGGGCGGTCAAGCGCACCCTCGACCTGCTCGATCTCATGAACATGCCGATCATGGATCCCGAACAATATCTGATCGCCGATGAGGAGTGCGTGCTCGACGTATCCAAGGCCGAGCGCCAGCTCGGCTGGGTGCCGCAATATCGCGACGAAGACATGCTGATCGCCGCCTACAGCGAATACCGCGCCAAGAAAGACGGGCTTGCCGTCACCGCCAATCATGCCCCCGCCGAATAAGTGGGACGACCAGGAGAACTCCGAAATGACCGTCATGGCCAAGCCTGAGCAGACGAACGCGCGCACCATGGTCGGCGCGCCGGCGTTGTCGCCTACCGCCATCGCCAAGCCCGACCTGATCAGCGTCGAGCAGGCGAAGGCGATGGATGTCGCGCGCATGACCGACCTGTTCAAGGCGCATCTCAATCCGGGCCAGCTGCATTTCATGAAACTGCTCGGCTTCCACAAGATCAAGATCGAGCGTGCCGAAGGCATGTTCTACATCGACCAGAACGGCCGCAAGATTCTCGACTTCTTCGGCGGCTTCGGTTCGCTGGCCTTCGGCCACAACCATCCGCGCATCCTGGCGGCCCGGCGCAAATTCCAGGAGGAGAAGCGCCAGGAAATCGCCATCGCCTTCATGTCGCAATATGCATCGGCCCTTGCGCACAACATCGCCAAATGCTCGCCCGGCGATCTCGACATGGTGTTTCTGGGCTCGTCGGGTTCGGAAGCGATGGAAGCGGCGGTGAAGCTCGCCGAGCGCGCCGCCGGGCCGAAGAGGCCAAAAATCGTCTATGCCGAGAATTCCTTCCACGGCAAGACCAAGGGCGTGCTCGGCATTACCGATGGCCAGCTCTACCGCGCGGACTTCAAGATGGCTGAGAACACCGTTCGCATTCCGTTCGCCGATATCGAAGCGGTCGAGCGGCTGTTCCGCTCCGACCCGGAGGTCGGCGTCATAGTGCTTGAGACAATCCAGGGCGGCGGCGGCATCATCCAGGCAGAGGCCAAATACTGGCAGAAATTGCGCGTGCTCTGCGACCAGTATGGCGTGCTGTGGGTGGCGGACGAAGTGCAGTGCGGCTATGGCCGTTCGGGACGCTTCTATGCCTTCGAGCATTATGGCGTCGTGCCCGATGTGACGGCGCTGGCGAAATCGCTCGGCGCCGGCAAGGCGGCGGTCGGCGCGATGATAGCCCGGCGCGAGGTCTATATGAAGGCCTATGGCACGCCGAAGACGGCGATGATCCATGCCATGGCCACCTTTGGCGGCATGGGCGAGGCCTGCGTCACCGCGATCGAGGGCATCAACGTGCTCTATGATGAGGCGCTGATCGACAACGCCGCCACTACCGGCGATTATCTGCTTCAGCGCCTGCAGGCGCTGAAGCAGAAGTACCCTAAGATCATCAAGGACGTGCGCGGCAAAGGCTTTATGATCGGGCTCGAGTTCCACGACTTCTCGCAGACCTTGCCGATGGTGCTGCGTCCGATCGTCAGCGTCCTCGACGACAAGCTGAAGGGCTCGCTGTCGGGCTTCGTCGGCGCGCTGTTGCTGCGCGACTGTGACGTGCTCGTCGCCTTCACCGAATACAACCGCAACGTTATCCGTCTCGAGCCGCCGCTGATCTGCCAGCGCGAGCATGTCGACCATTTCGTCGATGCCTTCGATAGCCTGCTGTCGCGCGGCATTGTGGGAATCGTGAAGGATTTCGTCAAAAGCCAGGTACGTTAAAAGAAGTCCGTTGAGCGAAGTCCTGAGTCCGACAATGCTGAGCAAGTCTCCCGCCCCGCAAAACACACTCGACCGGCTGACCGCGGCCGCTCTCGCGTGGGGCGAGGGGACTTATGCGCGATGGGCCGCGCCAATCGGCGCGATCGCGTTTTCGCTCTATATCCTGCTAACGGCGTTTACCGCCTGGACGATGCCCGATGCCAATTGGGACATGCTGCCTTATCTCGCAATCGCCGAGGAGGGCGCTTACCCAGATGCGCAGGCGCTACATGACTATGCCTACAGGACGGTCCAGGCCGGCGTTTCGGCCGCCGACTACAAGGCGCTGACAGACGATGGCGGCGGTTTCCGCAGCCATATGGCGCAAAATGCCGCCGACTTTCACTCGCTGCTTGGCATGTACCGGATCAAGTTCCTCTACGCCGAGATTCTTTCGACGATGAGTTCGGTGATGTCGCCTGTCGAGGCGATGCGGGTGCTGCAGGTGGTCTCGGTGCTGCTGTTCGGGATGATCACGCTGCTGTGGCTGCGAACCGAAGGCGCGTTGGCGCTGGCGCCGGTGGCCGGCGCGGTGCTGATCATGGCCGATTTCGGCGACGCGGCACGCGCCTCGACCCCGGATCTGTTGTGCTCGGCGCTGTTCCTCGGCGGGCTGCTTGCCTATGTGCGCGGCCGCGAGGCAGCGACCGCTGTCCTGCTTTTCCTGGCCTTCATGGCGCGGCCGGACAATATTGTTTTTCTGGCCATCTTCGCCGTGCTGCTGCTGGTCTTCCGGCAGCGGGCGTGGGGCGCGCTGGCCGGCTTTGCCGCGTCCTTCGTCGCTTATTTCGCGATTTCGCATTGGGCGCAGCATCCCGGCTGGTGGCCGCATCTGTGGTTCTCCAGCATCGAGCAGCACTACAATATGGATGGCTTCGAGCCGCCGTTCTCGGTTGGCGCCTATCTCAAGGCGTTCGCCGCATCCTTCATTCGCGCCATCAGCCTCAACAGTTGGGTCGGCGTCTCGGTTCTGGCGCTGGCCGGGTGGTTTGCGCTCGGCCGCGCCGGCTTCCGGCTCGATCGTCGCGCCGGCATTCTGCTTGCAGCACTGGTGCTTGGCGTGCTGGCGAAATTCACCGTCTTTCCGATCCACGACACCCGCATCTACTTCCCGAACCTTCTGCCGCCCTACCTTTTGCTCGTCGGCCCGATCATGGCGCTGTGGGCGTCGGCAAGCCTGAATGGAAGGCGGCCCATCGCCATACCTGGAGATAAGCCATGAGTTCCATTTCCGGGCTGGCGCGCATCGCCCTTTCACTCGGCCTGCCGGCCGGTCTGCTCGATCGCGGGCCGGCGTTGCGTGGCACGAAATTCCTGGCCAAGGCGGCGCTGAAGGCGCGGTTTGGCGGTGGGCAACCGTTCCAGATGGTCAATGTCGGCGCTTGCGACGGCGCGCTGTTCGACGACGTCACGCCGTGGCTGCATCGCATCCCGCGCGCAAAGGCCGTGCTGGTCGAGCCGATCCCGTACAATCAGAAGCGGCTGCGCGCCAACTACCCCGACACGAACCGTTTCATCATCGAGCCGGTCGCGGTGACCAAAACCAAGGGCACGATCACCGTCCACACTTTCGATGCCGCGGCACTCGAGGCCGGCACGCTGCCGGTCGAGTTCATCGGCTGCTCATCGGTCACCCACACCAATCTGATGTCGGGCAAGAATGCCTGGGGCGAGGCCGACGCCAATTTCAACAAGTTCGCGCCGCACCTCAGGGATATCGAGGTGCCGTCGGAAACGCTGCAGACGCTGCTCGACCGCAACGGCATCACGCATATCGACGCCTTCCTGGTCGATTGCGAGGGCGCCGACTGGATCGTCTTCGAACAGCTCGATCTCAAGCGCTATCGTCCGGGCATGATCAAGGTCGAGGTCGGCGCGCTGCCGGCGGCCGAAATCGGCGAGGTAGTGGTCAAGCTCAAGACATCAGGCTACCAGGTCGGCTTCCAGGCCGAGGACATCTGGGCCTTCGCCTGAGATAGATCGCCACTGGCGGCACGCCGGCGCGCCGGGTCGCGTCGCATCCGCGACGTGTCGCAAACAGGCGGTAGCTCCATCCACGTCCTCTGCATATTGTGCGCCATTCGAACGGGCGCGGACACGCCTGCTTTATCCCTTGGAGTCGCGGCAATGGCAGAGTTTCCGAAACAGGCGAAGGTCGTCATCGTCGGCCTGGGTGGCATTGTCGGCGCATCGATCGCCCATCATCTGATCGAACGCGGCTGGACCGACATTGTCGGCATCGACAAATCGGGCATTCCGACCGACATCGGCTCGACCGCGCACGCCTCGGACTTCTGCTACACCACCAGCCATGATTTCCTGTCCTGCTGGACGACGCTCTACTCCATCGATTTCTACGAGAAGATGGGCCACTATGCCCGCATCGGCGGCCTCGAAGTGGCGCGCGTCGGCGATGACAGCCGCATGGACGAGATCAAGCGCAAGATCGCCTCGGCGAAATCCTTCGGCACCCGCGCCCGGCTGATCGAACCGGCCGAGATCAAGGAAAAATTCCCGCTGATCGAAGAGTCCATGGTGCAGGGCGGCCTGTGGGATCCCGATGCCGGCCTGGTCATCCCGCGCTCGCAGACCGTCGCCGGCAAGCTGGTCGATCAGGCGGAAGCGTCGGGCAAGCTCAAATCCTTCGCCAACACGCCGGCCAAATCTCTCATCGTCGAGGAAGGCCGCATCAAGGGCGTCGTCACCGACCGCGGCACGATCATGGCCGATTATGTCATCGTTTGCGCCGGCATCTGGGGCCGGCTGATCGCCGAGATGGTCGGCGAGGACCTGCCGGTCATGCCGATCGACCATCCGCTGACCTTCTTCGGGCCTTACAATCAATTTGCCGGCACCGGCAAGGAGATCGGCTGGCCGCTGCTGCGCGACCAAGGCAATTCGGCCTATATGCGCGACACCGGCGATCCCAGGACCGCCGAAGGCGGCCAGATCGAATGGGGTTACTACGAAGAGAACAATCCGCGTCTTTGCCATCCGCGCGATTTGCTGGAAAAGGATCAGGCGCGGCTGTCGCCGTCGCAGCGCGATCTCGACATGGAGCAGATCCTGGCGCCGCTTGAGCGCGCCATGGAGCTGACGCCGATCCTGGGCGAACTCGGCTACAATGAAAGCCATTCCTTCAACGGCCTGTTGCAGGTGACCGCCGATGGCGGCCCGTCCATGGGCGAGAGCCAGAAGGTGAGGGGCCTCTGGTACGCCGTCGCCATCTGGGTCAAGGACGGCCCCGGCATGGGCAAGCTGATCGCCGACTGGATGACGGACGGCCGCACGGAAATCGACCATCACGCCATCGACTATGCGCGCTTCTATCCGCACCAGACGAAAGAGCAGTTCATCTGGGATCGCTGCACCGAGACGGCAATGAAGGTCTACAATCCGGCGGTGCATCCGCGCGAGCCGTTCTCCAAAGGCCGCAACATCCGCCGCTCGCCATTCTGGGAGCGCGAGAAGGAGCTTGGCGGTTACTTCATGGAGCTGGGCGGTTGGGAGCGCGCGCATGGCTATGCCGCCAACGAGCATCTGCTGGAGAAGTATGGCAACCGGGTTCCCATACGTGAGAACGAGTGGGACAATCGCCATTTCTGGCGGGTGTCCAATGCCGAGCACCTGGCGATGAGCGAGGATTGCGGTATCGTCAACCTGTCCCATTTCTCGATGTACGACATCGAAGGGCCGGACCATGTCGCGCTGCTGGAGTGGCTGTGCGCGGCCAAGATTGGTGGCGACAACAACATCGGCAAGGGCATCTACACCCACTTCCTCGACGAGGAAGGCATGGTGCGCGCCGACTTCACCGTCATCCGCATGGCCGACCGCTGCCGGCTGATCGACGGCGCCGACGCCGGTCCGCGCGATTTCCGCTATATGCAGCGCACCGCGCAGGACAAAGGCTTTGACGTCACCATCACCGACGTGACGGAAAAATATGTCACCATCGGCATCTGGGGACCGAACGCGCGGGCGACGCTGCAGAAAGTGGTCGAAAATCCGGATGGTCTCTCGCTCGAGAACTTCCCGTTCGCGGCGATCAAGCCGGTCAGGATCGGCGGCAAGGACGTCACCGCCTTCCGCATCTCTTATGTCGGCGAGCAGGGCTGGGAACTGCATATGCGTTACGAAGACGGCCTGGCCGTTTGGGACGCGCTGCGCTCGACCGGGGTCATGCCGTTCGGCGTCGAGACCTATGCCAACACCCGGCGCATGGAAAAGAGCCTGCGCCTGCAGAACGCCGACCTGTTGACCGAGTACAATCTGCTCGAGGCCGACCTTGCCCGACCGAAGGTCAAGGAGAACGATTTCTGCGGCAAGGCAAAACATGTCGAATACCGCGCCCGCGAGCACCAGCCGGCGATGCTGTGCACGCTGGTGATGACGGAAAACGTCGATTCGAAGGGTGTTGCCCGCTATCCCGTCGGCACCATGCCGGTGATGGATCCGAAGACCGGCGAGACGCTGGTCGACGAACTCGGCCGCCGCTCCTTCACCACATCGATGGCCTACGGCCCGACCATCGGCAAGAACATCGGCCTCGCCTATCTGCCCTGGGCCCATGCCCAGGAGGGCCGCAAGTTTGCCATCGAATATTTCGGCGAGACCTACCCGGTCGAGGTGGCTGCCGTCGGCTACAAGCCGCTCTACGATCCAGAGAATCTGAAGCCGAGGAGTTGAGCTTCATCGGTTCCAACCAACATATCGAAAAGCCGGCACCTCGCCGGGCTTTTTGCTTTGTCAGCAGCCGGTTTTCGCTTACCTTCGGGTATGTCTGCTTTTTCTTGCGCACGACATTTCCTTTCAGGCAGCGCCGCGCTGGCGCTGGGGCTCTGGCTGGTGCCGCCGGTTCAAGCCGCCGAGCCGGTCGACGTCGAGCTGGTGCTGGCCGTCGACGTGTCGCTGTCGATGTCGCCGGGCGAACTTGAAATCCAGCGTCACGGCTATGCTGCTGCGCTGACGCACGACAATGTTCTGCAGGCCATCGCCGACGGCGCCTATGGCAAGGTCGCCGTCACCTATGTCGAATGGGCCGGAGCGACCACGCAGCAGGTCGTCGTGCCGTGGACGGTGATCGCCAGCCGGGCCGATGCCGAGCGGGTGGCCGCGCAGCTTTCCGCCCATCCGCCGGCCAGCGCCCGGCGCACCTCGATTTCCGGCGCGCTGGAATTCGGCAGCGATCTGTTCGCCGAAAGCGGTTTTCAGGGGACAAAGCGCGTCATCGATATTTCCGGCGACGGGCCCAACAACCAGGGCGCGCCCGTCGACATCACCCGCGACGCGGTGGTCAAGCAAGGCATCATCATCAACGGCCTGCCGCTGATGACGCGCGGCGGGTTCGGCGGCGCCTATGACGTCAACAATCTCGACCGCTACTACAGCGACTGCGTCATCGGCGGTCCCGGATCCTTCATGATCCCGGTCAATGACTGGACGCAGTTTCCCGAAGCCATCCGCCGCAAGCTGGTGCTGGAGCTGGCCGGCGCCGCTTCGCCGCAACGGGCGCGCGAGGAGGCCGGGCATCCGCCGGTGGTGCTGGCGCAGGACCGGCCGACCGACTGCCAGGTCGGCGAAAAGATGTGGCGCGACCGCAGCTGGATGTTCGATGCGCGTTAGCGTGCGCATCATCACGCTGCCGTGAAGGGCCGGTTTCATTGACAAGCCCATGGGCGTCTGTGACACAATTCGGCATCCGAAAAAACAAGGGGAACCGACATGAACAAGACCATCGTCGCTGCCGCGGTATTGGCGCTTGCGGCTGCAATATCCGTGCCGGCCGAGGCTGCCACATCGGTCACCATCGGCATCAGCGGATGGACCGGCTTTGCGCCGCTGACGCTCGCCAAGCAGGCCGGCATCTTCGAGAAGCATGGCCTCGACGTGACCCTGAAGAAGGTGCCGCAGGCCAGCCGGCCGCTCGCCATCGCCAGCGGCGATCTGCAATGCGCCGCCACCACGGTCGAGACCTGGCTGGTGTGGAACGCCAGCGGCGTCACCACCAAGCAGATCTTCCAGCTCGACAAATCCTATGGCGCCGACGGCATTGTCGTGCGCAACGACATCAAGACCGTCGCCGACCTCAAGGGCAAGAACGTCGCGTCCTCGGCGCCGGGCACGTCGCCCTATTTCATGCTGGCCTGGGTGCTGAACAAGAACGGCCTGTCGACCAAGGATGTGACCGTCGTCAACCTGGAACCGGATGCGGCGGCGCAAGCCTTCCTCGCCGGCCAGAACGATGCGGCGGTCACCTATGAGCCGTTCATCTCGGCGGTGCGCGACAAGTCCGATCAGGGCCACATATTGGCGACCACGCTCGACTACCCGATGGTGCTCGACACGGTCGGCTGCACGCCTGAATTCCTCACCGCCAATCCCGACGCCGCCAAGGCGTTGGCCGACAGCTATTTCGAAGCGCTCGACCTGATCAAGAGCGATCCGCAGAGATCCTACGAGATCATGGGCGCCGACGTGAAGCAGTCTGCGAAAGAATTCGAGGATTCGGCGAAATACCTGAAATGGGCCGACAAGGCGGAGAACAAGCAGTTCTTCACCAAGGAATTCCAGGACTTTTCCAAGACCGCCGGCGAGCTTCTGCTGCAGATGGGGTTGATCAAGGAAGCGCCAGATGTTGCAGCGCTTGCCGATACCAGCGCGGTGGCGAACTGATAGTCCGGCCTTTGACCATCATGCGGCGGTGCCAGCGCGCCGCCGCTTTCTACCGGGCAACGCGACTGAGCATGGGGGCGATCTGACGATGCGGACGATCTGAAGATGCGCCCCTTGCATCCGGTGTCGCCGGGCATTCGAACCGTGCTTGGCATTTCCTTCTTCGTGCTGTTCGTCGCCTTCTGGGCGTGGATCACGCTTGGCGGCCACGTCAACCGCATCTTCCTCGCCGATCCGCTGTCAATGCTGCGGGATGGCTGGCGGCTGCTGGTCGAGGATCGCTTCTGGCTCGACATATTGATCACCATCTGGCGGGTCTTCGGCGGGTTCCTGCTGGCGTCGATCGTCGCCGTGCCGATCGGCATCGCCATGGGCGCCTGGAAGCCAATAGAGGCGTTTCTGGAACCGTTCGTCTCCTTCGCCCGCTACCTCCCGGCTTCGGCCTTCATTCCGCTGCTCATCCTGTGGGCCGGCATTGGCGAGCTGGAAAAGCTGCTGGTCATCTTCGTCGGCTCGGTGTTCCAGATCATCCTGATCGTCGCGGTCAAGGTCGGCTCGACGCGGCGCGACCTGGTCGAGGCGGCCTATACGCTGGGCTCGACCAACAATGGCATCGTCAAACGGGTCATCATGCCGGCCAATGCGCCCGAGATTGCCGAAACGCTGCGGCTGGTGCTCGGCTGGGCCTGGACCTATGTTATCGTCGCCGAGCTGATCGGTTCGTCCTCAGGCATCGGCTACATGATCATCAACAGCCAGTCGCGGCTGGCGACAGGGCAGATCATCTTCGGCATCATCGTCATCGGGCTGATCGGACTGTTGTCCGACTTCGCCTTCAAGGCGTTCAATCGCTGGCTCTTTCCCTGGAGCCTGGCATGAGCAAGTTGCTTATCGAAGGCGTCTCGCGAACCTTCGCCGGCGTGCGCGGCGGGCAGCCGGTCAAGGCGCTGATGCCGGTCGACCTTGCGGTCGCGGCCAACGACTTCATCACCATTCTGGGGCCGTCCGGCTGCGGGAAGTCGACGCTGCTCAGGATCGTTGCCGGCCTGGAAGCGCCGAGCGAAGGCCGTGTGCTGCTTGACGGCAAGGCGGTGACGCGGCCGGGACCGGATCGCGGCATGGTGTTCCAGTCCTACACGCTGTTTCCGTGGCTGACGGTGGCGCAGAATATCGCCTTCGGCCTGCGCGAACGTGGCATGGCCGAAAAGGAGCGAGACGGGATCGTCGCTTCCTATGTCGACCTCGTCGGGCTGAAGGGCTTCGAGAACCATTGGCCAAAGCAGCTGTCCGGCGGCATGCAGCAGCGCACGGCGATCGCCCGGGCGCTGGCCAACGACCCCGAAATCCTGTTGCTGGACGAGCCGTTCGGTGCGCTCGACAACCAGACGCGCGGACTGATGCAGGAACTGCTGCTCGGCATCTGGGAGCGGCGCAAGAAGACGGTGCTGTTCGTCACCCACGACATCGAGGAGGCGATCTTCATGGCTTCGCGGGTAATCGTGATGAGCGCGCGGCCAGGCCGCATCAAGTCGGATGTCGCCATCGACCTGCCGCATCCGCGTCACTATACGCTGAAGACCAGCCCGGAGTTCTCGGCGCTCAAGGCGCGGCTGACCGAGGATATCCGCGTCGAGGCTATGCGGACGGCGCAGGCGCAGTGACCTAAGCTGGGTCGCCTATGGAAAAGATGCTCGGTTCGCTCAGCAATCGCTTCAAGCGTGGTAGGTCACGCGCAGGAGTTTCCAACGCCGCCATGAATGCTGCCCATTTTTCGACGTCGAGGCGGAAACTCTGCCGGTCGGCGAGTTCTTTGGAGAGTGCCGTTCGCGCGGTCACGTGACTCTCAAACCGCCAGCAATTGCTTGCGGTCGACGCGCTCCTGCTGCGGCGAGCGGGCGTAGAGTTCGCGGTAGCATTTGGAGAAATGCGAGGCCGAGACGAAGCCGCAGGCGACTGCTACCTCGACCACCGGCATCGACGACTGAATCAGCAGGTGCCGGGCGCGGTCGAGGCGGATTTCCAAGTAGTAGCGGGCAGGGGATCTGCCCATCTCGGTGCGGAACAGGCGCTCGATCTGGCGGCGCGACAGGTCGACATGGTCGGCGATCTCGATCAGCGACAGCGGTTCGGAGAGATTGCCTTCCATCAGTTCGATGATGGTCAGCACCTTGGAATTCTGGACGCCCAGGCGCGCGCGCAGCGGCAGGCGCTGGCGGTCGGTCGGGCTGCGCACGCGGTCGGTCAGCACCTGCTCGCAGACGCGGTTGACCAGATTGTCGTCGAAGTCGTCGCCGATCAGCTTCAGCATCATGTCGAGTGCCGCAGTGCCGCCGGCGCAGGTGTAGATGTTCTGGTCGATCTCGAAGAGGTCGGCAAAGACGTTGGCCTTGGGAAAGGCCTCGGAAAAGCCCGGCAGGTTTTCCCAATGGATGGCGCAGCGCTTGTTGGAGAGCAGGCCGGCGGCGGCAAGGATATGCGCGCCGGTGCACAGGCCGCCGACGGCGACGCCTCTGTTGTATTCCTCGCGCAGCCAGGCGAAGGCCGACCTGTTCTGGTAGCGCTCGACATTCATGCCGCTGCAGACGATGGCCATGTTCGGCCGATCCGGCCCGGCCATCTTCTTGCGCTCTTCCTCGAGCGAGGTGTTGACGGCGCATTCGACGCCATTGGAGGCGCGCACCGGCTTGCCGTCGATGCTGGCGAGGCGCCAGCGATAGGCCTCATAGCCAAGCATGCGGTTGGCCGAGCGCAGCGGGTCGAGCGCCGTCGCAAAGGCGATCATGGTGAAGTCCGGGACAAGGAAGAATACAAACGATCGCTTGATCGGATGCTTTACGGCGTTCAAGGGAACCTCACGCAGCCATGGCGCGAACAGGATGTCGCGAACAGCACAGCGACATCAGGAAAAACCATTCCTGTCAATTGGCTAGGGGGCTAAGCGGAAACTATATTTGCGACATGGGTCGCAAATGGGCAATCGTCCGGGATGACAGGGACGGGCTGCCGACGGATTGGGCATGGTGGTGGCGGCATAGGTGCCAAAAACGAGAAACGCCGCTTCGGTCAAACCGAAGCGGCGCTGTTATCGACTATCGGCAGCGGCAGGGAAGCGCTGAGCGCTAGCCGTTATCTCAGGCAACGAAACCGAGGCGCACCGCATTCATGGCGCCGGTCTGGCCGGGCATGGTGTTGGCAAGGCGCTGGCGCTCGAGAGCGGTCGTCAGGTTCATTTCGCGGCGGGCAAAGAGGCGGGCAAAAAGCTTCATCATCATCTCCTATCGGTTGCTCAGACGGGTCGCCTTCGCTTGATGGAGTGGGGCAGCTCGTTTGCTGGCGTTGATATAGGCCTGCGTGAGCAGAAACTAAATCGCAAATGCGAAGCGCTTGAATGGAAATGCGACATCGGTTGCGACATTATTGGGCATGGTGCCCAAAATTTGCGATTACTTACAGCGTGTTACCGGCGACATTGAGGCGCATGCAAGTGACGCATATGCGCCATGCAGCGGCGACACGGCTCTGAAAATCATTTGAATGCAAATAAGTTGGAGAAGCCTGCGGGGCAAATAGAGAAGGCCTGCCGGGCTGGTCTGCGCGGCAGGCCTTCAGCACATGGTACACAATGGTTTACTTTGCTCCAGCCCAGGATCCGACGCCGTGGCGTGCACCGGTCTTGGTGTCGGCAGCTTCAGGCCAGCCGATATCCTTCTGCAGTTCGATCGGCAGCGAGCGGATCGCACGTTCGGTCTGGAAGCGGGCGCGGGCCGCGCTGAACTCGGTCGCAAGCCGACCGATGGATGACAGGATAGACATTTCATTCTCCTTTGGTTGTGGCACGTCCCGCATGAACGCGTTCCGTCGCCTGGATATTCCGCATCGAGTGCAATTCCGTGTCAGGAGCGTTGGAGCCATGGCACGTCCTGCCTTCGATGGAGTTGACTATCATCCCAATCTGATGTTCAATCAAACGAAATGGAATGATGCTTCACATCAGAAAAATTGAAGGTCGATCCCGATGAACGCCCCACTCAATCATCCGCTGCCGCTGCTCGATCTCGACGTTTTGCGCACCTTCGTGGCCATTGCAGAGACCGGCAGTTTCACCACGGCGGCCAATGCGGTGTTCCGCACGCCGTCGGCGGTCTCCATGCAGATCAAGAAGCTCGAGGACATTCTCGGGCGCTCTGTTTTCGCGCGGGATGCGCGCTCGGTGACGCTGACCACGGATGGCGAGATGCTGCTCGGTTATGCCCGCCGGCTGTTGTCGATCAACCGCGAGGTGGTGTCGAAGTTCATCATCCCCGAGATCGTCGGCGTGGTGCGGCTCGGCTCGCCGGACGACTATGGCGAGCGCGTGTTGCCGCATGTGCTGAAGCGTTTCGCGCAGTCGCATCCGTCGATTGCCGTCGACGTCACCATCGACCAGAGCAGCAATCTGCGCCGCCGCATGGACGACCGGGCGCTCGACATCACGCTGCTGACCAGTTCCTACAAGACCAGCGCACTCGGCGCCGAGGTGCTGCTCACCGAGCCGATCGTCTGGGCCGGCGCCAAGGGCGGCAGCGCGCATCTGCGCGAGCCTTTGCCGGTGTCGCTGTGGGAAGAGGGCTGCGCCTGGCGGGCCGGCGCGCTCGATGCGCTGAGCCGTGAAGGCCGCAATTACCGCATCGCCTATATGAGCGCCCACACGGCCGGCCAGCGCGCCGCCATCATGTCGGATCTCGCGGTTGCACCGTTGCCGAAGTCGTTCCTGGGCAACGACATGGTCGAGCTTTGCCCGAAGGACGGCATGCCCGATATCGGCACCTACAATCTGGCGATGGTGGTGTCGCCGGACGCCAGCGCGCCGGTCAAGGCCGTCGCCGACCATATCCGCGCGACCTTCGAACTGTTCCACGAAACCGGCAAGTTCTGAGCTATTCCGCTGCTTGGGCGGGGCGCGCCGCGAGAGCGGGTCGCGCTCTGCGCCGCGTGGTGGCGCGCCGCTTGGTGGGCTCACCTTCAAGGAAGGTGACGATGCTGTCCCTGGCGCGACGCGCCTCCGGCATCTCGATCAGCGGCCAGACGTGGAACATGCCTTCCTCATAGACGACGTCGATATCGATGCCGGCAGCGCGTGCCTTTTTGGCGAAGATCAGATTGTCGGGGCTGAGCAGGTCGTGCGAGCCGGTCAGAAGCAGGGTCTTCGGCAGCACCGAGAGATCGCCATAGAGCGGGCTGATGTGCCAGTCGCTGCGATCAATGCCGGCACTGTACATGCGGATCGCTTCCAGCCCGCCGGAAATGCCGAGCCACGGATCGTTGCGTTCCGCCTCGAACACTTCGGGGTTGGACAGCGACATGTCGAGGCCGGGTGAAATCAGCACGTGGCGCGACGGCAAGGGCAGGCCTTCCTCAGCCGCCATCATGGTCAGCACGACGGCCATGTTGCCGCCCGCGGAATCGCCCATGAAGACGATGTCTTCGGCGTCCGTCTCATCCAGCATCTGCCGGTAGACGTCGCCGACCATGCCGAACATGGCGTGGAAATCATGCTCCGGCGCAATGGGATAGATCGGCACGGTGATACCGAAACCCAAGCGCTCGGCCATCTCGGCGATCAACCCCCAATGATAGGATGTGATCTGGAAGACATAGGCGCCGCCATGCATGTAGAGGATGCGCCTGCGTTCGCCCGCCTTCGGCGCAATCTCGTAGACGGGAAAGCCATCGACGCTGCGCTCGGTGATATCGAGCCGCTCCCGCAGCAATGCCGGGGGATGATGATCCTCGGTCTTGCGCGCATAGGCGATCCAGCGCTGCAGGTTCTCCGGGCTGGCAAATGCCTTCTTGCGGCTGTGCCGGAGGATGAAGGAAACGAGGTGGCTTTTGAAACTGGGCATTCGAATACACAAGCTCGGCAGCAGCCGACTAAGAGAATTCCCCACTATCTCGAAGATCGTACCTCCAGCCGAAATGTCAAGATTCTGGCCCAAGCCAACACGGTTGTTTGATCAGCCACGTCCGCGGCTTTGCGCAGCGCGGCTCAGCGCCGGGGCAGCAGCGCGGCGCGCAGCTTGATGTCGGTCGCAGCCGGGACCACACGGCGGCCCCGGCGCTTGGTTAGCAATTTGCACTTGTCGGCGAAGGTCATCAGCGGCCCGAGCCCAGGATCAGACGCGACAGGTTGGTCTGGGCGTCGATGCGCGGCGACACGGGCCAGCCGATGTCCTTCTGGATTTCGGGTGGCAGGTTGTTCATGGCGCGCACGGCCTGTGCATTCTTCATGGCCGCACGAAAACGGCCGAGGGTCTCGAACATCTCTATTCTCCTTTGGAGCGTTGTGGCGGCGGAATACTCCGGTCCGCCATTCGATGTCCGTTAAATGCTTCACGTCTGTATCGGACGGATTGCGCCAAAACAGCGTTTCCGTTTCCAGACCGGTGCGATCTGGAAACATTTGCATACAAATGAAATTGGGCGAATTGGCGGCCTTCGTAAGGCGGCTTATTCCCGGCTGCGCCTGGCGGCATGGCCTTCGCGCGAACGCCGTCGCGGGGCGGCGTCGCCGGCGACGCCATCCTCGCTGACGGTCTTGCGTGGCGGCAATTTCACCGCCGCCGACAGTTTCGGGAACGGATCGACCTTGTTGGGAAGCGCCATCGCGTAGACGAAATGCTCCTGGAATTTCGGCTCCAGTGCCGTCTCGATCTTCTCGATGTGGCTGACTGTGTCCTCGATCTCGCGGCGATAGCCACGATTGAGCAGGGCCATGCGCGCACCGGCGCCGGCGGCGTTGCCGACGGCCGAGACCTTGTCGAGGTCGCAATCCGGGATCAGGCCGAGCACCATGGCGTATTTCGGATCGATGAACGAGCCGAAGGCGCCGGCGAAATGGATGCGGTCGACGTGTTCGGTGTTCTGCTTTTCCATCAAAAGCTTGGTGCCGGCATAGAGTGCTGCCTTGGCGAGCTGAATGGCGCGCACGTCGGTCTGGGTGATGGTGATCTTGGGTTCGCCTTCCTTCAAGACATAGGAGAAGGTGCGGCCATTGGCGGTGACGCGTGGGGAGCGGGCGGCCAGGGAGCCATCGACAACGCCATCCTCGGAGATGATGCCGGCGAGATACATCTCGGCCACGATCTCGATGATGCCCGAGCCGCAAATGCCGGTGACGCCGGTCGCCTGCACGCTGTCGAGGAAGCCCGGTTCATCGGACCACAGTTCCGAGCCGATGACGCGGTATTTCGGCTCCAGCGTATCGGGATCGATTCGCACGCGCTCGATGGCGCCGGGCGCGGCGCGCTGGCCGCCGGAGATTTCGGCGCCCTCGAAGGCCGGACCGGTCGGAGAAGAAGCAGCCACGACCCGCGCGCGGTTGCCGAGCACGATCTCGGCATTGGTGCCGACGTCGACGATCAGCATCATCTCGTCCTGGCGGTGCGGACCTTCCGACAGCGTCACGGCTGCGGCGTCGGCGCCGACATGGCCGGCGATGCAAGGCAGCATATAGAGGCGCGCGCCCTGGTTGAGCTTCAGGCCGATGTCGGAGGCCTTGATGCGCACCGCGCCCGAGACGGCGAGCGCAAAGGGCGCGCCGCCGAGCTCGGTCGGATCGATGCCGAGAAACAGATGGTGCATGATCGGATTGCCGACAAAGACGCTGTCCAGGATGTCGTTGCGCTGGACATTGCCTTCGGCGCAAACCTTGTCGACCAAGCCCGAGATCGCCTCGCGCACGGCGACCGTCATGCCTTCGCGGCCGTCCGGGTTCATCATCACATAGGAGACGCGGCTCATCAGATCCTCGCCGAAGCGGATCTGCGGGTTCGACGTGCCCGACGAGGCGGCGACGCGGCCCGACAGCAACGACACCAGATGCATGGCGATGGTGGTCGAGCCGATGTCGCAGGCCAGCCCATAGGCTTCGTTCTTGAGGCCGGGCCAGAGTGCTATGACGCGGGCGATGTCGCTTTCGGCGTCCTTGTGGATGGCGGCGGTGGCGGTCCAATTACCCTTGCGCAAGATGCCCTGCACCTGCGGCATCAGGTAGAAGTCAAATTCGAGGTTTTTGAAGCCCCAATCCTTCATCAGCGCGATCTTGAGGCGGTCGAGATCGCCGAGCGGCTTGTGCATGTCGGGCTCTTCGATCTCGACATAGCACATGCGGATCGCTGAATCGCGGGCGATGACGCGGGTGTCGGCATCCTTGCGGATGGTCTGTGCATTGATGACCGTGTCCTGCGGCACGTCGATGACGAGGTCGCCGAGGATCTGCGCCGAGCAGGAGAGGCGGCGCCGCTCGGGCAGGCCGCGGACGCGCTCGTAGCGCTCTTCCTTGGCGCCCTTGGGCGAGATGTGGTCGTTGGACGAGACGATCTTGTGCTTGGCGAAATTGCCTTCCTGCACTTCGATCTGGCAGCGACCGCAGGTGGCGCGGCCACCGCAGACGCTCTCGACATAGACGCCGAGCTGACGCGCGGCATCGAGCACCGGTGTGCCGACGGGAAACCGCCCGCGCTTGCCTGACGGCATGAACAGCACGAGCGGATCAGTAATGTTTGCAGGCGAGTTCACGATTGCGCGCTTATCCCCTGGCCATGCGGGCTTCACGGCCGCCGCGACGGCGCCCGCCATTGCCGCCGCCTTCGCCCGGAGCGTTAACGGCGGTGGGCGCTGCGACCGCCTGGCCGCCTTCGGCCGGTTTGTAATCCTTGTAGGTGCGGATCCAGTTGGTGCAGTTCTCGTCGGTGCCGTTGAGCACGTTGGCGCCGCGCACGGCTTCCATTTCCTGCGGCCGAACCGGGTTCATGATAGCGCTAGTCATGCCGGCGCCGATCACCATCGGGATGAAGGCGGCGTTGATGCCGTGGCGATGCGGCAGCCCGAACGAAATGTTGGACAGGCCGCAGGTGGTGTTGACCTTGAGCTCTTCGCGCAGACGGCGCAGCAGCGCAAACACCTGGCGGCCGGCATCGCCCAGCGCGCCGATCGGCATCACCAGCGGGTCGACGACGACGTCATGCGCGGGAATGCCGAAATCGGCGCAGCGCTGCACGATCTTCTTGGCGACGGCGAAGCGCACATCCGGGTCCATCGAAATGCCGGTCTCGTCGTTGGAGATCGCGACGACCGGAACATTGTACTTCTTGACCAGCGGCAGGATGGCTTCGAGCTTTTCCTCTTCGCCGGTCACGGAGTTGACCAGCGGCCGGCCCTTGGCGACCTTGAGCGCTGCCTCGATGGCGGCGGTCACCGACGAGTCGATCGACAGCGGCAGGTCGACCAGGCCCTGGACGATCTCCAGCGTCTGCACCAGCAGGCCGGGTTCGGTTTCGTTCGGATTAACGGAGGTGACGCCGGCATTGACGTCGAGCATCGTGGCGCCGCAGGCGGCCTGTTCCAGCGCATCCTTGATGACGGTCTCGAAATTGCCGGCGATCATCTCGGCGGCCAGCTTCTTGCGGCCGGTCGGGTTGATGCGCTCGCCGATGACGCAGAAAGGCTGGTCGAAGCCGATGATGATCTCTCGTGTCGCCGAGGCGACGATGGTCCGGGTCATGAAGTCTCTCCGCCTGATATAAAGATTTCTTTATATCGTTGTCTGGTTTCATTCAAGCGAATGGCTGGCCGTCCGCGCCGTCAGTGCGCGGTCTTCACCATATCCACCTGCGTTTCGGTAATGTCGTCGTGGAGTATGCTCTCTAGCCGGTCGGCGACCATCTGATCGTCGTGGCGGATCTCACGTTTCCATGGCTGGCGGCCTTTCAGCACACCCGATTCATCGACGATCTCGGCGACATATTCCTCCTGGCGGTAGGCCATCACATGGATGCCGGAGACACCAGGAATTTCCTTCACCTCGTTGATGATGTCGGTGCAGAGCTGCTTGCCTTCCTTCTTCTGGTCCTGGGCGCCTTCCAGCCGCTTGATGATGGCATCGGGAATATGGATCCCGGGCACGTTGGAGCGGATCCATTTGGCCGTCTTGGCCGAAGCCAGCGGGCCGACGCCGCACAGGATGAAAACTTTTTCCGTATGCCCCAAGTCCCGCGCCCTCTGCATGAAGGTTCTGAACATCGGCACGTCGAAGCAATACTGCGTCTGCACGAACTGCGCGCCGGCGGCGATCTTTTTGCCGAGATGGATCGGGCGGAAATCGAAGGGTGGCGCGAAGGGGTTGACGGCGGCGCCGAGGAAAATTTGCGGCGGCGTCGTCAACTTGCGGCCGGACAGGAACTTGCCGTTGTCGCGCATGATGCGGCAGGTTTCCAGCAACGACATGGAATCGAGGTCGAAGACAGGCTTGGCGCCGGGCTGGTCGCCGGCCTGGACGCCGTCGCCGGTGAGGCACAGCATGTTGGCGACGCCCATCGCCGCACCGCCCAGCACGTCGCCCTGGATGGCGATCCGGTTCCTGTCACGGCAGGCAATCTGCATGATCGGGGCATAGCCCATGCGGGTCAAAAGCGCGCAGATGCCGACCGAGGACATGTGGCAGTTGGCGCCGGAGGCATCGACGGCATTGATGGCGTCGACCCAGCCGTCGAAGATTTTCGCGCGGTTATAGACGTCTTCGGGATCGGCGCTGTCGGGCGGGTTGAGCTCGGTGGTAACCGCGAATTCGCCGCGCCGCAGCACACGCTCCAGTCGGCCACGTGAGGAGTGGCCGGGCAGGGGATCGAGCGGCAGATGGATGCCGGCCGGGTTTTCGTCGCGCTGGCGGCCGATCACGCGGCCGCTCCAGTGTTGGCTTTGGCAGCGGCTTCACGGGCCGCTGCCGACTGCGCCGTCACCCGCAGCCAGGCCGAGGTTTCGCGGAGCGACTGGTCTACGGGCTTCTGAACGGTCAGGATCCTGTCGCCATGCTCCATGTTCCGCGAACCTTCCCAGGCCTTGACCCAGACGCAAGGCATGTCGGGCTCGACCTCGCAATTGCCGTTGGCGCGCACGCCGCCACACGGGCCGTTGCGCAGCTGTTTGGGGCAGTTCATCGGGCACGACATGCCGGTCGAGGACAATATGCACTGACCGCACATGCGGCAGTCGAACATGAAGCCTTTTACGCGTTTTTCAACGAACTTGATCGGCGCTTCGACGCGGCCGTAGCCAAGGCCTTTCCACAGCGGATGGAGCAGCAGGAACATGTCTGCGAATCTGGAGTAGAACCATTCGAGCAATCGCGAATGGCGGATCGACCACAGCCTGATCGCAAACGAGCGCTGCACGCGCCGCTGCGGCGATACGTCGGCCGGCTTGTAGTCCGATTTCGGCGCTGCTTTCTTGACCTGAGTGGCCTGGGTAACCGGCTGGGTAACCCTTGGCCCCTCTTTGGCAGGAGTGGTTTCAGACATTTTCTTTCCCGCCCGCCTTGACCAGAGCGACCAGCCGCTCGCGGTCGTATTTCGCGTCGATGTCGCTGAATGCCTTCTCGACCTCGGCTTCGAGGTCGTCGCCGACCGGGATCGGATCGGCCTTGCGCCATTCGGCGAGGTAATCGTCGGTGCCGCCGGCGCCGGTGCGCATGGCGCACATATCGATCGCCTCGGTGAAGCGCAGCGGCAGTTCGCGCTTGGCGTTCTGCCGGCCCTTCTTGACGATGACCTGGGCGGGGATGTCGCGCCAATAGACGACAATCAGATCGGCCATGAATTCTCTCACTCCCTGTAGAGCGCCGTGCGTCCATGAGGGAAACGACGTTCCACCACTTTATCCAGCTGGTGCGAGCATTGCCGGATGCGCAGTGGGGCTGCTTGTTATGGGACGACGCGCGCGCATTCAAAAGCGACGCTATTGGACGTCGCAAAAAGAAAGGCGAGATTCCGAGGGAAGGCTGGCTACCAAACCCGCTTGGTCAGGCCGGTCCAGAGATAGAACCAGATCGTCGGATGGTACCATTGTTTCGACGGCAGGCCGGGGTCGATCGTGACAAGCTTGCCGTCCAAGGCACCGCGGACCGCTTCGACGCAGATGTCACGCGAGAACGCCGCCTGGCGCAACGCATAGCTCGAAATAGTGTCGCCGGGCTCCGGCTTGCCGCGCGCCTGTTTCAACACGCCGCGGGGGTCGACGCCGGCGTCGACCAGATGCACGGTGGTG
Source organism: Mesorhizobium sp. M0676 (assembly GCF_040320535.1). NCBI lineage: Bacteria > Pseudomonadati > Pseudomonadota > Alphaproteobacteria > Hyphomicrobiales > Phyllobacteriaceae > Mesorhizobium > Mesorhizobium sp. M0676. The sequence continues at coordinate 54,905 of NZ_JAMYPU010000011.1, forward strand.
CCGAAATTCTGGAGATCGCCGGAGGCCAGCGCCCAGTAGCCGCCATTCATGCCGCGGTATTTGGGCGCGATGCCGGCGTGGTAGTTGAGCACCGGGCAGGGCATTTGCGCCAGCGTCTGCCGGGACAAAATCCGGCAGCCGGCGAGCAGCACCACGCCCGGGCGGATGTCGGCGACCGCCTGCAGGCAATCGGGCCCGTCGGCGGAGGAGACGTGGATGATCTTTTGTCCCGGCCTCGGCTCTGTCTGCAGTTTTTGCGCTGCGATCAGCCGCTCCGCGTGCCCGGCGAAGAAGCGTTTGCCGAGCCTGGTCAGCACCATCGTGCCAAGCTGGCCGATGGCCGAAAACAAGCCTTGGCGGCGCGCCCGGCCGAGCAGCAATTGTTTTTTGGATTCAGGGCTTTCGAGGATGACGCTGACAGGACCGAACTGGTCGGCGATGGCGTTGACGATGGCCCAGGTGTGCGGCCCGCCTTCGGTGACGATGACGATCGCAGCACTTTTTTCAACCGCTGATGCCATGGCGCGCTTTCTTGCCGGCGCGCAACCATTTGCCGTGCGCTGCCCGGCTCAATTCTGTGCCGGGCGAGGATAAATCTTGATGACCGCCCGGCCAGCGAGAGACCAACGGATCAGCGCTTGAACTCGATGATGTCAAGTTTCGATTCGTAGTAGGGCGCCGGGAATTCGATGCGCCATTCATTGGCGCTGGTGCGGAAGGCATAGCCGACCTGGTCGCTTTCCGGGCCGCTGCCATAGGGTTTTGGCTTGTTGTCATTGACATAGCCGGAGCCGAGATAGATCGCGCGTTTTTCGCTATCGTCGAAGAAACGGCCCTTGGTGCGTTGCGAGCCGCTGACCTTTTCCAGCTGCCAGCCGGAGCCATCGTCCGTGACCTTGCACTTGAACCAGCCATAGATGACCAGCGGGCCGGTCAGGCCCACCTTGATGGTTCGGCATTGCCAGTTGCCGCTCAGGTCCTTGTCGGAAAAGGCCACTATCGGCTTTGCCAGCAGCGCGTCGAGTTGGCTGACCTCAGCCGGGTCTCCCGCTTTTGCCTCGGCCAGCGCCGCCTTGCGGGTCTCGCCATATTTGTCGAGGCGAACCTTGTCGGCAGGCGTGATGATCTTCTGCACCTCGCCGTCGGCGCGAGCGGGCAAGGCGAAACAGAGCAGGCAAACGGCGGCGAGCAGGACGCGAGCGGTCATCGGTGGTATCCATGTTGGCGCGGCTGGAGCAGCCGATTCTATCTTCCAGCGCACAACTTACCCATTCGCGGCGGCCTGTCATCCGTGCTTAAACAGCGGTATGTTCCGCGGGAGGTGCGCGTGGGGGTTACAATCCATTTTGAGGGACAACTGCGCGGAGAGGAACAATATCTTGCGCTGTTGCAGGAAGTTGAAGCGCTTGCCATCGCTCGAGACTGGCGATTTCGGCCGATAGACGAGGCCGAAATGGTTCTCAACCGGGTCATCGACGAACGCAGCGTTGACTATATCGGCCCGGTCTTGGGGATAGAATGCCTGCCGCATCCCAAGTCGGATCGCCTAAGGTTCGAGTTCGACAGGGACCTCTTCATGCAGCAATATTGCAAGACCCAGTTTGCGGGGTCGGAGGCGCATATCGAGATCATCGAGTTGCTTCGCAAAGTTGCTCCTTTTTTCGACAAGTTCGACGTCTTCGATGAAGGCGAGTACTGGGAACTGGGCGACCGCACAATTCTGCAGGTCAATCTCGACACAGTCGACGCTCTGCTTGCAGAGGCTTTGCGCAAGGATCCAACTGCAAGAGGGCCGATCCGGTTAGACAACGGCCGCGTTGTCGATTTCGTGTCGGATCCGCAACCGGAGAGCAAATAATCCGAAAGTCGGGCGCCTAACGCACTTCTTCTGGATGTGCCGCCACCCGCGCCAATTCAGTCGTCAGGTCGCCATAGCCCGTCGAGCGGCGCTCATAGGCGAGGCCAAGCATCTTCGCGGCCTTCTCGGCGACCTTGTCGAGTTCCGGATCGTCGGTCTGGGCGATGTAGATCAGCTTCTGGTAGTTGCCGAAATAGTCCTTGATCAGCTCCGGGTGCTTGTCGAGGCCGAGCGGCTTCATGAAGAAGGCGTCGAACTGGCGGCACAGGAAATCGGTCATGTAGAACGACATCATGTCGTCGTCGGCGACCTTCGCATAGGCGTCCATGCCCTGGTAGAAGGCAAAGCAGTGCGGCCCGGCCATGCGCTCGACGCCGTGCTTCTCCAGAACCCGGTCGAGCATGCCGCCGGTACCGCAATCGGCATAGCCAACGAAGATGTTGCTATAGCCTTCCGCCTTGGCCTTTTCGATCGCCTTGTCCATCGCCGGTGCGATGCGGTCGGGGTAGAAATGGAACTCCGCCGGCAGGCAGGTCAGGTCGAGATGGTCGAGCTTGAGCTGCTCCTTGACGGCCAAAACTTCGCGCGCAATCATTCCACAGGCGATGACCAGCAGCCTGTCGTCCTGATTCGGTTTCGTTTTTTGCATTCTGGCCATGGAACCCGGTCGAAGCGGCCTTCGTTGCTGTGGGGCGAATCTATCGAGAGAGGGATAAACCGTCCATGAAACTGTTACGCGTTGCGCCGATTGCAATCCTTGCCTGCGTCCTGGCGCTTACGGCCTGTGCCAACACCGTCCGTGGTGTCGGCCGGGATATCAAATCGACTGCCAAAGCCGTCGACGACACCGTCACCAAACCCTGACGCAGCCATCCGTTCCAATAGCTGGGAACAAAAAAGCCGCGCTGCAAGGCGCGGCTTTCGATTGTGGGCCAGACGCCTTACGGAAGAGATCAGGCTGAAGCGCGCATATTATGCTTGCGCTTCATGAAGTCCTTGGCGGTCTCGACCGCCACAGCCGCGTCGCGGCAATAGGCATCGGCGCCGACGGCCTTGCCGAATTCCTCGTTGAGCGGCGCGCCGCCGACCAGGACCACATAGTCGTCGCGGATGCCCTTTTCCTTCATCGTGTCGATGACGACCTTCATGTAGGGCATGGTCGTGGTCAAAAGCGCCGACATGCCGATAATGTCGGGCTGGTGCTGCTCGATGGCGTCGAGGTATTTTTCCACCGCATTGTTGATGCCGAGATCGATGACGTCGAAGCCGGCGCCTTCCATCATCATGCCGACGAGGTTCTTGCCGATGTCGTGGATGTCGCCCTTGACGGTGCCGATCACCATCTTGCCCTGCTTCGGCGCGCCGGTGGCGGCCAGCAGCGGGCGCAGGATGAACATGCCGGCCTTCATGGCGTTGGCCGACAGCAGCACCTCGGGAACGAACAGGATGCCGTCGCGAAAGTCCTCGCCGACGATGCGCATGCCTTCGACCAGAGCTTCGGTCAGCACCTTGTAGGGCACCCAGCCGCGCTCGAGCAGGATGTTGGTGCCTTCCTCGATCTCTTCCTTCAGCCCGTCATAGAGATCGTCGTGCATCTGCTGCACCAACTCGTCGTCGGAAAGCTCGGAGAGGATGATCTCGTCGTCGGCCATTTTTCTCGGGCTCCTTGCCGCACGGGATGCGACCACGGCGGCTTAAAATAATCGCGTCAATACCTAACCCGGCGGGGGCAGGTATCCATAGCTGATTTGCGACTTCCCGCAAAAGGAAAGCGACCGCAAATCTATTGGAATTCTTGTCGATTTTGCGACAGGCGTTGGCGCTGGCGGGCCGTTTCGAATAGGGTGCATGGCTACGATCCGGGCGAGAAGCCGCCATACGCGGCCGCAAACGGTTTTTAGGGAAAAACGATCATGAGTGAAAACGCGTCAGTCGACCAGGAAGCGTCCAATGCGCGACGTGGACGTGCTGCCAGCGGCGGCGCGGCTGCAAGGCGGGCGGCGCGTTCGGGCGGCGGACCGGGCACCCAGCTCACCTATATCAAGCGCAAGATCAACATCTATGAGGTCCTCAACGAGGAAGGCCTGGCGATTATCGAAAACAACACCGATACGGTGCTGGAAGAGATCGGCATCATCTTTCGCGACGACGCCGAGGCGCTGCAGCTTTGGAAAGAGGCGGGCGCCGACGTCAAGGGCGAGCGGGTGCATTTTCCCAAGGGCCTCTGCCGCTCGCTGCTGAAGACCGCGCCGTCCATCTACACCCAGCATGCGCGCAACACCGAGCGTTCGGTGCAGATCGGCGGCAATGCCACGGTCTTCGCGCCGGTCTATGGTCCGCCCTTCGTGCGCGATCTCGACGGTGTCAGGCGCTACGCGACGATCGAGGATTTCCGGAATTTCGTGAAGCTCGCCTATATGGCGCCGTCGATCCACCATTCGGGCGGCACGGTGTGCGAGCCGGTCGACGTGCCAGTCAACAAACGCCACCTCGACATGATCTACAGCCACATCAAATATTCGGACAAACCGTTCATGGGTTCGGTGACGGCGCCAGAGCGGGCCGAAGACACCGTGGCCATGGCCAAGATCGTGTTCGGCGACGATTTCGTCGAAAACAACACCGTGCTGACCAGCCTGATCAACGCCAATTCGCCGATGGTGTTCGACGAAACCATGCTGGGCGCGCTGAAGGTTTATTCGCGTCACAACCAGGCTTGCATCGTCACGCCGTTCATCCTTGCCGGCGCGATGAGCCCGGTGACGGTGGCCGGCACGCTGACACAGGTTCTGGCCGAGGTGCTGGCAGGCGCCTCTTTCACGCAGTTGATCCGCCCCGGCGCGCCGGTGCTGTTCGGCACCTTCGCCTCGTCGATCTCCATGCAGTCTGGTGCGCCGACCTTTGGCACGCCGGAGCCGTCGCTGGTTTCCTACGGCGCAGCACAGCTTGCCCGCCGGCTCGGCCTGCCGTTCCGCACCGGCGGATCGCTCTGCGCCTCCAAGGTTCCGGACGCGCAGGCCGCCTATGAGAGCGCCAACACGCTGAACTCGACCATTCTTGCCGGCACCAATTTCGTCCTGCATTCGGCAGGCTGGCTCGAAGGCGGACTGGCGTCCTGCTACGAGAAATTCATGATGGACATCGACCAGCTCGGCATGACGCAAAAGTTTTCCGAAGGCGTCGACCTCTCGGAAAACGGCCAGGCGATGGACGCCATCCGCCAGGTCGGCCCGGGCAGCCACTATCTCGGCTGCGACCACACCCAGGCCAATTTCCAGACCGCCTTCTACCGCTCCAGCATCGCCGACAACAATTCCTACGAGCAGTGGCTGGCCGAGGGCGAGAAGACAGCGCCGCAGCGCGCCAACGAACTCGCCCGCCGCTGGCTGGAGACCTATGAGGCGCCGTATCTCGATCCGGGCATCGACGACGGGCTGAAGGACTACATCGCGACGAAGAAGGCGTCGATGGCTGACGCCTTCACCTGAAAGGAGCCCGAGTCAGGCGGGGCTAAAGTCGCCAACATCATCCACAAGGAAGTCTGGCGGAGCGCTTTCTCCGACCCGGACAAGAAGGGATGATTGCGCGGCGCCGGGCTGACGAGATAGCGGCCGCGCTTTCCGCCGACGGCCTCATCCTGCGCGGCGGCTTCAATTTCGCAACAAGCGAAACGCCGCCGCATGGCCCTTCAGTTGCCCCCGCCAAATCCGTGCTGTTGGTGGGGCAGGCGGGAGCGGCACCCTGGCCGCATTTCCTGCGCTGGCGCGACCGGCAACCGCAAACCATTGCTAATCCGCTCGACACATGGTCGCGCGCAGTGATCGGTGCGGTGGCGGAGAAATTCGGCGCGCGCGCCGTTTCGCCTTCGGACAGACCTTATCTGCCGTTCCAGCAATGGGCGATGCGAGCGGAGGGGCTGAGACCGTCGCCGCTGGGCATCCTGATGCATCCGCAGTACGGGCTCTGGCATGCCTATCGCGGCGCGTTGCTGTTCGAGGATGAGATCGCGCTTCCTGAACGTCGCGAAGCGATTCACCTTTGCGACGCCTGTGTTGCAAAACCTTGCCTGAAATCCTGTCCGGTTGACGCCTATTCCGCGGATGGTTTCGCTCATCGGGCTTGCCTGGCGCATGTGCGGGGATCGAAGGGCGAACCATGCCGCGGCGGCGGCTGCCTCGACCGCAACGCCTGTCCGTATGGCACGGCCCATCGCTATCCGCCTGAGGTTCAGGCCTTTCACATGACGGCGTTTGCGGGCCTGTAGCCGGGTCGAAAGCCCGCACAAAGTGTGAACGGGATTGTCAGGGGACGGCTTGCCCTGACAATGCCTGCTTATATGTATCGCACGACAATCAACGGGGCGCGCCATGGCGAAGCAGGACATTGAGATAAAAACCGAGGACGGCGTAGCGAAAGCCGGGCTGTTCCGTTCGACGACCCCTTCCCCGTCCAGGGCCGGTGTCATTCTCTATATGGACGCCTTCGGTCCGCGACCGGCGCTCAACGCAATGGCGGAGCGGCTGGCTGGCGAGGGCTGTGCGGTGCTGGTGCCGGATCTTTTCTATCGCAACGCACCCTACGGGCCGTTCGAGCCCAAGACCGCTTTCGTCGTCGAGGAGACCAAGGTCGCGCTGACGGCGTTGGTCCACGGCACGACACAGGACATGACCATCCGCGACAGCAGGGCGTTCCTCGACACGCTTACCGCTGAAGGTGTCACCGGACCGGTCGGTGTCGTCGGTTACTGCATGGGCGGGGCGCGGGCTTTGAATGCGGCTGCAACCTATCCCGATCGCATCCTGGCGGCGGCAAGCTTCCATGGCGGCAATCTGGCCAGCGATGCCGCCGACAGTCCGCACCGCAAGGCTGCAATGATCAAGGCGCGGGTCTATGTCGGAACGTCTGGGGTGGACCGCAGCTTTCCGCCGGAGCAGTCGGCGCGACTGGCCGAGGCGCTGCGCGTGGCGGAAGTCGACCACGTCATCGAAAACTATGCCGGCATGGCGCATGGCTGGTGCGTGTCGGATCACAGCGTGTTCAACGCGGCCGGCGCCGAACGTCATTGGAAGCGATTGACGACGCTGTTCGCCGAGACGCTGATCTAACGAGGCGTTGCCTGAAGTCGCAACGAACGGGTAGAGACTGCACGATTGGCGCGGCCTGTTAAAACAGCGCCAGTCGAGCGGGAACGAACAGCCTGATGCAATCCTATGATGTCGTGGTGATCGGCGCCGGTGCGGCCGGAATGATGTGCGCCATCGAGGCCGGCAAGCGCGGCCGCTCGGTCCTGGTGCTCGATCACGCGGCAAAGCCCGGCGAGAAGATCCGCATCTCCGGCGGTGGCCGCTGCAACTTCACCAACATCCATGCGAGCCCGAAGAATTTCATCTCCGGCAATCCGCATTTCTGCATCTCGGCGCTCAGCCGCTACACGCAGCGCGATTTCATCGAGCTCGTCGAACGCCACGGCATTGCCTATCACGAGAAGACGCTGGGACAGCTGTTTTGCGATGGCTCGGCGCGGCTGATCATCGACATGCTGGTCTCTGAAATGCAGGATGGCGGCGTGGAACTGGCGCTGTCGACCGAGGTGAGGAACGTCAGCAAGGCCGCGGACGGTTTTGTGCTGACGCTCTCCACTGGCAGCGTCGCCTGCAGCTCGTTGGTCGTGGCTTGCGGCGGCAAATCGATCCCCAAAATGGGCGCGTCCGGTTTCGGCTACGAGCTTGCGGCGCAGTTCGGCCTGGCGGTGGTGGAGACACGGCCGGCGCTGGTGCCGCTTACCTTCGACGCAAGAACGCTGGAGCGGCTGGCGCCCTTGGCCGGCAATGCCGTCGATGCCGAAGTCGCCTGCGGCAAGACGCGGTTTTCAGAAGCGATGCTGTTTACGCATCGCGGCTTGAGCGGGCCTTCCATCCTGCAGATCTCGTCCTATTGGCGCGAGGGCGACGAGATCCGCATCGCCATGCTGCCGGGGATGGATGTGGCGGAACTGCTTCGCGCCGCCCGGCGCGTCAACGGCAGGCAAGCGGTGCAGACGGTGCTGGCAAACCATTTGCCGAAGCGCCTTGCGCAAGCGGTCGCCGAGCGTAGCGGGATCGATGGCAATCTCGCCGATTTGACAGACCTGCAAATGAAAACCGTCGAAGCCGCCGTCAACGACTGGCGCATCAAGCCGGCGGGTTCCGAGGGTTACCGCACGGCGGAAGTGACGCTTGGCGGTGTCGATACCAACGGGCTCGATCAGAAGACGATGCAGGCGAAATCCGTGCCGGGGCTGTTTTTCATCGGCGAAGTCGTCGATGTCACGGGCTGGCTGGGCGGCTATAATTTTCAGTGGGCTTGGTCGTCCGGCTGGGCCTCGGGCCAGGTGTGCTGATATTCAGGTGAGGCCGGCCTGCAAACGACGGCTTTCTGTGCTTCCGGTGCTCGCGTACCAAAAGTACGCTCCGCTCCGGTTCTCGAAATCCGTCGTTTTAGGCTCGGCCTGACCTGAATCTCAGCGCACCTGTTGCGCGTGCATCCGTCGCCTCGGAAAAAAATCTTTCCATAACCCCAAGGATTGGCCATTAGCCTTCGTCCAACAGGCAAATGATGGCGATGATGCTGGATGAAAGCGAAGCCTCCGACGCCGAATTGATCGGGCGGGCGAAGGGCGGAGACAGGGGCGCCTTCGGCAAATTGCTGGAGCGGCACTACGACTTCGTCTATCGCGCCGCCTATCGCTGGTGCGGAAAAAAGGCCGATGCCGAAGACATCGCCCAGGAGGTCTGTGTCCGTCTCGGCAAGGCGATCTGCGACTATCGCGGCGGCGGCGCGTTCACGACATGGCTCTATTCCGTGACGCTGAACGCGGCGCGCGACATGATGCGCAAGACCACGCGCGAAAACGTCAAGACCGAGGCTTTCGGCGCCTACAGCATGATTTCGGGAGAGGCCTCGGCCGAGCCCGAAGATCCCTCTGAGGCGCTCTGGGCAGCGGTGCGGCAATTGCCGGACAAGCAGCGCGATGCAGTACTTCTGGTCTATGGCGAAGGGTTGAGCCATGCGGCCGCCGCCGAGGCGATGGCAATCTCGGAGACGACAGTTTCCTGGCACATCCATGAAGCGAAGAAACGGCTGAAGACGCTCATGCGTTCAGCCGGGGAAGTGTGACCATGGTCGACGACAACGAACTCAACAGGCTGCACGATGCAGCAATACCGGCGCCGGGCGAGAGCGCGAAGGCACGCGCCTTCGAAGCCGCCATGCGCGCTTATGATCAGGAAAATATTTCTGCCGTCACCCAAGGATCGGTTGGCAGGCTTCGTCTCACAGAGCGAGCACAAAAGCTCTGGAGCGAGATCATGCAAAAGAAACTCATCGCCACGCCAGCCATTGCCGGGCTCGTCGCCCTGCCGATCGCCGGATACGCCACCTTCCACATGCTGAGGGAACAGCCGTCGCCGTTCGGTAACGACGAGAAGATCACCGAGACGCTGGCCGACAAGCCGGCAACCAGTGGGCCGGCAACCAGTGGGCCGGCAACCAACGCGCCGTTAAAGGAAAAGCAGGCGCCCGAAGGCGACAAGAAGGCCGACGCCGATGTGCGAAGCCGCGACACCACTACGCCGCCGGCACCGCCGAAGCCCGAATCGACCGTTGCTGTCGCCCCGGCGCAGCAGGATGCGCTGGGACGCGGCGTGTTGGCCGAGCCTGCGCCGGTTGAGAGCCGCGAGTTTTCGCTTGACGGCACCGCTGCCCCGGCCGGCACAGCGCGGGTCGACCGCATGGCGGGTGCTGGTGAGTCCAAGTACCTGGCGCAGCCCTCGACCATGCCGGCGGACCAAATTGCGCCGCAGGAGCCAAACCGCGACCGCGTCGAGGATTTCAAGACCAATCCGGTGCATGCAGCGCTTCAGGATCCGGTCTCGACCTTCTCGATCGACGTCGACACCGCCTCCTATTCCTTCGTGCGCGGTTCGCTGAAGCAGGGCTACCTGCCGCAAGCCGATACGGTGCGCGTCGAGGAGATGGTCAATTACTTCCCCTATGACTGGAAGGGTCCGGACTCCGCGTCGACGCCGTTCAACTCGACCGTCAGCGTCATGCCGACGCCGTGGAACGGGCACACCAAGCTGATGCACGTCGCCATCAAGGGTTTCGACATCAAGCCGGTCGAGCAGCCCAAGGCCAATCTGGTGTTCCTGATCGACGTGTCGGGTTCGATGGACGAGCCGGACAAACTGCCGCTGCTCAAGTCAGCGTTCCGGCTGCTGGTCAGCAAGCTCAAGGCGGACGACACCATCTCGATCGTCACCTATGCCGGTGACGCCGGCACCGTGTTGATGCCGACCAAGGTCACCGAGAAGGACAAGATCCTCAACGCCATCGACAATCTGTCGCCCGGCGGCTCGACGGCCGGCGAGGCGGGCATCAAGGAAGCCTACAAGCTTGCCCAGCAGTCCTTCGTCAAGGATGGCATCAACCGTGTGATGCTGGCCACGGACGGCGACTTCAATGTCGGCCAGACCGATGACGACGATCTGAAGCGGCTGATCGAGCAGGAGCGCAAGACCGGCGTCTTCCTGTCGGTGTTCGGCTTTGGACGCGGCAATCTGAACGACCAGATGATGCAGACCATCGCCCAGAACGGCAACGGCACCGCCGCCTATATCGACACGCTGGCCGAGGCCGAGAAGGTTCTGGTCGAGGATGCCTCCTCGACGCTGTTCACCATCGCCAAGGACGTCAAGATCCAGGTCGAGTTCAATCCGGACAAGGTCTCGGAGTACCGGCTGATCGGCTATGAAACCCGCGCCTTGAACCGCGAGGACTTCAACAATGACCGCGTCGATGCCGGCGATATCGGCTCCGGTCATTCGGTGACCGCCATCTACGAGATCACGCCGAAGGGCAGTGGCGGCGAGCAGATGGATCCGCTGCGCTACGGCCAGGCCGCGGTCGACAATGGCGGCGTCGCCAACGCCGACGAATATGCCTTCGTGAAAATCCGCTACAAGCTGCCGAACGAAGACGTCTCGAAGCTGATCACCACGCTGGTGACGTCGGCCAACGAGGTCGCGTCCTTCGACCAGGCCAGCACCGACCAGCGTTTCTCCGTCGCTGTCGCCGCCTTCGGCCAGAAGCTGCGCGACGAGGATGCGACCGCGAAGTTCGGCTACGACAAGATCATGGAGATTGCCACCGCCGCCCGAGGAGCCGACCCGTTTGGGTACAGGTCCGAGTTCCTTTCGCTTGTGCGCCTTGCCTCGGCGCTCGGCGGTAACCGGTAGTGGCAATACAGCCGGTTCCTTTCAGACGGGGGTCGTTCTGATACGGGGAACCGGCTACGGGCGGGTGAGGCAGGCCGGCGGGGGAAACCCTGCCGGCCTTTTTTTCGGATCGATTGATCCGAAGCGCACAGATGATCCGCCTGATCGTTAAATTGCGCAGCTTTTCCGGAACGTCATCGCAATGCCCTGCTATTATTGCATGGGGTCGGGACTGGGCTTGGGGAGCCGGGAATTGCAGATCATGAACATTGGAAACACGACGCCGGCGGTGAGACACACGCAGGCGTCGGGAACGCTGTCGCCAGAATCCAGGCGCATCATGGATGACGTCGACGCAGCCCGGAATACCGCAAAGTCGGCGCTGACCAATGACCGCTTTCGCGTCATGCTGGAGCAGATCGGCAATCCGCAGTCGTCGGGTGACCTGGTGACGATGAATGAAAGCGCCGACAGCACCGCCCTGGATTTCAAGACGGCGCTATCGCGTTACGCTGAAAACAGCGAATAAGTTCGATATCAGGCCCGGGTGCGGCGGCGTTCGCGGCGGGCTTCGCTGGTCTCGGCGGTGTTTTCCGTCGCCACCTTGTTGCGCATCGGACCGATGCGCTCGACGATCGCCGCGACGGTCGGGCGTTCGGATTTGGTGTGCGCGTCGAGCGCCTTGCGCATGGCGGCAAGGTGCTGGAACGACGTGCCGCAGCAGCCACCGATGATCTTCGCGCCGCCATCCACCGCCAGCCGGACATAGTCGGCCATCAGCTCCGGCGTGCCGGAATAATGGATCTCGGTGCCACGAAATTCGGGAATGCCGCAATTGCCCTTGACGATCACCGTCGCTTCCGGCTTCGCCTCGGTCATGTCGAGCAGCGAGGCCAGGATGTCGGAGGCGCCGACACCGCAATTGGCGCCGACACCGAGCGGTGTCTCTGAAAGTCCGTCGACGACGCCGTGGATATCCCTGGGCAGCAGGCCCATCATGGTGCGGCCGGCAGTGTCGAACGAACCGGTATAGGTGTAGGGCAGGCCGACGCGGATGGCGGCCTCCGCCGCGGCGCGGATTTCGTCCGGCGCAGACATGGTCTCGATCCAGGCGACTTCGGCGCCGCCTTCCTTCAAGCCTTCGATCTGTTCGGCGAAGGCCTCGACCGCCTCGTCATAGGTCATGGCGCCGAGCGGCACCAGCAACTCGCCGGTCGGCCCGACCGAGCCGGCCACGATGACTTTTCTGCCGGCCTTGTCGGCGACCGCGCGGGCAATCTCGGCAGCGCGCTTGTTCAGCGCATGCACACGGTCCTGCGCATGGTGCAGCTTCAGCCGGTGGCGGGTGCCGCCGAACGAGTTGGTGAGAATGATATCGGCGCCGACGTCGACGAAATTCTGGTGCAGGCTGGTGATGGTGTCGGGCGCTGTCTCGTTCAGCAACTCCGGCGCTTCGCCGGCCTCCAGACCCATGGCGAACAGATTGGTGCCGGTGGCGCCATCGGCGAGCAGCACGCCCTTTTCGGCCAGCAGAGCATCGATGGGATTGTTCGCGGTCATCGGATCGACTTTCAGATATTTGAATGGAATAAGGATATAAAGAAGTCTTTATGTCCAGTCAATGTGTTTGCGACCGGCAATTGCCGCGCGGCGCACCTTTCCGGGGCGTTGGGGATCAGGCAGAACCCGATGGAAATGACGCGCCGGCCAGATTGCGCGCGTAGGCGGCGGCCTCATGCGGGTTGATGTCGGCGGCCCGGATCAGATTGTCGAAATGCTGGGTCAGCGCTTGGACCGGCTGGGTGGCGTTCAGCACGACATACATGTCGCCGACATAGATGGCGGCGCGATAAGGGCCGAAGATGGTCAGCGGGATGGAATAGCGCATGCGGCCGTCATAGAGGAACAGGCGGAAGGTGGGGTAGAGATCGTCAAGCAGCGTCGCCATATGGGCAAGCTGCTGCCGGCGGTCAGCCTCGGGAAAGCGGTCCCAGACGCCCAGGCCGCGGGCAAAGATCTCAAGCGTATGGCGCGGCATGCAGACCTCCATGTCGGTCTCAGGGCGCCGGTTGTACTCGATGCGGTACTGCGTCTCGCTGGCCTGCGCCAGACGGCTGCGGTTGGTGATGTTGGCTTCGTAGTCGACCAGCTGGCGTGTGCGCAGGAGATCGGGAATGCCGGCCGGCACATAGCGGATCTTGGTGCCTGCGGCCTCGGCGAACCATTTGGCGAGCAGCGTGCGGTCGAAGCCGTCGGGCGCCTCTTCGATCTCCAGGCTTTCGCGGATTTCGCCGGTGACGCCTTCATCCTGGGAGAGGCCGAGCAGCCAGTCCAGCGAGATCTTGAATTCGGCGGCGATGTTGAGCAGCGTTTCGGCACGTGGCAGGCGCGTCGAGGCGCCGGACATCAGTTGCGACAGCGCCGACCGGTCGATGCCGACTGCTGACGCGAAAGCTGACTGGTTGAGATCGGACCGTGTCAGGAGCAGCTTCAGGCGCTCCCGGAAGATTGCCGAAAGGTCCCGTTTGTCCACTGTTCGTTCTCCGCACTCTCTTAGGAAAAATTTGCGCCCGAGCCGTCGAATCAGCACTTCCAGCGTAAATGAATCCGTAGGGTTGTTTACAATGTATAACATCTGCGGTCAAAAATGCGCAATCGCAACATTTTGCACACTTTGTCTCGTTGAGCGGAATCGCTTCTCCTGACACTATGCTGTCAGGAACCAATTCCGGCGACTGAGGGACAGTGGTCGATAGCATGACAGGCAAGCGCATCAAGCGACGCGACGCAGCGGCCATCGAGTGGCCGACCGTGGTCCTCGCTTTCTTCTGTTACGGAATGTGGCTCGCTGCCGGGCTCCTGCTCTGGCCCTCTTATCCGGTCCTGGCACTTCTTCTCCTCGGCTTCATCCTGGCCTTGCAGTCGTCGATCATGCACGAAGTGCTGCATGGCCATCCGACGCGCAGCGCGCTCATCAACGAAGCCTTCGTCTTCCTGCCGATCGGCGTGGTCTGGCCGTTCCGTCGCTTCAAGACGCTCCATTTGCGCCACCACGCCGACGAGCGCCTGACCGATCCGCTCGACGATCCCGAGAGCTATTACCAGGCGTTGTGGATGCATGACGATCTGCCGCCGACGATGAAATTCCTGCTCAAGATCAACAACACCATGGCCGGCCGTTTCTTTCTCGGCCCCTGGCTGTCCTGCATCGGTTTCTTCGTCGACGACGCCAGGCATGTGATTGCCGGCGATAAGATGATCGGCAAGGCATGGCTGCTGCATGCGATCGGCCTCGCCATCGTGGTGCCGATCGTGCAGTTCGGCTTCGGCATTCCGGTATGGCTCTACATTCTGGTGCCGGTCTGGCTCGGCCAGTCGCTGATCGCGGTCCGGACTTTCGCCGAACATCAGTGGTCCGAGCACCCTGAAGGACGCACGGTGATCATCGAGCGCTCGCCGCTGTCGTTCCTGTTCCTCAACAACAATCTGCACTTCGTTCACCACAAGACCCCGACCGTTGCCTGGTACAGGCTGCCAAAACTGTTTGCCGACCGCCGCGACGAGTGGCTGCGGATGAACAATGGCTACGCCTATCCGAACTATTTCGCACTGATCAAGGCCTACGCCTTCAAGGCCAAGGAGCCGATCGTGCACCCGGTGCTGCGCCGCCAGGCCGAGCCGGGCAGGGCGTTCAAGCCGCGCATCAGGGCGCGCAGCATCAGCGGGCTTGGCAGCGCGCCGGTTCCGGCCGAGCCGCCGAAGGAATAATCCCCGGACTTCCCGAACCCGTGTCGGCCAATTCTGATTGGACGCCGCGTTTTTGCGATCCTTTCCCGAGCCATGATGATTGAGTGTCGGCATGAGTGATTTGGTTGCGGCATTGCCGATGTATGACTGGCCTGAAGTGCGCGGCGAGGTCGACGCGCAATGGGCAGCGTTGCGCGATGCTTTTCGGCACAAGGGCGTCGATGGGCCGCAGACAATCGTGCGCCGCAATGGCGACCTGCCGCCGGTGCCGGGCGGTATCCACGACGCCGAGGGCAGACTGATCGCGCCCGATCCGGCGACACTGCCGCCGGACGAACTCGACCATCACCAGCTTTGGC
This sequence comes from Mesorhizobium sp. M0676, assembly GCF_040320535.1. Lineage (NCBI taxonomy): Bacteria > Pseudomonadati > Pseudomonadota > Alphaproteobacteria > Hyphomicrobiales > Phyllobacteriaceae > Mesorhizobium > Mesorhizobium sp. M0676. The sequence goes on from NZ_JAMYPU010000011.1 coordinate 70,123, forward strand.
TGCATCCGGCGCTGCTGTTCGCGCAGACCTGCTGGGGGCCGATGGAACTCGGCCTGAGCAAGCATGTGCAGGTGGTCGGCCAGCCGAGCTACGACGCTTACGAGGGCGGCGAAGGCGAACTCTATTCGAGCGCGCTGGTGATGCGGACGGGCGAGGGACCGGAGGTTCGCTCGCCCGCGGATGGCAAAGCCTTGCTGCCGCTCGATCTGATGCGTGGCAAGTGTTTTACCTACAACAGCCTCGATTCGATGTCGGGCATCATCGCGCTGACGCGCGACCTGCAGGCCGCCGGCGAGAGCATGGATATGTTTCCCTCGCGCAGCGAGAGCGGTGGCCATCGCGGCTCGATCGTCGCGGTCGCCGAGGGCAAGGCGGATATAGCTGCCATCGACTGTGAGAGCTGGGCGCTGGCGCAGCGTTTCGAGCCTGCGGCAAACGCCGTGAAGGTCGTCGGCTGGACGGCAAGGCGCAAAGGCCTGCCCTACATCACCGCCAGGACGACGCCGGAAAAGACGCTCATGGCTCTGCGCGAGGCGCTTGCCGGATCAGCCGAGCAGCCTCGCATCCAACGGGTAGGTTGAAAGCTGCTCGTTACCGGTCTCGGTGATCAGGATCTGTTCCTCGATCTTGACGCCCTCATGGTCGCCGAGACGGCCGATATAGCTTTCCACGCACAGGACCATTCCCGGCTCCAGCACGCCATCGGGCGTGTCCGGCGTCCAGTCGCTGGCATGTGGCAGGGTTGGATACTCGTCGGCGAGGCCGACGCCGTGATAGAGCACGCCGTAGCGCGCCGGGAAGCAATCTCCCGGCGGCACCACGGAGCGTTCGACCAGGTCGCGAAAGGACATGCCGGGCTGCATCAATTGCGTGTTGTGGGCGATCTGGTCGGCGGCAATGCGGAACAGGTCGCGCTGCTCGTTCGACGGCCTGGCGTCACCGCAAAGCCAGGTGCGCGAGAGATCGGCGCAGAAGCCGTAGGGGCCGATCAGGTCGGTGTCGAAGGCGACGAGGTCGCCTTCCTCGATCACGCGCGATGAGCATTCCTGGAACCACGGATTGGTGCGCGGCCCCGAGGCCAGCAGCCGGGTCTCGATCCATTCGCCGCCGCGCGCAATGTTGCCGCGGTGGAGTTCGGCCCACAATTCGTTTTCGGAAATGCCCGGCTTCAACGCCGCTTCCATCTCGCCCATCGCCGCCTCGCAGGCGACGATGGCGCGGCGCATGGCGAGGATCTCGTCCGGCGATTTGATCAGCCGCGCATTTTCCATCACCGCTTCGCCATTGCCGATCGAAATGCCGAGCCGGGCGAGTTCCTCGACGCCTTCCGGGTTGATGTGGTCGACCGCAATGCGGCTGTTGCCGCCGCCATGCTCCTTGACCAGATCGGCGATGCCGGCCGCCCAGCGGCGGACTTTGTGCTCGGTCAGCTCGCCGCCATAGAGATACATCCACGACACTGCCGGCCGCACCTCGTCGACGACGCCGGAATGATCGGACAGATGCTCGCAGGAGAAATAGTCGAACAGCACCACGGGTCCCTCAGTGGCGACGAAGCAGTGGCGGGTCGGATTGTGCGCGACCCACAGCTGCATGTTGGTCGAATCGGTGGCGTAGCGGATGTTGACGGGGTCGTAGAGCAGCGCGCCGGCGTAGTTTCGGCGCCTCAGTTCGGCGCGGAGGCGCTCGAGCCGGTATTTGCCCATCGCGGCAAGATCGGGCGCGGCGATGCCTGCCGCTTGCCATTCGGCTTCAGCCAGCGCGCCATAGCCCAGCAGATGCTGGTTCAGCGACGCCGCCTTCTGGCGCGATGTTTCGCGCAAGGCTTCGACGGAGCCGGGCTCGAACGGCATGATCTTGCGGTGACGGCCGAACCCTTGTTTCTCCACCCGACGCCTCCCTGCCGACTTACTGTGGCGCTGCGCCCGCGGCCGCTTTCTTCAGCCGCGTGACCGTCAGCGTGCGGGTGGGCGGCTCGCTGTCGAACAGCATCGGAACGACCAACTGCTGCGGCGAGCCGTCAGCGACATAGCCGGCCTCGCTCAAGGCCCGCAGGATGCCCTCGGGAGGTTCCTTGTCATTGGCCATCACGAGCACCGCCGGCTCGATCAGCAAATGGCCGAAGTCCGGCATCTCGTCGTCGAGCACGACCAGATCGGGATCGACAAGACGCAGATTTCCCACCCAGTGCCAGCTCGATATCGCCGTGCGAACCGGACCGTTTGCCGTCAGCTGGCCATAGAGCGACTGGTAGTCGACACGCACGATGCTGCCGCGGCTGTCGCCGCCATTGAGGTGCGTGTACCAGGTCACCGGCAGCACGAGGATGGCAAGCGTTGCGCCGACAAACACGACGACGTCCTGCACCTTCCTTCCCTTGTCGCCTCTGGCATCCATCCGCAAGGCCAGCGCGACCGGCAGCAACACAAGAATGGGAAGCATCCAGCGATCGCGAAATTGCGTCGTCCCGCTCGCCAGGACGAGCACGATGGTCATCGCCAGGGCAAAAGCAATGGTGCGCCACACCAGTTTCTCGGTCCATGGCGCCGGTTGCAGCGCGGGCGCCGGCTTTTTCCATGCGATGAGCAAAGCCGCGACGAATATGCCGGCCGGCAACACGGCGAAATACAGGATAGCCTTGCCCAGTCCGCGCATTCCGTAGAATGCGGTTTGTATGGCGCTTTCTCCTCTGCCCATGCCGAAGCCGCCGCTGTGCGACAGCAACTGGTCGGTGTAGGTCAGGTTCCAGTAGAGCGTCGGCAGGCAAAGCAGCACCGCCACGACAAGGCTGATCGAAAACCGGCGGTTGAGGATGACGCCGCGCGTTTCGCGCAGCGACAGGGTGGACAGGATCAGCGCGCCGAGAAAGATCGCGTTGTTGTATTTCGACAGGATGGCGGCGGCCATCGCCACGCCAAACAGCACATAGGTGGCCAGCGAACGCCGCTGCACCAGTTCAACGAGCGCAAGAAACAGCACCACTGAAAAACAGAAAGCGGCGATCGAGTGGGTGAGGGCGTGCTGCATCTCCCACACCATCTGCGGAAACAACAGCAGGCCGAACAATGCGGCGGCGCCAGCGCGGCTGGAATAGCCCAGGCGGCGGACAGCGATGAAAACCGACGCCAGCGCCGCTCCGATCAGCAGGTACTTCACGATCTTGAGCGCCAGGATGTTCGTTCCGACCACGACGGCGACGAGGCGGGCAAGCCAGGTGTAGAGCGGCGGCTGCGAGCCGCCATAGCCAGCCCAGAGGTAGCGCATGTACATCAGCTGTTCGGAATCGTCTACGCCGACACCGGTTCCCACGACATGGGACAGCAGCGCCATCACCACGATCTGGACGACGCAATAGACCGCGACGCAGACCAGTGCGGCGTTGAAGGGACCGACCTTGCCTTCGCCGAGCCAGTCCGTCCATTTCTCTAGATACTGCAAGGGGATCGTCTTCTCATCGAGGGAAAATGCCTGCGGCCAACTGCCGAAGGCCCCTTACACGATCTCACGCTCCCTGTCGCCTTTTCAGGTCCGCATCTTCTCGCCGCTGGGGTCGAAGGGCGCCTCGACATTGATGCGCGCCGGACGCCGGTGGCCGAGGATCTCGATCTCGAACAGTCCGGCACTTTCGTCCTCGGCGAGTGCCGCCGGCACATAGCCCTGCGCCATCGATTTCTGCACATAGTGCGCGTAACCGCCCGAGGTGACCCAGCCGACCACGCGCCAGTCGCCGTCGACGATGCCGCGCACGGCGGAAGCGCCTTCGGCAGCCTTCGAGCCACGCACTTCCTTGCCCGCCATGTCGAAGCGCGGCGCGCCATAGCCATGCGGCTTTTCCACCGTGCCATAGTCCTTGCCGACCTTGGCCCAGATCGGCTCGTCGCCCATGACATCGGCGTCGGCCGCATCGATGATGAAGGAGACACGGCGCAGTTTCGGTCCTTCCGCCTGTTCCTTGGCGGCGGCCTCGCGGCCGATGAAGTCGTTCTTCTCCAGCTTGATGAAGCGGTCCATCCCGCCTTCGAACGGGCCGTAGATCGGCCGCAGCTCGCGGTACCAGGTCGGGAAGTTCTTCTCCAGGCGCATGGAGAGCAAAGCGCGCATGCCGAAATCGACGAGGCCGAACTCCTCGCCGGCGTCCTTGATCGCCTTGTAGACCAGGCGCTCATAGGCCGGCGCCATCCAGATTTCATAGCCGAGATCACCGGTATAGGTGATGCGGTTGACCATGCAGGGCGCGCCCCCGACCGCCATTTCGCGGAAATCCATGAAGCGAAACGCCTTGGTCGAGATGTCGACATCGACCAGCTTCTGCAAGAGATCGCGCGATTTCGGCCCGGCGATCGACAGGCCGACGAGCGTCTGATCGAAGCGGTGGATGCGCACCGAACCATCCTTCGGCAGGTGCTTTTCGAACCAGCGCATGTGGTACTTCTGCGCGGCGGACGAACCCCAGATCATAAATCTGTCTTCGCCTGCCTTGGCGATGGTGAAGTCGCCGATCAGCTTGCCGAACTCGTTGATCATCGGCGTCAGCACGATGCGGCCGATCTTCGGCATGCGGTTGGTCATCAGCCGGTTGAGGAAATCCTCAGCCGCAGGTCCCGACACTTCGTATTTGGCGAAGTTGGCGATTTCGGTGACGCCGACGCGTTCGCGCGTGGCGCGCACTTCCTCGCCGATAGGACCGAAATCGTTTGAGCGGTGGAAGGAGACGACGTCCTTCGGCTCCTTGCCCTTCGGCGCGAACCACAGCGGGGTCTCCAGGCCCCAGCTATCGCCCATGACGGCGTTGTTGGCGAGCATCGTGTCATAGAGCGGCGTCGTCTGCGCCGGACGCGCAGCCGGCAGCTCTTCATTGGGGAAGCGGATGGAGAAGCGGCGCGAATAGTTTTCGCGCACCTTTGCGTTGGTGTAGCGCAGGCCGGCCCACTCGCCGAAGCGGGCGACATCCATGCCCCAGACGTCGAAGCCGGGATCGCCATGCACCATCCAGTTGGACAGCGCGAGGCCGACGCCGCCGCCCTGGCTGAAGCCGGCCATGACGGCGCAGGCGCACCAGAAATTGGTCAGACCCTGCACCGGCCCGACCAGCGGATTTCCGTCGAGCGCGAAGGTGAAGGGGCCGTTGATGATCTGCTTGATGCCGGCTTTCTCGATGCCGGGGAAATGCTTGAAGCCGATCTCCAGCGACGGCGCGATGCGGTCGAGGTCGGGCGGCAGCAGTTCATGGCCGAAATCCCACGGCGTGTTGACCGGCGACCATGGCTTGCAGGCCTTTTCATAGGTGCCGAGCAGGATGCCGTTGCGCTCTTGTCGGGTGTAGATCTCGCCCTTGAAGTCGAGCACGCCGATCATCTCGCGGCCGGTCGATTTGTTGAACTCTTCGACCTCGGGCATCGGCTCGGTGAGCAGGTACATGTGCTCCATGGCCAGCACCGGCAGTTCGACGCCGACCATGCGGCCGATCTCGCGCGCCCACAGGCCGCCGCAGTTGACGACATGCTCGGCGTGGACGGTGCCCTGTTCGGTGACGACGTTCCAGGTGCCGTCAACTTCCTGCGTCAAGTCGACGACGCGGTTGCGCAGCACGATCTCGGCGCCCAGCTTCTTGGCCGCCTTGGAGTAGGCGATCGTCGTGCCGGAGGGATCGAGATGGCCTTCGACCGGATCCCACATGGCGCCGACGAAATTGGTCTCGTCCATCAGCGGGAACATCGCCTTGGCTTCGGAGGGCGTGATCAGCTCGGTGTCCATGCCGAGATAGCGGCCCTTGGCGTGGGCCAGGCGCAGAAAATCCATGCGCTCGGGCGTATCGGCCATCATCACGCCGCCGGTCAGATGCAGCGAGCAGGACTGGCCGGAGATTTCCTCGATCTCCTTGTAGAGCTGCACCGTATAGGCCTGCAGTTTGGCGACGTTGGGATCGCCGTTCAGCGTGTGGAAGCCGCCGGCTGCGTGCCAGGACGAGCCGGAGGTGAGCTCGGACCGCTCGATCAGCATGATGTCGGTCCAGCCGGCCTTGGCCAGGTGATAGAGCACCGAGCAGCCAACGACGCCGCCGCCAATGACAACCGCTTTTACATGAGATTTCATGAGAGATAGGTCCGTTTTTGCGTAAATTGAATCAGGTGTGTCGGTTGGCAGGATGCCGCCAGTTGCTTGCCGATCAAAAATCGGTCGGCGCGCCGCCTTCGGCCGTGCGCTTTTCGACGAAGTCGTTGAGCTCTTCACGGATCGCCGGGTCCATATAGGGTTCCTCGTAGGATGCCAGCCGCTCCTTCCAGACCTTGTTGGCCTTTTCCAGCGCGGTCGGCGATCCGGCTTCGGCCCAGGTCTCGAAATTGCGCCAGTCGGAGAGGATGGGCGAGTAGAAGGCTGTCTTGTAGCGGTCCTGCGTGTGCTGGGTGCCGAAGAAATGGCCGCCGGGGCCGACCGACTGGATGGCGTCGAAGCCGAGCGCTTCGTCGGACAGGTCGAGCGGGGTGAGGAACTCGGCCACCATCTGCAACAGGTCGATGTCCAGCATGGTCTTCTCGTAGGAACAGCGCAGGCCGCCTTCGAGCCAGCCGGCGCCGTGCATCATCAGATTGCCGCCGCCCTGGATGGCGCCCCACAGCGAGAACACACTTTCATAGGCTGCCTGCGCGTCGACGGTGTTGGCGGCGCAGGTATTGGAGGTGCGGTAGGGGATCTTGTAACGGCGGGCAAGCTGGCCGCCGACAAGCTGCGCCTTCATATATTCAGGCGTGCCGAAGGCCGGCGAGCCCGACTTCATGTCGACATTCGAGGTGAAGCCGCCATAGCCAACCGGCGCGCCCTTTCTCACCATCTGGGCAAAGGCGATGCCGGACAGCGCCTCGGCATTTTGCTGCACCAGCGCACCGGCGATGGTCACCGGCGCCATCGCGCCGGACAGGGTGAAGGGCGTGATGACGACGACCTGACCCTTGCTCGACATCTGGATGATGCCTTCCATCATCGGCACATCCAGTTTCAGCGGCGAATTGGTGTTGATGATGGTGAAGACGGACGGCTCTTCGAGCATCTGCTCATGGCTGATGCCGCGGGCGATCCTGGCGATCTCGATGCCATCGACATTGCGCTCCTTGCCGAGCGAATAGATGTGGAACACCTTGTCGGTCAGCGTGGCGAGGTCGCGGATGCATTCGAGGTGGCGCACGGAAGGATGGATGTCGGTCGGCTCGACCGGATAACCGCCGGTGCAGTTCAGGATGTTGTGCATCTGCGCCAGGCGCAGGAAGTTGCGGTAGTCCTGCTGGTTGCCCGGACGGCGGCCGCGATCGAGGTCGGAGCAGTTCGGTGCCGACGCCATCATCGACAGGATCACATTGTTGCCGCCGAAGCGCACATTGTGCGCCGGGTTGCGGGCATGGAGCGTGAATTCCGACGGGCAGTTGGAGATGAGATCGAGGATCATGTCGCTGTCGAAGCGCACGCGCTCGCTGCCCTCGCGGACATCGGCGCCATTTTCCTTCATGATGCGGCGCGCTTCGTCATGCAGCACGTCGACGCCTATTTCCCTCAAGACGCGCAGCGAGGCGAGGTGGATCGATTCCAGCTCGTCGTCAGAGACCAGCTTGGTCGGCGTTAGCGGATTTCTCAGTTGCCGAAAAGCCGGCTGTTCGAAGGCGGCCGAGCCGCCGGCGCGCTTGCCCGCACGGCCACCGCGACGGGCGCGGTCGGTTGCCAAAGGCGGTTCGGCTGGGTGCAGGGCGGCGGTCATGATGGTCCTCGTACGATGCTGGTAGCGGGCGGCATAATGGACCGGCGGCTGTCCGGCCATTGCGGAGGCGGCGACCACTAGGACGAGGGAAGCGACATGCCCGAACGGCAGTCCGACAGCTGACAACCTTGCCGGGATTGGCGGACAGGACGCGCCCACTGCGGCTCTTGGCGCAAGGGGATTTCAGGCGCGGCCCTTCCTTTCCCTAAATCGAACCGCTAGCTCAGTGGTTTGCCGCTGGATGGGCCGGCAATTCATGTGGAAGGCATCATGGCTGCGACCGGTTCGAGCGATGGCGAAGCGGGGACGCAATGGGCAGCGCTTGCCGGCGTAACTGCCGCCCTCGCGATGTTCGGTGCGGCGCAAGGGCTGAGCTCGCCGCTGTTTACGCTGCTTATGCAGAAGCAAGGCATGTCGCCGGCGCTGATCGGCTTGTCGGCAGCGATGATGCCGCTTGGCCTGATCCTTTCGGCCTCGTTCGTGCCGGCAGCCGTTCGGCTGGTCGGCGCGCGCAACCTGGCTGTGGGTTGCTCATTGATTGGGGCGCTGTGCTTCCTCGGCATCGGCTACCTGCAGGACTGGGTGGGCTGGTTCGTCATCCGCTTCATTATCGGTATCGTCATCAACCCGCTCTATATACTGGGCGAAGTATGGGCGCTGTCGCTGGCGCCGCCGTCGCGCCGCGGCAGGGTGATGGGGGCATTCAACACCGTGCTGGGCGCTGGCTATGCTGCGGGGCCTTTGGTCCTGACCGCGGTAGGGATATCGGGCTGGGTTCCTTTCCTGGTCGGCATGGCCGGCTTCATCCTGTGCGCCGCGATCCTTCGTGCTGTTTCGTCAAGCCTCGCCGGCTTCGAGGATGACGGCCAATTGCCCGGCGGCTTTTTCGGTTTCGCCAGGCTGGCGCCGGCGCTGTTGTTTGCCGTGCTGGTTTCAGCGGCGGTCCAGCAGGGCACCTACGCATTGATGCCGGTCTTCGGTGCTGCCTATGGCCTGCCCGAAAGGACGCTGGCGGCCCTGGTGATGGCACTGTCGCTGGGAAACATCTTCCTGCAAATCCCGCTCGGCCTGCTTGCCGAGCGTTTCGGCGGGCGGGCGATGATCATCTTCTGTGCGTTGGCGACAACGGCCTGCGCGGTTTTGCTGCCGTTGTTGATCACGACGCCGGCGATCTGGCTCGTCCTTCTCGTCATGGGAGCGCTCGGCTATGGCGTCTACACCATGGCGCTGGTGGAGCTCGGCAGCCGCTTCAAGGGAACCGTGCTGGTCGCCGGTAACGCCGCCTTTGCCTTGATGTGGGGCGCCGGCGGCATTGTCGGCCCGCCCGGCGCCGGTGCGCTGATGCAGGTCATCGGTCCGCTCGGCCTGCCGGTGGTGATCGCCGGACTCGACGCGCTGCTGGTGAGCTTCGCGCTCTACCGATCGTTCAAGCGCCAAAACTCCTGACGGCCCAAAACTCCTGACGGCCCAAAACTCCTGACAGGCCAAAAACTCCTGACAGGCCTTGTCTGGAGCAAACGGTTTTTCCCAGGGCGGGGCTTACCCGCGTCGGACAGAAAAGCTAGTCCTGAGCCTGGTTTAGGTGCCAATGATGAACCTGGCGGAAGCTGACAACGAGAAGATGCAGTGGGCGGCGATCAGCGGCGTGATCGCGACCGTCTCGGTGTTCGCCATCGCGCAAGGCCTGTCCTATCCGTTGCTGAGCTTCATCCTGCAACGCCAAGGCGTTTCGCCGGCCATCATCGGGCTCTCGGCGGCAATGACGCCGATCGGCTTCATCGTCTCGTCGCCGCTGATCCCGGCACTGGCGCGCCGGTTCGGCGCAGGGCGCACCGCGCTTACCTGCGCGGCGCTTTCGGCTATTGTGCTTGCGCTGATCGGCTGGACGCAGAATGTCTATCTGTGGTTTCCGCTGCGCTTCTTGATCGGCGTGGTGACCAATCCGCTCTATGTCTTGAGCGAAATCTGGGTCATCGCACTGGCGCCGCCATCGCGCTGCGGTCGCGTCATGGGTGTCTATCAACCATCATCTCGGCCGGCTTCGCTGCCGGGCCGCTCTGCCTGCTCGCTGTCGGCACCGTGGGATGGCCGCCATTCCTGGTGGGGATCGCCGCCTTCATCCTTTGCGGCGCCTGCCTGGGGCTGGTGCTGCCGCGACTGCCGAAGGTCGACGAAGCCGGGCGCAGGGTTTCGGTCATGGGCTTCATGCCACTGGCATGGCTACTGCTGTCGGCGGTGGTCGTTGCCGCCGGTTTCGAACAGGGCGTGCTGGCGCTGCTGCCGGTCTACGGCACGCACCATGGCATCGCGGAAGCGCGCATGTCGGCGCTGCTGTCGGTGATGATCGCAGGAACATCGCCATGCAGGTGCCGCTCGGCTTGCTGGCGGAACGGCTGACGGCGCGGCTGGTGCGATTCATCTGCGTCGTGGTGACGGTGCTGGGCTGCGCCCTGTTGCCGCTGCTCATCGAGACGCCGCTGATCTGGCCTTGCGTCTTTATCTGGGGCGCGGTCTCCTATGGCATCTACACCATGTCGATCATCGAGCTCGGCGAGCGCTTTACCGGCTCGGCGCTGGTCGCCGGCAATGCCGCCTTCTCCCTGATGTGGGGCATCGGCGGCATCGTGGTGCCGCCGCTGGCGGGTGGCGTCATGGATGTGATCGGCGCCTCCGGCCTGCCGATCACGCTGGGCACGATTTGTCTGGCATTGGCTGTGGCCACGGTCCTGCGCCGGCGGATGGTTTGAGGTCGCATTCCCCCGATGACCTGACGTCACCATCTTGAATAAAACCGCTTGCAACGCGATGTAGGCAGGGCTGCCCGCCACTAGCCTGGAGACCATGCGTGACCCAATCGACGACAAAACGCCAGACGGATGCCACCGCGGAGGACAAGTTCCTCTGGTTGGAGGACCGGACCAGCAAGGAATCGCTCGACTGGGTGCATCGCCAGAACGAGATCACCATGGCCGAACTGCAGGGCGATCCGTCCTACCAGGCGGCGTTCGAGACGGCGCTCGACCTGATGACGGCCGAGGACAACATTGCGGTCGGTGCCGCGCTCAACGGTCAAGTCTATAATTTCTGGCAGGACAAGACCAATGTGCTCGGCCTCTGGCGCCGCACGACGGTTGCTTCCTACAAGACCGAGAAGCCTGTGTGGGAGACGATCATCGACTTCGACGTGCTGTCGGCCAAGGAGGGGGTGAAGTGGGTGTTCAGCGGCGCCAGCCGCCTTTACCCCGATTTCAACCTTTGCCTGGTGGCGATGTCGCCGGATGGCGGCGATGCCAGCGAGATGCGCGAATTCGACATCGAGACCAAATCCTTCATCGAGGGCGGCTTCCGCGCTCCCGCTTCGAAATCCGGCTTTTCCTGGCTGGACAAGGACACGGTCATTGTCTCGGCTGCCTTCGATGAAGACGACAAGACCCAGTCCGGTTATCCGCGCGTCGTCAAGCTGTGGAAGCGCGGCACCCGGTTGGAGGAGGCGACGCCGATCTTCGAGGCCGAGAAGCAGGATCTCGCGGCCGGCGCGGGGGTCGAGCATGATGGCGACAGGCAGTATTTGTTTCTGGCCCGCACGATCGCCTTCTTCTCCTCGCACAGTTTTCTGCGCCTGCCGTCGGGCGAAAACCGCCGCATCCCGTTGCCGGACGATGTCACCGACAGCACCCTGTTCAAGGGTCGGTTTGTGTTCGGCGTGCGCAGCCCGTGGACGGCGCCGGATGGCACCGAATGCCTGCCGGACGGCCTCTATTCCCTGGATTTCGAACGCTGGATCGACACCGGCGAACTGGGTCCTGTCGAAACCATGCTTCAGCCGGCGCATCGCGTGTCGATCGCCGGCATTGCCCGCACGCAGGACCGGCTGTTCATCAACCTGATGGACAATGTGCGCGGCAAGGTCATCGTCGCCCAGCGCAGCGGCGACCGCTGGTCGCTGAAGCCGGTGGCGCTGCCCGAGAACGGCAATGTCGGCATCGCGCATGCCGAGCATTTCGGTTCCAGCGTCTCCTTCTCCTTCACCGATTTCCTGACGCCGAGTTCGATCATCTGGTCGGACGATGACGGGGTGACGCTGGCCACCGTGAAATCGCAGCCGGCGCGGTTCGACGCCGCGCCGCTGGTCTCCGAACAGTTCGAGGCGCGCTCGAAGGACGGCACCATGATCCCGTATTTCGTCGTCAGGCGGCGCGACCAGAAGGGTCCGGTACCGACGCTTCTCTATGGTTATGGCGGCTTCGAAATACCGCTGCTGCCCGGCTATGCCGGCGTGCGCGGCAGGCTGTGGCTGGAGAAGGGCAATGCCTATGTGCAGGCCTGCATTCGCGGCGGCGGTGAGTTTGGGCCGGCCTGGCATCAGGCGGCGCTGAAGGGCAATCGCCAGACTGCCTTCGACGATTTCGCCGCGGTGGCGCAGGACGTCGTCAGGCGCGGCATAGCCACGGCTGCTTCCCTCGGCATCCAGGGCGGCTCGAATGGCGGCCTGCTTACCGGCGTTTCCCTGACGCAGCATCCCGAACTGTTCGGCGCCGTCATCATCGAGGTGCCGCTGCTCGACATGCTGCGCTACACCGAACTGCCGCCAGGCGCCTCGTGGATCGGCGAATATGGCGATCCGGCAAAACCGGAAGAAGCCAAGTGGCTCGCCGCCTATTCGCCGTACCATCATGTCTCGGCCGATGCCGTCTATCCCCCGGTGCTGCTCACGACATCGACCGCCGACGACCGCGTCCATCCCGGCCACGCCCGCAAGATGGCGGCGAAGCTGCAGGAAGCAGGTCACGGCAAGACGTTGTTCTTCGAGGAGACGGAAGGCGGCCATGGCGGTCGCGGCGACCGCCGGCCGCAAGCGGCGCAAACCGCCATGAAATACGTGTTCCTGCAAAGGGTATTGAGCGGCACCGCTTGAATTCCGGGCCTCGGGCGGCATAGACTGCCGCCATGGTCTACATGAGCACATCCGGCGCCTTCGGGGTCGCGGTGACACCGTCGCCGCGCACGCTGCGCGCCGAACTGCTCAGGCTGTGCGCCCGCATCGGCTATTCGCCGCCCGCCGTCCTCTGACGAAGTCGCCCCGGCAGCTTGCCGGTTTGATTCCAGAGGAAAGAGCAAACCCATGACTTACCAGAACTATTCGCTGAAGCAGCTTCAGCAGATTGACGCCGCGCATCATCTGCATCCCTTCACCGACCACAAGGAATTGCGCGAGACCGGCTCGCGCATCATCACCCACGCCAACGGCCCGTTCATCTACGATGCCGACGGCACCGAAATACTCGACGGCATGGCCGGGCTGTGGTGCGTCAATGTCGGCTATGGCCGCGACGAGCTGGCCGACGCCGCTTACGCGCAGATGAAGGAATTGCCCTACTACAATTCCTTCTTCAAATGCTCGACGCCGACGCCCGTGCTGCTGTCGAAGAAGCTGGCCGAGCTGGCGCCCAAGGGCATCGCCCAGGTGTTTTACGGCTCCTCCGGCTCGGAGGCCAACGACACGGCGCTGCGGCTCGTGCGCCACTATTGGGTGCTGGAAGGCAAACCGGAGAAGAACCGCATCATCTCGCGCAAGATGGGCTATCACGGCTCGACCGTCGCCGGCACGTCGCTCGGCGGCATGGATTTGATGCACAAGCAGCTCGGCGGGGCGGTTCCCAACATCGTCCATGTGATGATGCCCTATGCCTATGAGTTGGCGCTGCCTGGCGAAAGCGACCATGATTTCGGCCTGCGCGCGGCCAAGGCGGTCGAGGATGCCATTCTGGAGGCCGGCGCCGACAAGGTCGCCGCCTTCATCGGCGAGCCGGTGATGGGAGCGGGCGGGGTGAAAATACCGCCGATGAGCTATTGGCCGGAAGTGCAGCGCATCTGCCGCAAATACGATGTGCTTTTGATGCTGGACGAGGTCATCACCGGCTATGGCCGCACCGGCGAATGGTTTGCGGCGCAGACCTTCGGCATCGAGCCGGACACCATCACCACGGCCAAGGCACTGACCTCGGGCTATCAGCCGCTGTCGGCGCTGCTGGTCGGCGACCGTATCGCGGCGACGCTGGTCGAAAAGGGCGGTGAATTCTACCACGGCTATACCTATTCGGGTCACCCGGTGGCCTGCGCGGTGGCGCTGAAGAATCTCGAGATCATGGAGCGAGAAGGCCTAGTCGACAGGGTCAGGAACGACACCGGACCTTACTTCGCCCAGGCGCTGCAGGAGCGCATTGCCGGCCACGAACTGGTCGGCGAGGTGCGATCGATCGGGCTGATGGGCGCGATCGAGATCGTCAAGGACAAGGCGACCAAGGAGCGCTTCCTGCCGGCGGGCAGTGCCGCCGTCACCATTCGCGACCACGCCATCGCCCAAGGCCTGATGCTGCGCGCCACCGGCGACACGATGATCCTGTCGCCGCCGCTGATCTGGACCCGCGCGACGATCGACATGGCTTGCGATCGCATCGCCAAAGCGCTGGATCTGGCGCAAGCGGATTTGCGCAAGAAGTAGATGAAACGAGCGCCGGGCGCCTTGCAAACAGGGCGCCCGGACTGTGCGCCTGCTTATCGTCAGGGTCGACGGGGTCAGCGCACCGATCGTGCTGGTCAATGAAGACCATGAGGCAATTCCGAACGCTGCAATCGGAATAATAATTCAGACCGAGCAGTATAGTACTGCAAAACGCAAAAACCGCGTTCCATGGGAACGCGGCTTTGCCAGATACGCACGGCATTTCGCCAACAATACACTTGCGAAACTTACGGGCTCCGGTACGCGAGACCTTATCCGGGGCGCCGGGCGGATGCGATATGTCCGCCTCGCCATCCGTTATATAGGCACATCGTTACCGCCGGGTTATCGAGAGCTTAAGCAAATCTAAATTTGCAATTTTTCCGCGCAATAAAAATCGAGAAAAGCGCTGCCAAATTCGAAACTTATAGAGAACTGCCGCGAAGGAAATTTATGATGCCGGAAAAATCCGATCCGCCATTTCCCTGGGCGTTGAACAGCGCATAAAGCTGGGCTGCTTCGGCCCCCATTGGCGTCACCGCGCCGGCGCTTTGGGCCGCCTCCTGCGCCAGCTTCAGGTCCTTCAGCATGAGTGCCGCGGCAAAGCCCGGTTTGTAGTCGCGGTTGGCGGGTGAGGCCGGCACGGGACCCGGCACCGGGCAATAGGTGGTCAGCGACCAGCACTGGCCCGACGAGGTCGAGGCAACGTCGAACAGGGCCTGATGCGAGAGGCCGAGCTTTTCGGCCAGCACGAAGGCCTCTGCGACGCCGATCATCGAAATGCCGAGCATCATGTTGTTGCAGATTTTGGCTGCCTGACCGGCGCCGTCGTCGCCGCAATGGACGATGCGGCCGGCCATCGGCTTCAGGACCGGTTCGGCCTTAGCGAAGGCATCCTTGGCGCCGCCGGCCATGAAGGTTAGCGTTCCCGCAGCAGCACCGCCGGTGCCGCCGGAGACGGGGGCGTCGATGGAATGCAGCCCGTGCTCCCTTGCTACGGCATGCGCCTTGCGGGCCGACTCGACATCGATGGTCGAGGAATCAATGAACAGGGCGCCTGGTTTGGCCTTGGGTGCGATGTCCTCGTAGACCGAGAGCACGTGCTTGCCGGCGGGAAGCATGGTGATCACGACATCGGCGTCTTTCACCGCCGCCACGGCATTCGCCATGGCCGTCACGCCATGTTCCCTGGCGACGGCGAGGTTCTCCGGCATGAGGTCGAAACCGTTCACGGCATGCCCCGCCTTGACGAGATTGGCAGCCATGGGGTTGCCCATATTCCCCAAGCCGATGAAGGCGACAGTGGTCATAGCGGTGCTCCATGATGAGTAGGCAGTAGGCAGTAGGCAGTAGGCAGTAGGCAGTAGGCAGTAGGCAGTAGGCAGTAGGCAGTAGGCAGTAGGGCGACCTATTCGGGTGCGAGTTTGAGAATAAGTTGGCGAAGCATTTTCCGATGGCCTCGGCCGCCAGAAGCAGGTGCTCAGCTTGCCCATGCGTGGCAACGCCAATGCGTTGAGCGACTTGGAGGTGTGTCTCGAACTCCTTAAGCGAGCCTTGGGCTATCCTGAGAAATTGCTGATAGGAGCCTCGGTTGTCTCGGCCATAGCCTTCCGCGATGTTTGCAGGGATAGAGGTTGCTGAACGGCGGATTTGGCTGGTCAGCCCATATAATTCCTCTTTGGGCCATGTCTTGGTCAATGAGTAGGTGCTGACAGCCAGATCCATCGCCTGCTGCCATACGATAAGATCCTTGTACGAGTTGATCTTGCCGGTCATCCTTTGCCTACTGCCTACTGCCTACTGCCTACTGCCTACTGCATACTGCCTACTGCCGTCCGATCAACGCCCGCGCGATGATGACGCGCATGATCTCGTTGGTGCCTTCGAGGATCTGGTGAACGCGCAGGTCGCGCACCAGTTTTTCGATACCGTAATCATGAAGATAGCCATAACCGCCATGCAGCTGCAGCGCCTCGTTCGCGACGTTGAAGCCGATGTCGGTGACGAAGCGCTTGGCCATGGCCGACCATTTGCCGGCATCCGGCCCCTTGCGGTCGAGTTTCGAGGCGGCGGCGTAGAGAAAGATCCGCGCTGCCTGCAATTCGGTCTCCATGTCGGCCAACCTGAACTGCAGCGCCTGGAACTGGTTGATCTTCGAGCCGAAAGCCTTGCGCTCGGCGGTATAGGACAGCGCCTTGTCGAGTGCAGATTGCGCGCCGCCGAGCGAACAGGCGGCGATGTTGAGGCGGCCGCCATCGAGCCCGGCCATTGCGATGCCGAAACCGGCGCCTTCGCCCGACAGCAGATTCTCTGCAGGCACCTTGCAGTCCTCGAAGATAACTTGGCGGGTCGACTGCATGTGCCAGCCCATCTTGTGCTCGTTGGCGCCGAAGGACAGGCCGGGCGCATCCTTTGATACAACGAAGGTGGAAATGCCTTTCGGCCCGTCGGCGCCGGTGCGCGCCATGACGACATAGAGGTCGCTGTCGCCGGCCCCGGAGATGAACTGCTTGGCGCCGTTAAGCACATAGTCGTCGCCGCTCTTCACCGCGCGCGTCTTCAGCGCCGCGGCATCCGAGCCTGAGCCCGGCTCGGTCAGGCAGTAGCTCGCCAGCCATTCCATCGAGGTCAGCTTCGGCAGGAAGCGTTGGCGCTGCTCGTCGTCGCCGAAGCGGTCGATCATCGACGCCGCCATATTGTGGATCGAGATGAAGGAGGAAAACGCCGGATCGGCGTGCGACAGTGCCTCGAAGATCAGCACAGCGTCGAGCCGGCCGAGCGCCGAGCCGCCGACATCGTCCCTGACATAGATGCCGCCAAGGCCAAGCGGGCCGGTCTCGCGGATTACATCGGCGGGAAAGTGTCTTGCCCGGTCCCAGTCGAGCGCATTGGGCGCAACGCGATCGGCGGCGAAGGCCTGTGCCATCTCCTGGATGGCGCGCTGTTCCTCGTTGAGCTCGAACTGGCTGGTGCTCGCATCGACCGCGGCGTCCATGGCGTGCTCCCTGTGTTCCCCATTGGGGGTTGGCTTGCTGGCCTGTTGTTTTTGGCTTTGCGCGCCGCCCAATCTAGACCAATGATGCCGCCGCGCAACCCGGCTCGCCGCGCAGCCGCTGTGCATGAATGGATCAACGGAGCATTGCGTGCCGACACATTTCGACGAATTGCTCGACCGCTTCCATGACTATCTCCGAGGCGTGGACAACGCGCTGGTGCGGGACGCCGTGACCCGGATCGGCTGGAATATGACGGCGCGCGTGCTCGAAGCGCATCCGCTGCCGTGCCTCGGTCTGCTCGACCGCATTGTCGAACTGGCGCCGCCGGACCCGCAGCCTGTGGTGCAACTGCTGGCGGAGCTTCGTGACGATCTGTGCTGGGGGCAGACCTACAACGCGAGCGATTTTGGTGAAGCGTTCTTGCAGAAATACGGCTGGCTGGAGGTGTTTGGCACGCGCGGCCATTTCGCCAATGAAGAGGTCGCGGCCGGATTGCTGATCCTGGGGCCTGGCATCACCTATCCCGACCATCATCACATTGCCGAGGAGATCTACATTCCGCTGACCGGCGGCACCGAATGGCGCATGGGCGAGGGCGGCTTTCATGTTCGCCAGGCGGGCGAAATTATCCATCACGCCTCCAATGTCAGCCATGCCATGCGCACCGGCAGCGAGCCGCTGCTGGCGCTTTACATCTGGCGCGGCGGGCCGCTGTCGCAGAAATCGACCGTTTCCGGCGCGCAGGGCAGGGGCTGAGCATGGCCAAGGCGATCATGCTGCAAGGCACGGGCTCGGATGTCGGCAAGACCGTGTTGGTGGCGGGTCTCTGCCGCGCGGCCAGGAATCGCGGGCTGAAAGTCAGGCCGTTCAAGCCGCAGAACATGTCGAACAATGCCGCCGTCGCCGACATTCCCGGCGACAACCGCGCCGGCGGCGGCGAGATTGGCCGTGGGCAATGGCTGCAAGCGCTGGCGTGTGGTGTTCAGCCGACCGTGCATATGAATCCGGTGCTGCTCAAACCCCAGAGCGACATCGGTTCGCAGGTGATCGTGCAAGGCAAGGTGTTCGGCGAGGCGCGAGCGCGCGACTACCAGACAATGAAAGCGGGGCTGATGGACGCCTTGCTGGAGTCCTGGACGAAGGTCGGTGAGGGCGCCGATCTGGTCATCGTCGAGGGCGCCGGATCGCCGGCCGAAATCAACCTGCGCAGCCGCGACATCGCCAATATGGGCTTTGCCACGCGCGCCGACGTGCCGGTCATCTTGGTCGGCGACATCGACCGCGGTGGCGTCATCGCTTCGGTCGCCGGCACGCATCTGATCCTGCCGGAGGAAGACAGGCGCATGATCGTCGGCTACCTCATCAACAAGTTCCGCGGCGATGTCTCGCTGTTCGACGACGGCATCCGGTCGATCGAAAGCTTCACCGGCTGGCGCTGCTTTGGCGTCGTGCCGTGGCTGAAGGCGGCGGCGCGATTGCCGTCCGAGGATTCGGTCGTGCTCGAACGCGTGACGTCGGGCGAGAAGCGGGCGTTGAAGGTCGCGGTGCCGATGCTGTCGCGCATCGCCAATTTCGACGACCTCGACCCGCTCAAGGCCGAGCCGCAGGTCGAAGTGGTGTTCGTGCCGCCGGGGCAGCGCTTGCCGGAGGATGCCGGCCTGGTGGTCATTCCCGGTTCCAAATCGACGATCGGCGATCTCATGAAGTTCCGCGAGAATGGCTGGGATCGCGATCTCCTCGCCCACCGCAAACGCGGCGGCCATATCGTCGGCATTTGCGGCGGTTTCCAGATGCTCGGCCGCCTGGTGCGCGATCCCGATGGCATCGAGGGCAGCGTCACCGAGGCGGAAGGTCTTGGTCTGCTCGACATCGAGACGGTGATGGAACCGGAAAAGACGGTGCGCAATGTCAGCGCGCGCTCGGTGCCGTTCGGCCTGGCGCTCGAGGGCTACGAAATCCATCTCGGCCGCACCACCGGGCCGGACATGGCGCGGCCGTCGGCTGTGATCAACGGCATCGACGACGGTGCCATTTCCGCCGATGGCAAGGTTTTTGGCAGCTATCTGCACGGCCTGTTTTCCGCCGACGCTTTCCGGGCGAGATTCCTGGAAAGCCTCGGCGTGAAAGGCGGCGGCGTCGACTATCGGGCGGAGGTGGAAAACGCTCTGGACGAGATCGCAGCCGAACTGGAGCGCCATCTCGATTGCGATGCGATTTTTGGGTTAGCGAGGTAGGGCCGTCCACCGTTTCGTCATCCTCGGGTCTGCGCGTCCGCTTTGCTTCATGGTCAACCTCCGCGCGGAAGAGCCTAACAGACCATGCATCCAAAGCAAAAGCGCCCGGCTTTTGACCGGGCGCTTCGAATTGCAGAGGTCGCGGGTGCCTAGGCGCCGCGCATCAGGCAGGCGGCGGCAAGCACGATGTATGCGATGAGGACAATCCACACCGCAGCCAGAGGAATGAACGCAAGAACGCCAAGCGCGGCGAGCACGCCGATGATGGCGATGACAAGGGATATGATGAAAACAAGCTGAGTGGGTGCACTAAGATTCATGTGTGGTCCCTCCAACATGATTCGTACAACGGCACTCTATCAGGCGTGAGGCTTATACACCAATCAGCTGGCGCAATGGGTTTGCCGGGTCGGCCAGCAGCTTCACCGCCAGCGCCAGGCAGATGATCACCAGCAGCGGCTTGATCAGCCGGGCGCCGATGCGGATGGCAAGGCTGGCGCCGGCCGGGCGCCGAGGAACTGGGCGACGCCCATCATCAGCCCGATCTTCCAGTAGACGACGCCGGCGACGGCAAAGACGATGAAGCCGCCAATGTTGGAGGCGAAATTGAGCAGCTTGGTGTGTGCCGTGGCCTTGAGCACGCCGAAGCCGGCGAGGCTGACGAAGGCCAGCATGTAGAAGGAGCCGGCTCCCGGCCCGAACAGCCCGTCATAGAAGCCGACCAAAGGGGCGATGACCAGCCCGAACAGGAAGGGCGACAGGCGCTCGGCGCGGTCGACATCGTTCATGTTGGGTTTCACGGCGAAGTAGATCGCGATGGCGATTAAAAGCAGCGGCAGCAGCGCCCGCAGGAGATCACCCGGCACGAATGCCGCCAGCAAGGCGCCGACGGCACTGCCGGCAAGGGCCAGAAGCGCCGATGGCAGCTGTCGGCGCAGATCGACATGGCCATTCATGGCGTAGTGGATGGTCGCCGAAGCGGTGCCGAAAATGCCCTGCAGCTTGTTGGTTCCAAGTGCTGCGACCGGCGGGAAGCCGGCAAGCAGCAGGGCCGGGATGGTGATCAGCCCGCCGCCGCCGGCTATCGAATCGACAAAGCCGGCTGCAAAGGCGGCGAAGGCAAGCATGATGACGGTCTGGGTAGCGAGGTCGAGCATCGGGATTTTCTGAACATTCCGGCGGGAAAGGTGGTGCCGCGCCTTCTCATGGCCATCCGGTTTGCGCAAGGCCGATTCCGCGCTACGTCCATCCAAGCGCGTTGCGCTTGGATTTCCTGTGGTGCATGTCATTATCTCAGTACCGCTGCGCAGTTTTGGGTCATGTGCGCTGGGCGGACGCGGAAAAGGGGACACTGTTGGCGATGGCATTGCTCGACCAGATACGCTCGATCTTCGATGGTGACCCCGGCGTGCGCAAGGTTGCCGACGACCCGGTGCTGTCGGCGGAACTCTTGATGCTGTTTCGCATGATCCTGGCCGACGGCTCGGTTTCGGAGAGCGAAATGGTCGCCTTCCGGCGTATCTGCAAGGACGCCTTCGGCATCCCGGAAACCAGCATCGACGCGGTCATCGAATATCTCAATGACTTCGGCTACGAGACCAACGGTTCGCAAGCCATTGCGCTGTTCCGCGATCTCGATGTCGAACGGCGCAAGTTGCTGGCGCTCCACATGGCGGAGATCGCCAAAGCCGATTCCAAACTGGCAGAGAGCGAGGTGCGGCTGTTGCGCCGCACGCTCGATTTGCTCGACATAAGCCCGGTCGATGTGGTGAAGCCGGAGGAGTGAGGCAGACCAGGGGCAACGGCCGCCCAGCCGGGTCCCCGCTGCTTCGCAGCGTCCCAGCGTTCGTGACCTTTCATCGTGCCACTGGCACGATGAATTCGCTGCGCGAACCGGTCACTCACCCCTGTTCCTGCATACGGTGAGCGATCGCCCGATGCAGATCGGGCGCAGCCGCGACCAGCGCCCTGGCCGCCTCCGACTGCGGATGATCGAGCACGTCACCGGTCTTGCCGCGCTCGACGATCCTGCCGTCATGCATGACCAGCACCTCATCGGTGATGGAGCGGGCGACGGTCAAATCGTGAGTGATGAAGAGATAGGCGATGCCGAGCTTCTGGTTGAGCTCTGCGAACAGATCGAGGATCTGGGCGCGGATCGAGACGTCGAGCGCCGAGACCGGCTCGTCGGCGACGACCAGCTTCGGCCTGGTGATAATGGCGCGGGCGATCGACAGGCGCTGGCGCTGGCCGCCGGAAAACTCATGCGGATATTTGTCCATGTCGCTGACGCCGAGGCCGACCTCGTGCAGCGCATGCGCCACCATCTCGCGCCGCTCGGCCGGTGTCGGCTTCTTTTCCAGTATATGCAGCGGCTCGGCGACCAGTTTCTCGACCTTCTGGCGCGGGTCGAAAGAGCCGTAGGGATCCTGGAACACCACCTGCATGTCGCGCCGCGCGGCTTTGAGCTCCGCTTCGCTTTTGCCGGTGATGGTCTCGCCGCGAAAGCGGATCGTGCCCGATGTCGATTTGTCGAGCGCCAGGATCATGCGGGCAAGCGTTGACTTGCCGCAGCCGGAGCGGCCGACCAGCGCCACCGATTGGCCCGGCGCCAGCGACAAGGAGACGTCGTCGACAGCGCGGATCGGGGGAGCGGGTTTGAACAGGGATGTACGCCGCCCGGGATAGTCGCGGGTCACGCCTTCGACCTCAAGCAGCGGCTTGGCCGATCCGGTGGCGTGAACTTTGGCGCGCGCGGGCACGTGCATCGAGGCCAGCGCCAGCTGGCGCGTGTAGGGATGCAGCTGTTCAGACAGCGTGCGTGCGGTGTCGCCGGCTTCCATCACTTCGCCATGGCGCAGAATGGTGATGCGGTCGGCCATCTCGGTGACGACCGCGAGATCGTGCGAGATCAGAAGCAGGCCCATGCGGTTTTCGCTGACAAAGCCGCGCAAGAGGTCGAGGATCTGCGCCTGCAGCACCACGTCGAGCGCCGTGGTCGGCTCGTCGGCGATGAGCAGCTTGGGTTTCAATGCGCAGGCAATGGCGATGACGACGCGCTGGCGCTGGCCGCCCGACAGTTCGTGCGGATAGCGCGACAGCGGGAATTTGGCCTCCGGCAGGCCAACGCGGTCGAGCATTTTGCGCGCGCGGTCTTCGGCGTCGGCACGGCTTGCCCTAGTGTGCCAGCGTATGCCTTCGGCGACTTGCTCGCCGATGGTCTTGACGGGGTTGAGCGCCGTCATCGGCTCCTGGAACACCATGCCGATGTCGTCCCCACGCAGCGCGCACATCTGGTCCTCGGTTGCGGCCAGAATATCGATGCCGTCGAAGGTCACGCGGCCGGTGGCGCGCGCCGCATGCGGCAGAAGCTGCATGATCGTCAGCGCCGTCATCGATTTGCCGGAACCGGATTCACCGACCAGGCCCATCACCTCGCCGGGCGCGACGGAGAGCTCGACCCCTTTCAGGATCGGCGCGTCGCCGATCGCCAGCGACAGGTTCTCGATCTGCAGCAGGCTCATCGCTGCCGCCGCGATTTCGGGTCGAGTATGTCGGCGATGCCGTCGCCGAGCAGATTGAGCCCAAGCACGGTGACGACAATGGCCATGCCGGGGAAGATCGCCATCCACGGCGCCACCACCATGCGCGTCTGGGCGTCGAACAGCATGCGGCCCCAGCTCGGCATTGGCGGCTGGGCGCCGAGGCCGACATAGGAGAGACCGGCTTCGGCCAAAATGCCGAGCGCGAACTGGATGGTGCCTTGCACCAGAAGCAGCGTGGCGATGTTGGGCAGCACGTGCTCGATTGTAATCTGCGTCTTGCTCTTGCCGGCGGCGCGCGCGGCGAGGATGAACTCGCGTGGCCAGATCGCCAGCGCGCCGGCGCGGGCGACGCGCGCAAACACCGGGATGTTGAAGATGCCTATCGCGATGATGGCGTTGATGGCGCCCGGTCCGAAGATGGCGGTGATCATGATCGCCGACAAAAGCGCCGGAAAGGCGAAGACAAGGTCGTTCAGCCGCATCAGCGCCTCGTCGACGAACCCGCCGCGCGCCGCGGCGAAGGCGCCGAGCGGCACGCCGACGCCCATGCCGATGCCGACCGCGACCAGCGCCACGGCGATCGAGTTGCGGGCGCCGACCATGATCATCGACAGGATGTCGCGGCCGAAATGATCGGTGCCGAACCAGTGCGCCGCAGAGGGCGCGAGCGTCTTGTCCGAGATCACCAGTTTGGTCACGTCGTAGGGCGTCCAGACGTAGGAGATGACCGCTATTGCAGCCACCAGCACCGTGATGGCGAAGCCGATGAGGAAGGAGCGGTTGCGGAAGGCCTTGGCCAGAATGCTGCCCAACGTCTCCTGCGGGATGTCGATGTGCAGCGTCATTGCCGGCCTCGAAGGCGCGGATCGACGATGGCGTAGGAGACGTCGACAACGAGGTTAACGGCAATGACGGCGACGACCAGCAGCATGACGATGCTTTCCACCACGATCAGGTCGCGCTGAGTGATCGCCTGGAACACCAGCCGTCCGAGGCCGGGGAGATAAAAGACGTTCTCGATGATGATGGTGCCGGCGAGCAGGAAGGCGAATTGCAGGCCCAGAATGGTCAGAACCGGGATCATCGCGTTGCGCAGCGCGTGCCGCCATAGTACGGCACGATAGGGCAGGCCCTTGGCGCGGGCGGTGCGGATATAATCCTCGTTCAGCACCTCGAGCAGCGCGGAGCGGGCAACGCGCGCCAGGATCGCCGCCTGCGGCAGCGCAAGTGCTACGGCCGGCAGCAGCAGCGATTTCAGCGCCGGCCAGACACCGGCGCTCCAGCCGGGAAAGCCGCCGGCCGGCACCAGCCGCAGCCAGACGGCAAAGAGGTAGATCAACATCAGCGCGAACCAGAAGTTCGGGATGGCAACGCCAAGCTGGGCGGCGCCCATGGCGATCGTATCGCCGGCCCGGCCGCGCCGGCTGGCGGAAAAGAGCCCGACGGGAATGGCGATGACGGTCGAGAGCGCCAGCGCGATCAGCGCCAGCGGCAGGGAAACCGCCATGCGTTCGCGGACAAGGTCGATGACCGGCACCGAATAAGTGTAGGAGCGGCCGAAATCGAGGCTGAGCAGACCGCCGACCCAGTGGAGGTAGCGCAGGAAAAGCGGCGCGTTGAGGCCCATCTGGTTGCGCAGGAGTTCGACCTGCTCGGCGCTGGCGTTGAGGCCAAGCATCAGCCGCGCCGGATCGCCGGGCAGGATTTCGAGCACGGCGAAGACGACCATCGAGGCCAGGATCAAGGTGGCGATGGCAATGGCGAGGCGTTGGAGGAGGTAGGCGGTCATGGTGGAGGGAATGGTGCGTTGCCAAGTGCGATGACTGAGCAAAGGCAGCGTTCTGTCACACCCCCCTCTGTCCTGCCGGACCCGGCCCTTCGCTGTCGCTTCGGGCGTTCGTTGTTCGGAAAGCCAAGCAGTTGGCTTTCCGTCCGCTGCGCGGACCACTCCTCACCCCCCGCAAGGGGGGAGATCAGCAGTTTCCGTGTCGTCGACCAGCGTTCAACGTTCGCGATAGGCGAAAGCGGAGATGAGAGCCCAATCTCCCCCCTTGCGGGGGAGATGCCCGGCAGGGCAGAGGGGGGTGTGACGGAGCGCAAACGCCGCCCTTTGGCCCGCCGCCTCAATCCGCCCACTTCACCTTGGTCAGGTCATTCGCCTGGATCGGCGCGTTTTCCCACAGGCCCTGCAGCTTGGCGTCCCAGACGCCGACCTTCGGCAGTTCATAGAGGAACCCCACCACGGCGTCGTCGGCCAGGATCTTCTGGGCCTCGCCGAGCAGCGTGTTGCGCTTGGCGTCGTCGGAGGTGAGGTTCAGCTCGGCGATGATCTTGTCGAAGGCCGGATTGTCGTAGTTGAAGTAATAATCCTTGCGCGAGTAGATATCGATGTCGTTGGGCTCGGTGTGGGAGACGATGGTCAGGTCGTAATCCTTCTTGGTGAACACCTGGTCCAGCCACTGCGCCCATTCGACCGGAATGATTTCGAGGTCGATGCCGACGTCGCGCAGCTGCGAGGCGATGATCTCGCCGCCAAGCCGTGCGTAGGAAGGCGGCGGCAGTTTCAGCGTCGCCTTGATGCCGTTTTCAAGGCCGGCCTGCTTCAGCAACTCCTTGGCCTTGTCGACATTGTGCGGGTAGAGGCCGGTGAGGTCGACATAGGCCTTGCTGGCGGGCGACATGTGCGAGCCGATCGGCACGCCGAGGCCGGCCGAGGCGCCGTCGATGATCGCCTTGCGGTCGAGCGCGAAGGCAATCGCCTGCCGCACCTCGAGCTTGTCGAAAGGCGGCTTCTTGTTGTTGATCGCCAGAATGGTCTCACCCTCGGTCGAGCCGATCACCACCTTGAAGCGCGGATCGTCCTTGACCTGCGCGACGCTGTCGGGATCGAAGAAAGGGAAAGCCTGGATGTCGCCGGAGAGCAGCGCCGGCACGGCGGCAGCAGCGTCGGGAACGATGCGGAACTCGGCCTTGTCGAGGGATACCGGGGCGCCCCAGTAAGTGTCCGATTTCACCAGCGTGATCGACGAGCCCTTGGCCCAGCTCTGGAATTTGAACGGGCCGGTGCCGATGGGCTTTTCCTTGTTGGTGTCTGCGCTCTCGGGCGCCACGATCACCGCGTCGCCCCAGCCCATATTGTAGAGGAACGACCCCTGCGGGTTCTTCAGCGTCACCTTGACCGTCGTCGGATCGACGACTTCGACCGTATCGATGGCGGCGAACAGGGCCTTTTGCGCGTTTACGGAATTGTCGGCGCGGGCGCGGTCGAGCGAGAACTTCACGTCGCCGGCGTCGAAATCGCTGCCGTCATGGAATTTGACGCCGGTGCGCAGCTTGAAGGTGTAGACCTTTCCATCGTCGGAAATGGCCCAGCTCTCGGCGAGGTCGGGCAGCACTTCGCCATTCGGGCCGATGCGGGTCAGGCCCTCGAAGACGTTGGCGTAGAGCACTTCGTCGATCGCCGCGGCAGCACCGGCGGTCGGATCGAGATGCGGCGGCTCGAGCGGAATGCCGATCACCAGGTCGGTGCGTGCGGCAAATGCCTGACTGCCGGCCAGTGCCAGCACCGTGGCGGCAAGAATGGTTTTCCACAATTTCATCGTGCAACTCCCAAATGCTCGAACCCTGGTGCGATAGAAGCGTGATTTCGAGGTGGAGTAAATTGCGTTTCGTGCTCTGCAGCGGCGCGGGGAGGAATGTTTTTTCAGCGAAGTCGATGGTTCAGTCCGCGGCCGTGCCCCTAAGCAGCACATTCAGCCCGATCGCCATCACCTTGGCCGACTCCACCATATCAGAGATGCCGACCCATTCGTCGGGCCGGTGGGCGAGGTCCAAAATGCCCGGGCCATAGGCGATGCAATCATAGATGTGGCCGACGCGGGCGATGTGCTTCTGGTCGTAAGTGCCTGGTGAAATGACATATTCCGGCTCGCGGTCGAAGATCGCCATGATGCCTTGCGCCACCGCCTTGACCACCGGCGCATCGCGCTCGGTCATCAGCGGCAGCACCTCCATCAGGTCGCGAATCTCGTAGTCGAACTTTTTGCGCTCGCGCTTCAGCCGGTCGAGGATATCGGTCACCTCGCTCTTGACCGTGGCAAGGTCCTCCTCGAGCAGGAAGCGGCGATCGATGGTCAGCCGGCAGGCGTCGGGCACGTTGGGTGAGGGCAGGCCGGGGCGGAAATCCTCAGTCTGGCCGCCATGGATCGAGTTGATGTTCATGGTCGAGCGCTTTGCGCCTTCGGGCACGACAGGCATGCGCGTCACCTTGCGGTCGAGCGCCGGAAACAGTTCATCCTCGAAGGCCTGCAGCACGGCGCCCATGTGGCGCACGGCATTGTCGCCGAGGAACGGCATCGAGCCATGCGCGATCTCGCCCTTGGTCTCGATCTCCGCCCACCAGACGCCCCGATGGCCAAGACAGATGCGGTCCTTGTTCAGCGGCTCGGGGATGATGACGTGGTCGACCTTGGGTTTCGAGAAATAGCCAAGCTTCGCCAGATGGGCGACGCCGCCGAAGCCGCCGGACTCTTCATCGACGGTGCCGGAGATTTCGATGGCGCCAGGAAAGTCGGGGAATACCTCCATGAAGGCTTCCGCCGCGATGATCGAGGCGGCCATGCCCCCTTTCATGTCGCAGGCGCCGCGCCCGTAGACCTTGCCGTCCTTCACCACGCCGGCAAAGGGATCGACGCTCCAGCCCTCGCCGGCTTCGACCACATCGATGTGCGAGTTGAAATGGACGCAGGCCCCAGGCGAGCGGCCGTCGAAGCGGGCGACGACATTGACGCGGGGATAGCGGTCGGTATCGCCGGGCGTGCCTTCGGCGCGGATGAATTCGGTTTCGAAGCCAAGCCTGCCTAGGCGCGCACCTATATATTCGACGCAGGGGCGATAGGCTTCGCCAGGCGGGTTGATGGTCGGGAAGCGGATCAGGTCGGCGGTCAGTGCGACCAAGTCATCAACACGAGCGTCTATCGCTTTGAAGAGTCGTTCGTTCATTCCCGGATTTGAGCAGGCAAGGGGGTGGTTTTGCAAGCATCGCGCCACTGGCGCCGAAACTTTGTGTCGCAGCGGCAACTATGGCGGGAAAATCGTTCAAATTCGCTGCTTTAGATTGGCGAATTTATCAACGACTGTGTGTTAGATCACTCACCTGTCGTTAAGAAGATGAAAAACACCGTGATGACAGAGCAGGCAAGGGGCATCAAAGGGGTTTGATCTCATGACTAAAATTGTTCTCATGGCAGCTGCTTTTGCTGCGATGCTGTTCGGCACGTCCATCGAAAGCAGGGCTGCCTCGCTGGTGGCTAGCATCGACGTCTCGTCGCAGACCATGACCGTCAGCCAATACGGCCAGGTGCTTTATCGCTGGAGCGTGTCGACCGCCCGCAGTGGCTATTTCACGCCGCGTGGCACCTATCGGCCGCAACGCACGGCGCGGATGTGGTATTCGAAGAAATACCACATGTCGCCAATGCCTTACTCGGTGTTCTTCCATGGCGGCTACGCCATCCACGGCACCGGCGCGGTCAGGCAGCTAGGGCGTCCGGCATCGCATGGCTGCGTGCGGCTGCACACCGCCAATGCCGCGATGTTCTATGCGATGGTGCGCGAAGTCGGCTTCGGCAATACGCGGATCGTTGTGACGAACTGAGGCTTTCGACGACTTAAGATTGACGCTGCCCCTGGCTGGTGGCGTTGGCCTGTCCGCGCCGGCGGCGACGCCGGCCTGAGATTTCCCACCTTTTGTGGAACCACATCCACTGTCCCGGATCCTCGCGCACCCAGCGCTCGACCACGTTGGCGAGCAGTTGGGTGGTGGCCGCGACATCGACGCTGCCGCTTTCATTGCGCGGCAAGGTCAGCTTGTCCTCGATCTCGAGGCGGAAGCGGTTGCCAGGCAGCCGCACACATCGCGCCGGATAGACGTCGCAATCATAGTGACGGGCGAGCATGCCCAGAACCGGATTGCTCTGGCATGGGCGGTTAAAGAAGATTGTCTCCAGTCCGCTGGAGAATTTCTGGTCGACCAGCACGCCGATATTGCCGCCTTTCTCCAGAATCGACGCCAGCGCGAAGGAGGCGCCGGTCGAAGACGGCAGCAAGGCGCCCATGCTCGAACGCCGCGTCGAATGGATATAATCGGCGAGGTAAGGATTGTTCGGCGGACGAAACAGCGCCGTGATCTTCATGCCGAACGTCGCGGCCGCGACCGGCAGCAGTTCGAAATTGCCGAGATGGCCGGTGAACAGGATATGCGGTTTGTCCTCGCCAGCTATCTGATGGAAATGATCGGCGCCGCCGACTTCGACGCGGCCGGGCCTCGCTGCATTCGGATCATAATCGAAGAGCGCGTCAAGAAAGATGTATTCGGCGGCGAGCCGGGCCATGTTGCCCCACATGTCGGAGGCGATGGCCTCGATCTCGACATCGCTCTTTTCGGGATAGGCAAGGCGCAGATTGTTGATGGCGACACGGTGGCGCCCGACCCGCGGACCGATGCGCCGGGCCGCCCGGTCGGCGAAATTGAGCGCCCTGTCCGCGGGCAAGAGGCGCAGCAGCGATATGATCGTCATCGCCACGCGCGCCACCAGCCAGTGCTCCATCTGGCGCAGTCTTCGGCCATAGCGGAACATGAAGTCCCGGCGGGCTTTCTTGAACACCGAGCCGGCCATAGCCTAGGAAACGCGCAGGATGATCTTGCCGAACACGTCGCGGCCTTCCATGCGCTTCAGCGCGGCGTCGATGCCGTCGAAGCCGACCTCGGTGTCGATGACAGGTGCTACCTGTCCCGCCGCCATCTTCTGCATGGCGTTGGCCATGTTCTCCATGCGGCAGCCGAAGGACCCGAGCAGCTTCAGCTGCTGCTGGAACAGCTGCATCAGATTGATCTGGGTCGACACGCCCGAGGTCGAGCCGCAGGTAACGAGGCGGCCGCCGCGCTTGAGGCACAGCATCGAGGCGGCAAAGGTGTCGGCGCCGACATGTTCGAAGACAACGTCGACGCCCTTCTTCCTGGTGAGCTTGCGCACGACCCCTTCGAAACGGTCGTCGCGGTAGTTGATGACATGGTCGGCGCCGAGCGCCTTGGCCTTGTCGATCTTGTCGTTGGAACCGACCGTGGTGATGATGGTGCAACCCATGCGCTTGGCCAGCTGGATCGCCGCCGAGCCGATGCCGGAGCCGCCGGCATGGATGAGGATGGTTTCGCCGGGCTGCAGCTTGGCATTGTCGAACAGCATGTGCTCGACGGTGCCGAAGGTGACAGGGGCGACGGCAGCGCCGACATCGGTCACGCCTGGAGGGGCCGGGACCAGCAGGCGCGCCGGCAGGTTGATCTTCTCCTGCGCAAAGCCGTCGAGATGGAAGCCGTGGACGCCCGAGACATGTTCGCAGAGATTGTCACGGCCTTCGCGGCAGGCGCGGCAAAGGCCGCAGGTGCGCGCGCCGTAGATCGACACCAATTGTCCGGGCAGCAGGCTGGAGACGCCGGGGCCGACAGCTTCGACCTCGCCGGAGGCTTCGGCGCCGACGACCAGCGGCAGCTTACGCTTGGCGAAGGCCATGCCACGCCAGCCCCAGACGTCGATATGGTTCAGCGCCACCGCCTTGATGCGCAGCGTGACTTCGCCCAATGTGGGGGGCGGCGGGGGCGGCAGGTCCACCGTTTCAAGACGGCGGTCCTCGATAAGTTGCAGTGCGCGCATGGAGCCTGTCAGTTCAGTCTGGCTGAAAAAGGTCGCTTAGACCGGTTCCCGCGCCATGACAAGGCAAGTGTTCTGGCCGCCGAAGCCGAACGAGTTCGACAGCACGGTGCCGACTTCGGCATTGCGCTTCTTGTTGGGCACCACGTCGAGCACGATCGCCGGGTCGGGATTGTCGTAGTTGATGGTCGGCGGAATGACGCTTTCGCGCATGGTCATCAGCGAAAACGCCGCTTCGACAGCACCCGCCGCCGACAGCGTGTGGCCGATCATCGACTTGTTGGACGAGACCGGCATCGAGCCGATGCGATCGCCGAACACGGTCGACAGCGACAGATGCTCCATCTTGTCGTTTTCCGGCGTCGAGGTGCCGTGAGCGTTGACGTAGTCGATCTCGTCCTTGCTCAAGCCGGCATCGGCAAGAGCGGCGCGCACTGCTGCGATCGCCGGGGAACCGTCGGGCTTGGAACGGGTGCGATGGAAATCGTCGGCCTTTTCACCGCAGCCGCGCAGGATGCCGAGAACGCTTGCGCCCCGTGCAAGGGCCGCCTCAAGCGATTCCAGCACCAGAGCGCCGGAGCCTTCGGCCAGCACAAAGCCGTCGCGGTCCTTGGAGAAGGGTTTTGACGCCTTTTCCGGGATGTCATTGTGGGTCGACAGCGCCGAGAGCAACGAAAAGCGGATCAGCGCCTCGGCGGTTGCCGAACCGTCGGCGCCGATGGACAGCGCCCGGTCGCATTCGCCGCGGCGGATCGCCTCGACCCCGAGCTGGATGGCGGTGGCGCCCGAAGCGCAGGCCGTCGACAGCGTGATCGGCAGGCCGCGCGTGCCAAAGCGGTCGGCCAGCCGGTCGGCGATCGCGCCGAACTGCGTGCTTGCGAACGTATCTGTTTCCTTCAGCCCGCGCGCCACCCTGAGCAGCCTTTCGGCGCCGGCGCCTTTGCCGTCGGAATTGTAGAGCGCGAAGCGGTCGTGCCAGTCGAGTTCGACCGGCGGCGAGGCGAGGAAGAGCGGGCCACCGAAATCAGAGGAATCGA
Source organism: Mesorhizobium sp. M0676 (assembly GCF_040320535.1). Classification (NCBI taxonomy): domain Bacteria; kingdom Pseudomonadati; phylum Pseudomonadota; class Alphaproteobacteria; order Hyphomicrobiales; family Phyllobacteriaceae; genus Mesorhizobium; species Mesorhizobium sp. M0676. The sequence goes on from NZ_JAMYPU010000011.1 coordinate 101,887, forward strand.
GGCCGGATTCGGCCACCGCCTCATTCGCGGCGGTTTCGGCCAGTTCGTAGGTCAGCAGGCTGGCGCCTTTCGAGCTTGAGTCGAGGAAATCGACCATACCGGAGATGCGGGTGTTGAGGTGGTCGACGGGAAAGCGGGTGATCGGGTGGATGCCCGATTTGCCGGAGGTCAGTGCCGCCCAATTGTCTGCCTTGCCGATGCCGAGCGAGGTTACCACGCCGATGCCGGTGACGGCGACGATCGGCCTGCCCATGTGATCTCTGAGATTGGCCATCCGGAACCTCTTAACTTTGCAGCATGATCGCGCAGCGCTGCATCAAGCAGCGTTGACCAGCGCCATGCCCTCGAATTGGTGATAGCCGATTGCCGTTGCGAGCACGGTTTCGGGAATGCCTTCGAACGGCTTCTCGGCCGCGGCGTCGAAAACGGGGTAGGCGGCCTTGCGGTCGACGGCCAGGGCGGCGAGGGCGACCGCGAATGGAAACTGCGCTTCCTTCATATGCCCGGTCAGCGTCGCGAAGCCGCGCGCCGATATCGCCGGATTGGCATCCAGCGCTGCCTTTTCGGCTGACGTTGCGGTATGCGCCCCGGATGCGCCCGACAGGGCCAGCAACTTGCCGTTCGGGAGAGTTGCCTGTTTGAGCAGTGTCGCGATCTCGGCGTCAAGCTCGCCGCGCGAACGCCGGGCGCGGCCTGAGACGACCGGTCCGAGCTCGGCATAGATTTTGCGGCCGCGGCTTTGCGCGTGTTCGCGCTGCTCCAGCACCAGGAACGCGCCGCCGGAGCCGGAGACCAGGCCGCCGCCCTCGGCGCCCTGTCTCTGCCAGACCGGCTTCCATGGGCCGCGATGCAGATAACCGGCCAGCTCATAACCGAGCAGCATGTCGGAATGTTCGGTCTGGAAGGCGCCGCCGACCAGTATGTGCGTCGACTGTCCGGAGCGGATGCGCGCGGCGGCGGTCTCGACGGCGGCGACGCCGGCACCTTCCTCGCCCATGAAGGTCCTCGACGATCCCGTCACCTTGTGGACGATGGAGATGTTGCCGGCGAGCAGATTGGAGAGCTGGGCCAGGAAAAGCGTCGGCCGCAATTCGGTGGTCAGTTTCTCGTTGAGCAGCACGTCGCGGTCGTTGCGGCTCTCGGACGCTGCGAGGATGGCGGCATCGACCGCCTCGTCCCGCTCGCCGCCGCCGGCGGCCACCACCATGTCCATCGTCGTGCAGAGATCGTCATTGCCCTTGATGCCGGCGTCATCCAGCGCCATGCCGGCGGCATAGGTGCCCAGCCTCTGCCATGTTTCCATCTGCCGCTGGTCGCCGCGCTTGGCGATCTGCAGGTTCCAGTCGATCTCCGGCAGGGGATGCACGGTGTAGGGCGCAAAGCGCGCGGATTCGAGCACCGGCTGCAGGCCCGGCTGCGCCAGCTTCTGCCAGTGGGTATCCGGACCCTCTCCCAGCGAGGAGACAAGGCCGATACCGGTGATGACGACGTCGCGAGGGCTGCTCATGAGCGGCTTTGTGGGTCAGGCGGCGCAGCCCGTCAAGGCCGCGCGCCAGCCGATATCAGGCGGTCTTGGCGGCGACCAGCGCGTCGATCTTGGCGCACAGGTTCTTCATGACGAAGTAATCGTCGGTCGAAGCCTTGCCGTCATTGACTTCCTGGGTCCACTTTTCCAGCGGCACCTTGATGCCGAATTCCTTGTCGATGGCAAAGACGATATCGAGGAAATCGAGACTGTCGATGCCGAGATCGTCGATCGTGTGGCTCTCGGGAGTGATGGTGTCGATATCGATCTCGCTGGTGTCGGCAATGATCTTGGCGACTTTGTCGAACGTGGTGGACAAGGGCTCTTCCTTCGGTTGCGGGCGGAATCTGTCCGCATCTGGTTTGGGCGCTGTCTAATCGGTTTTTTCCGGCAGGAAAAGGCCTGATGCGCCGGGCGCAGATGGGATGGCCCTCCCGTGAAGACAAGAAGGGCCGCCCGACAAGCCGGCGGCCCTCCCAGTTGACGTCACGTCAGCTTAGTTTTCACGGAGCTTGACCACTGGCTTTCTCAGAACGTGACGCGGCCGAGCACGCGCAAGCCATCGCCCTGCGGCTCGACCACCACCGCTTCGCCCTCGCGCGGCGAGACGCCGGTCAGCGCGACGATGTTTTCGAGATGCGTGACCATGACCAGATTGTCGGAACCGGTGTAGGCGCGGATTTCCTTCATCACCGCGTCGAGCTGCGCGGCCTTCTCGGTCGGATCGCTCCTCAGGAGGTCGAGCGGCGCAAAGAGCTCCGGCTCCGCTTCGAAGGCGATGCGGGCAGTGTCGAGGCAGCGGCAATAGCGGCTGGACAGCACCCGCTCGATGGGGGCGGCGCGGGCGCCGAACAGCGCGCCGATCTTGCTCGCCTGCTGCTTGCCGCGCGCCGATAGGTTGACCTGGGTGGCGCAGTTGTCGATGACGAAATTGGCGGGGTCGGTGGTGCCGGTGACCAGTGCGTGGCGAAGCAGCACGACATGGCCGCCGTCACGCAGCAGCGCCCAGCCGGCGTCGGTCGCGTGGGCGACGGCGGGAACAGCAAGCAGGAACAGCGACAGCACAAATCGAATCATCGAAACCTTTCCGGGAGCCGGATGCCGCTCCGGTCATTCTGATATAGGGATCGGAAAGCCGGCACAAAGACAAGCGAAAGGCGAACCCTCGGTTCGCTTCACATTTTCGCCATTTGCTTCTTCGCCAGCTCGATCTTCTGATCGGTGAGCGGGATAGGGATCGTGTAGCCGGCTTCGGTGAAGCCCTGCTTGGCGTTCTCGAAGAATTCGATCGCCTTGAGATATTCCGGCTTGCCCGCGCCATAGCTGGCGCGGTTCCAGTGGACGTCGCCGATATTGTTCTGCTCGAAGGCCCACTGCAGCGGCTGACTTTCGCGCGTAAACACCTTCAGCGCCGCCGTGAACGCCGCTTCGGCGTCGTTGAGATATTTGTCGGTCCGCTGGAGATTGCCGAGATTGAGCAGGCTCATACCGATGCCATTTTGAGCGTTGGCCCAGTCGACCGGCGCGGCCTCGACGGTGAGTATTTCGAGCGCTGCCCGCCGCGCCGCAATCGAATCCTGCAGCGTCTTGGCATCGCCATTGCTCATGCTCAACCAGTGCATCGTCGAGCCAAGGCCGGCCTGGGCCATTGCCCATTGCCGCGGGTTCGTCTCGCGCTTGTACTCGCGCAACGCATTGCCGTAGGCGTCGACCGCCTCGCTGTAATGCTCGGGCTTGTCGGTGACGCCGCCGAGAAGCTGCAGCGTGTTGCCGAGATTGTAGTAGCTCATCGCCCAGTCCTGCGGGAACTTCCGCCTGACATAGACCTGCCGTGCCGCCTGGAAGGCTGCCGCCGACTGTTCCAGCTTGGCCGCATCACGCGTGCGCTGGCCCAGCGTCTGATAGATCGAGCCGAGATTGTTCTGGGCTGACGCCCAGTCCATCGGGAAGCGCTTGCGGGTAAACACCGTCAGAGCGTCGTCATAGGCAGCAGCAGCTTCTTCGAGCGTAGCCGTGCCCATATCGAAGCGGGCGATACCGCTCAGCGCATTGCCCAGGTTGAGGCGGCTGGTCGCCCAGGACACCGGGAAAGTTTCGCGGGTTCGCACTTCCAGCGCGGCGCGAAACGCGTCGGCCGCCTCGTTGATCTTCGCCTTGTCGTTGAGCTGGATGCCAAGCGTTACAAGCGTGTTGCCGAGATTGTTCTCGACCATCGCCCATTCCACGGGTGCTTTCTCGCGTGTGTATTCCTCAAGCGCCAGCCGGTAGGCTGCTTCCGCCTGGGTGAGATGCTCGCCGGCAGGCTCACGCTCGGAGAGTGCATAGAGCGCGAGGCCTAGATTGTTCTGCGAACCGGCCCAGTCCAACGGCAGCTTGTCGCGCGGACGCTTCTCAAGGGTGGCGCGCGTCGCCGCCACCGCTTCATTGAGACGCTTCGGGTCGCTCTCGCGTTCGCCGATCTTCAGAAGCACGTTGGCCAGGTTGTTCTGCGCCGCGGCCCAGTTGCGATCATCTTTCTCGCGCTCGAACACCACCAGCGAATCGCGGAAAATCACCGCTGCTTCTTCGAGATGCGCAGTCTCGGTTTCGCGCTCTCCAATGGTCTGCAGCACCACCGCCATGTTGTTGCGGGTGATTGCCCAGTCGCGATTCTGTTCGCCGTTGGGGATGAAGTTCAAGATGGTGCGATAGGCCTCGATGGAGTGCTGCAGCGCATCGAGGTCGCCGGTGGCGTAGCCATGAGCGTTCAACGCCTCGGCCTCCTGGTTCTTGTAGTTCCAGCGCTGCTTTTCGTCCCACTTCTCGACCAGCGAATACGCCTTGGCATAATCGCTGGCGGCGGATTTGTAGTCGAAGACCAGCGCGGCGGCGTCGGCGCGTTTGGCATAGATGGCGGCGTCGGCGATGCGCTTTTGCCGGAGCAGGTCCTCGGCCTCGTCCACCGCACCGCTGTTTTCCTCGATCCGGCCGACCGCGTCGTCGAGGAATTTGCGCGCCGTCACCATGGCGCCCTGGCCGATGGCTGTGTCGGCGGATGCGACGAGGCGACTGATCTCAGGATCGTCGGTGCGCAGCGCGGCGCGCTCGGCCATCATCTTCTTCAGACGCTCGGCCTGGCTGTCCAGCACCTTCTGCAGGTCGTTCGGGTCCTCCGGGATCTTTTCCGTGCCGAGCGCCTTGAGCACGCCGTAGAGAGCGTCAAGGGGCACGCCGTCCTGCAGAGAAGCCAATTCCACCTGAGCCCGTTTGGGATCGGGCAGGTCGGAAATGGTCAGCAGCAATTGCCGCCTCTCACCGGTGATCAGCCCGTCGTCGCCGGTCGGTTCCGGCGGCGCGACGCCGAAATAGAGCAGGCGGCGCAGGCTCTCGCTGACCCAGGGGCGCTGCTTTGCCTTGGTGTCGAGATAGACTTCCTCGGTGACCATGCGCATGACCGAGCCGAACTCGGTGCCTTTCATCGCCGTGAGGTGGCGCAGCAGGGCGGCGGCGTAGGGGCTGTTTTCGCCGGCGGCGCCATCGAGCGCCGGTCGGCCCGGCTCGGCGGCGAAGCCGACCACGGTTCCCAGGCTGGCATCATCCACTGAGGCACTGGCAAGCGCCTTGGCGCCGCGGACCGGTTCCAGCCCGCCGGCGCCGACAGGCTCGGCGGAAGCCGTCGGCCCGCGTCGCACGACCGCGTCCGGCGGAAACGGGTTGGTGCGGCAGGCGTCAAGCAGCACGATCGTCACCGGCACGGTCTTTTTCAGCTCGTCCATGACGGCTGAAATCGGCACCAGCGCCTCACCGGCATTTTTCAGCGACGAGACGTCGGCGTCGACCGGCACCAGATAGTTCTCGCCGCCCGCCTCGATGCCGTGACCGGAATAATAGATGAAGGCGACGTCGGCGCCGTCGGCATCCTCGACAAACCGATCGAGATCGCGCTTCAGCTTGGCGGCATCGCGATCGGTGACGTTGCGGGCGTCGAAGCCGAGATCGGTCAGCATCTTGGCCATGTCGCGGGCGTCGTTGGCCGGGTTGGCAAGGGCTGCGATGTGTTCGTATTTCGACTGGCCGATGATCAGCGCAACGCCCTTGAGGCTTTTGGTCTCGGCGGCCTGAGCCACAGATACGGCAAGGCAAAGCAGCATAGCGACGAAACCCGCCAGCCACCCCTGTCTGAAATGACGCTGTTTCGGCGTCGCACCCATTCGCTGTCTATCCGCCCTGATGATCCCAAACCTGTATAGCGCTGCCACCCGACCATGATCAAATTCAGGCGCCGGGCGGATCGAGGAGCGGTTTCTGAAGATCATGGCGATTGCGCTGGAATCCGGGCTCGCCTATCCCTGAAAAATGTCTCCGCTCACCGAAACCGTTCTTTTCGTCTTCAGCCTCGTCGCGCTCGGCTATGTCACCGGGCTCACCGGCTATCTGAAACCGGCCAGCGGGGACGGCATCTCCGAATTCGCCATCAACGTCGCGATGCCGCTGCTGCTGTTTCGGACGATGGTGAATTCCGATTTCCACGGCGTGGCGCCCTGGTCGCTGTGGGGTGCTTATTTCGCGGCGGTTGCAATGACATGGGCCGCCGGCCATCTGGTGACGACACGGATCTTTGGGCGGGACGCGCGCACCGGCATCGTCGGTGGAGTGTCGTCATCCTTCTCGAATGTGGTGTTGCTGGGCATTCCCTTCGTTCTCGGCGTATTCGGGTCCAGCGGATTCGAAGTGCTGTCGCTGCTCGTTTCCGTGCATCTGCCGACCATGATGATGGCTTCGATCATCATGTTCGAGATATTTGGCCGCGGCGGCAGCGAGCCCGTACACCCGCTGCGCATCATCCAGAGCTTTCTGAGAAGACTGTTCACCAATCCGTTGATCATCGGCATCCTGGCCGGGCTGGCATGGCGCCTCACCGGCGCGCCGCTGCCGAACCTTGCCATGCGACTGGCCGATGCGCTGGCTAACACCGCCGGGCCGGTGGCGCTGTTCGCCATGGGGCTCAGCCTGCGCCGTTTCGGCATTTCCGGTAACATCCGACCGGCGCTGGCGCTGTCGACGCTGAAACTGTTCCTGATGCCGGCGCTGGTGCTCGGCCTGGTCTGGCTGTTTGGCCTGCCGCCCTTGACGGCCAAAGTGGCGGTCGTGGTGGCGGCGCTGCCGTCCGGCATCAATTCCTATCTCATCGCCGTGCAGTTCAACACCGGCCAGGCGCTGGCGTCGAACCAGATGACCATCGCCACGGCAAGCGCGGTTGTTACAACCGCCTTTTGGCTGACGGTGGTGGTGCATGTCTTTGGGTAGGCTTGGTCTTCTGTAAGGCTGGTCTTTGGCAAGGCTGGTCTTTGACAAGGCTGCGGCCCAAACTAATTTACATGTGAATTTTCTCTGGCGTTGGGCTGGCCCAAAGCCTATATGCCATCTTGCAATTGCTTGCCGGGCTTGCCCTAGGTAAAGAGCAGTGGCTTCAGCGTGTCGGCTCCGCCGCCATTGTGCACGCTCGTTCAAGAGATCCAGGAAACCGGCCCGTCAGTGCGCCGAACGGAGGCTAGACCATGCTGCAGAAAACCAGCCATTTCATGCGCCAGGCCAATCTCATCAACGGCGAATGGGTGCAGGCCGACAGCGGCCAGACGGTCGACGTCAACAACCCGGCCACCGGTCTCAAGATCGGCACCGTGCCGAAGTCGGGCAAGGCGGAAACCCGCCGCGCCATCGAAGCCGCAAGCGAAGCCTTCAAGACCTGGCGCAAGACGACCGCGCTTGAGCGCTCGAAGCTGTTGCGCAAGCTGCATGACGCGATGATGGACAATCAGGATGTGCTGGCCGAACTGCTCACCATCGAGCAGGGCAAGTCGCTCGCCGAATCCAAGGGCGAGATCGGTTCGGCCGCCGCCTATATCATGTGGTTTGCCGAGGAAGGCCGCCGCACCTATGGCGATGTCGTGCCATCGCCATGGGGCGATCGCCGCATCCTGGTGACCAAGGAGCCGGTCGGCGTCATTGCCGCCATCACGCCGTGGAATTTCCCCTCCTCAATGCTTGCCCGCAAGCTTGGCCCCGCGCTTGCCGCCGGCTGCACCGCCGTGGTCAAGCCGGCCTCGCAGACGCCGTATTCCGGCCTTGCATGGGGCGCGCTCGCCGAGGAAGTCGGCTTCCCCAAGGGCGTCATCAACATCCTGACGGGTGCTGCCGGCGAAATCGGCGACGAGATCTGCGCCAATCCGCTGGTGTCGAAGATCACCTTCACCGGCTCGACCGAGATCGGCAAGCTGCTGATTCAGAAGTCGTCCGTCACCGTCAAGAAGGTCTCGATGGAACTCGGCGGCAATGCGCCGTTCCTGGTCTTCGACGATGCCGACCTCGATCGCGCCGTCGCCGGCGCCATCACCGCCAAATACCGCAATTCAGGCCAGACCTGCGTGTGCACCAACCGCTTCCTGGTGCAGGCCGGCATCTACGACAAGTTTGTCGAGAAGCTGGCCGCTGCCAGCAATGCGCTGAAGGTTGGCTCGGGCCTGGAAGAGGGCGTGCAGCAGGGACCGCTGATCGACGTGAAGGCGGTCGAGAAGGTAGAGGAATTCATCGCCGACGCCACGTCGAAGGGCGGCAAGGTCGTTGCCGGCGGCAAGCGCCACGCGCTTGGCGGCTCATTCTTCCAGCCGACCGTCATCGCCGATGCGAAGCCTGACATGCGCTTCATGAAGGAAGAGATTTTTGGCCCGATCGCCCCGGTGTTCAAGTTCGAGACCGAGGAGGAAGCCATTGCACTCGCCAACGACACCGAGTTCGGCCTGGCCGCCTATTTCTATACCGGCGATCTCGGCCGCGCCTTCCGGGTCATGGAAGGCCTGAAATACGGCATGGTCGGCGTCAATGAAGGCCTGATCACCACGCCGGAAGCGCCGTTCGGCGGCGTCAAGGAATCGGGCCTCGGCAAGGAAGGCGGACATCAGGGCATCGAGGACTATCTCGACACCAAATATGTCTGCATCGGGGGTCTCGGCCTCTAAATCATTGACGGGCAGGGCAGGGCGCGGGCCGGCCCTTGCCAGACGACATTCAGCCGGACTGGAGCGGTTCAGCGTTTCACGGAAACGCCGAACCGCTCCAGTTCTTTGTTTTTTGCAATTCCGGACGGAAAACCGTTTCACACTTTTCCTGGAATTGCTCTAAGTCGATAGATCGACGAATTAGCATTTGGACATAGCGATGAAGGACGGCGAAGTCTTCGGCACGACGCAGGCAGGCGAACCCGTTCGCCGTTTCACCATCCGGGGCGGCGGCGTCAGCGCCAACATCATCGGGCTCGGCGCAATCATCCAGGATCTGCGGCTCGCCGGCCACGATGCGCCGCTGGTGCTGGGCTACGACCGCTTCGAACCTTACGAGACCGACCGGGCCTTCTTCGGCGCGGTCGTCGGCCGCTATGCCAACCGCATCCGCGACGGCCGCTTCACCATTGCCGGCCAGCGCTACCAGACTGAGCGCAATTTCCTCGGCAAGCACACGCTGCATGGCGGCTCGGAGGGCTTCTTCCACCGGCCGTGGACGGTTTCGCTGCACGGCCGGGATTTTGTCACGCTGACCCTGCACGATCCCGAGGGCACGATGGGCTTTCCCGGCGCGCTCGACGTCACCTGCACCTACCGGCTGAAGATCCCCGGCACGCTCTCGATGGAACTGACCGCCACTTGCGAGGAGCCGACGCTGTGCAATCTGGCGCAGCATTCCTATTTCAATCTCGACGATGGCGGCGCCGGCGACATTCTCGACCACCGGCTGATGCTGAACGCCGGCGCCTATACGCCTGTCGATGGCGAGATGATCCCGACCGGCGTCGTCAAACCTGTCGACGGCACGCCCTTCGACTTCCGCCAGGCGCGGCCGCTGCGCATGGAAACGGAAGGCGAGCAGCTTCCCTACGACGTCAATTTCTGCCTGGCGTCAGCCCGGGGCCCGCTTCACCAGGTGGCGTGGGCGCAAGGCGCCAATTCCGGCGTCGAGATGGAAGTCTGGACCACCGAGCCGGGCCTGCAGCTTTACACTGGCCAGTACGTCGCGCCGACCTCGGGCGGCCTGGACGGACGGCGCTACAAGGCGTTTTCCGGCTTTTGCCTGGAAGCGCAGACGTGGCCCGACGCGCCGAACCGGCCCTATTTCCCACAGGCCACGCTGTGGCCGGGCCAAATCTATCATCAGGTGACGGAATATCGTTTCAGGCTTCCCTAAGGTCTTAGCCCTCGAAAGCGGTTCTTAGAACCTCGAACGGCGCCAGCGCGCCTCGCACCTGGACGACTGTGGCGGCGACGCGATGCGCGCGCTGCACGGCATCCGCCGGGGCATGGCCGGCCAGCCGGGCGGCGAGATAGCCGCCATTGAAGGAATCGCCGGCGCCGGTGGTGTCGACCGGGGTGGCGACATGCTGGGCCGGAACCGGCTGCAGGGCTCCGCCAGTGGCGATCAGCGCGGGCTTCTCGCCATTCTTGACGACGACTTCGCCGACGAGTTTTCCGAACCGTTCGGCGGTCGCTTGCGGTGCCGAGTCGCCAAACAGCATCTGCTCGTCGGGAAAGGTCGGCAGCGCGATGTCGGCGACGGCAAGCGCGTCGAGGATCGCGGCTTGCGCCTCCTCGCGGCTCTGCCACAGGCGCGGCCGGTAGTTGGGGTCGAAGGCGACGAGCGAACCGGCAGCCCGCGCCTTGGCCACTTCCGCCAGCAACGTCTTGCGCGCGGCGGCATCCAGAATTGCCAAAGTGATTCCGGAAAAATACACAAGCGCCTGGTTTTCAAGGCTTTTTGCCAAGGCGGCCGGGTCCGAGGCAAGCCGCCTGGCCGCCGCGTCGCTGCGCCAATAGGTGAAGGCGCGTTCGGCGCCGGTCAAGGTGATGGCGTAGAGGCCGGGCCGCGCGCCTGGGATGACCGGGCTGGCGCCGATGCCGATGCCGTTTTCGGCGAAGAACGAAATCTGGCCCTGCGAGAAGGGATCGTCGCCGAAGGCCGAGACATAGGTCGCCGGCCGCTCGCCGCTCAGCGCATGCAGCGCCCACAGCGTGTTGAACGTGTCGCCGGCAAAGCCCATGCGCCAGTTCGGCCCGGCCTGGCCGGACAGTTCGAGCATGCATTCACCGATCGAAGCGACGCCGTCTGCTGCCATGTATCTGTCTCCGGATCAGTTCGCTGCTGTAGCTTTTTGCGGCCGGCAGCGCCATGCTTGGCGGCGGCGGTTTTTTGCGCCAGAAGCGTTTTCCCACAGAAGCGGGGACGCGAATTGCTTCCCGAGACGTTATGCCCAGAAGAGGAACCGGTTTGGCATCGATATGGCGTTATCTTCTTGCGGGCGTTGGTCTGGCCGCCTTGCTGGCTGGCATATTGGCGATCGTCTATCTGACCGCGCCGCAGTCGGCGCCGGGCCCGGATATTTCGCGCTCGAAGAAGACGGCGAACGGCTTGTTTGTCGCCAGCATTCAGCCGGAACGCGGCGTTATCCGGCAAGGCGAACTGCAATCCTGGTTGCTGACCCTGAAGACGGTCAACGGCGATTCCGTGGAAGGTGCGGCGATCTCGGTGTCCGGCGGCATACCGCAGCACAATCACGGCTTGCCGACCAGTCCGCAGGCGACCGACTATCTTGGCGAGGGGCGCTACCGGATCGAGGGGCTCAAATTCACCATGAGCGGCGTGTGGCAGTTGCGCTTCGCCATTTCGGCGGCGGCCGGTTCCGACACGGTCGTCTTCAACGTGGTGCTGTGAGCGAATGAGCCGCCTGTTGCGCCTTCTGGCATTGGCGGCGGTCGTGCTCGTTGCCGGCTGCGGCAAACCGGATTTTTCCGATGCCGAGAAGAAGACCATCGCCTCGCTGGCGCTGAACACCTTGCCGGCGCTCAAACCCGACACCACCAACCGCTTCGCCGACGTGCCAGCCGCCGCCGCCCTGGGCTCCACTCTGTTCTTCGACCAGGGCATGAGCCGTGACGGGAACGTATCCTGCTCGACCTGCCACAAGATCGACCGGCAATTCCAGGATGACCTGCCGCAATCCGTCGGCGTTGGCCGAACCAACAGGCGCTCGATGCCGCTGGCCGGCATTGCCCGCAATCCGTGGTTCTTCTGGGATGGACGGCGCGACAGCCTGTGGGCGCAGGCGCTGACGCCGCTGGAAAACCCGCTTGAGCAGGCGGGGAACCGCGCGGCCTTCGCGCATTACATCCAGAAGCGGTTCGGCGAGCGCTATGAGCGCATCTTCGGGCCACTGCCGGATCTTTCCGCCGTGCCGGCCAACGCCAGCCCGCTCGGCAGTGAGGCCGAGCAGGCGGCGTGGAAGGCAATGACCGCGGCCCAAATGGACGACGTCAACCGCGTCTTTTCCAACATCGGCAAGGCGATCGCCGCCTTCGAACGGTCGATCGAACCGGCACAGACGCGCTTTGACCGCTTTGCCATCGATCTTGTGTCAGGCGCCAAGCCGAAAGCCGACGATGCCTTTTCGCAGGAGGAGATGCTCGGGCTGAAACTGTTCATCGGCAAGGCCAATTGCGTCACCTGCCATAACGGCCCGCGCTTCACCGACAACGCTTTCCACAACACCGGCGTGCCGCCGGTCAGGGATTTGCCATTGGATCGCGGCCGTTTCGATGCGGTGGCCCAGGTTCAGGCCGACCCATTCAACTGCTTCGGCGCCTTCCGCGATGGCGACGCCGGCGCCTGCGGCGAGCTGCGCTTCATCGTCAAGGCAGCACCCGAACTGATGCGCGCCTACAAGACGCCGTCGCTGCGGGGCGCGGCAACGCGGCCGCCCTATATGCATGCCGGACAGTTTTCCTCGCTGGAGGAGGTGGTGGCGCACTACGCGAAGGCGGAGGCGGCCGTTGAAGGCACCTCCGAAGTGCACCCGTTGCAACTGTCGGATCGCGAACGCGCGGCGCTGGTGGCGTTTTTGAAGACGCTGTCGGAGTGAGCTAGCGATCCTTCACCGTCTCCATGGCCACGAAGGTCGAGGTCTGCGCAACATGCGGCAGTGCCGAGATGCGCTCGCCGAGCACGCGGCGATAGGCGGCGATGTCGGTGGTACGGACTTTCAGGAGATAATCGAAGCTCGACGCCATCATGTGGCACTGCTCGATCTCCGGCACGGCCTGCACCGCACGGTTGAAAGCATCGAGCGCGGCCGAGCGCGTGTCCGACAGTTTGACCTGGACGAAGGCGACATGGCCTTCGCCCATGCGCTCGCGATCGATGATCGCCTGATAGCCCCTGATATAGCCGTCCTTCTCCAGGCGCTTCACCCGCGCCTGCACGGGCGTCTTCGACAGGCCGACCTTGCCGGCCAGTTCCGACATGGACAGCCGCCCGTCGCGCGCCAGCGCCGACAGGATGTTTCTGTCGATGCGGTCCAATTGGTCTTCTGTCACGGATATCACAGCCCATCTGATAACAATTGAGCCGCAATGATAGATTATTCGGCCTGCCATGTCGATTTCTTTGGACCGGCCGAAAATGCGGCTCTGTGCTAGCTTGCGCCATTCGGTCCGGCGACCGCCGGCCCGCTCCCAGATGCTTGCTCCGCAGGACCGCCATGCCGCTCGACACCATCCGCCAGCAGATCCGCGCCAACTACCTGCCCGACGAAGACGCGGCTGTGAAGCGCTTGGCTGCCGCGACAGAACTTTCGGCCGATGACCGCAAAGCCGTCTCGGCCCGTGCCGCGGATCTGGTGCGCGCGGTGCGCGGCTCGTCCGACCCGCGGCTGATGGAGGTTTTTCTCTCGGCCTACGGCCTCTCCACCAAGGAAGGAGTGGCGCTGATGTGCCTGGCCGAGGCACTGCTGCGCGTGCCTGACACCGAGACTATGGACGACCTGATCGCCGACAAGATCGCACCGCATGACTGGTCGGCGCATTCGGGCGGTTCGAGCTCGATCTTCGTCAACGCCTCGACCTGGGCGCTGATGCTGACCGGCCGTGTGCTCGACGAAGGCGAGGGCGGCATTGAAGGCACGCTGCGCTCGATGGTTCGCCGACTGGGCGAACCGGTGATCCGCAAGGCGGTCGCCGCCGCCATGCGCGAAATGGGCGAGCAGTTCGTGCTCGGCCGCACCATTGCGGAAGCCGTCAAGCGCGGCAAGTCGATGATCCAGAAAGGTTATCTCTATTCCTTCGACATGCTGGGCGAGGCGGCCCGCACCGAGGCCGACGCGCTGCGCTACCTCAAGGCCTATGCCGATGCGATCTCCTCGCTCGATTCGGGCTCCAACGGTCCCGATATCCGCCAGAACCACGGCATCTCGGTCAAACTGTCGGCGCTGCATCCGCGCTACGAAGAGGCACAGAAGGAAAAGATGCTGCCGGTGATGGCCGAGCGGCTGCTGTCGCTGGCGCTGGCCGCACGCCATTCGCGCATGGGCCTCAACATCGACGCCGAGGAGGCCGACCGGCTCGACCTGTCGCTCGACGTCATCGAGCGTGTGTTGTCCGAGCCGGAGCTTGCCGGCTGGAATGGCTTTGGCGTCGTCGTCCAGGCCTACGGCCCGCGCGCGGCCTTCACCATCGACTGGCTCTATGCGCTGGCGGAAAAGTACGACCGCAACATCATGGTGCGGCTGGTCAAGGGCGCCTATTGGGACACCGAGATCAAGCGGGCACAGACGCTCGGGCTTTCCGGCTACCCCGTCTTCACCCGCAAGGCCAACACCGATGTTTCCTACATGGCCTGCGCCAGGAAGTTGCTGTCGATGACCGACCGCATCTATCCGCAATTCGCCACGCACAATGCCCATACCGTCGCCGCCATCCTGTCGATGGCTGACAACCGTGACGCTTTCGAATTCCAGCGCCTGCACGGCATGGGCGAAGCGCTGCATGAGACGGTGCGCCGGGCCGAAGGCACGCGCTGCCGCATCTATGCGCCGGTCGGCGCGCACTCCGACCTCTTGGCCTATCTGGTTCGCCGCCTGCTGGAGAATGGCGCCAACTCCTCCTTCGTCCATCAGCTCACCGACGAGGACGTCGAGCCGGAGGATATTGCGCGCGATCCGCTCGAGACGGTCGAGAGCCAGGGCCCCGCCGCCAATCCGGCAATCGCTCGTCCTGCGACGATCTTCGGCGCTGGTCGGCGCAACTCGAAGGGGTTCGACATCACCGATCCGGTGACGCTGGCGGCGATCGACAAGGCCAAGGCGGCCTTTGCCGGGCCCGAGCGCTGGCATGCCAAGCCGATCACGCGCGCCGCCGGCTACGGCAAGCAGCGCCCGGTGGTCAATCCGGCAAAGCCTGCCGAGATCGTCGGCACGGTCGCCGAAGCCGCTGCCAAGCAGGTCGCGACCGCGGTGCGCTTTGCTGTGGAAGCGCAGCCGGCCTGGGCGAAACGTCCCGTCGCCGAGCGCGCCGCCATCCTCAACCGCGCCGCCGACCTCTATGAGGCCAATGCGGTCGAGTTTTTCGCGCTGGCTACAAGGGAAGCCGGCAAGTCGCTGGCCGACGGCGTGGCTGAAGTGCGCGAAGCCGTCGACTTCCTGCGTTACTACGCTGCCGAAGCGGCCAACAACGAAGCGGGCACCGAGGCGCGCGGCGCGATCGTGTGCATTTCGCCGTGGAATTTCCCGCTCGCCATCTTCACCGGCCAGATCGCGGCAGCGCTCGTCACCGGCAATTCGGTCATCGCCAAGCCAGCCGAACAGACGCCGCTGATCGCCTTCCGCGCCGTCGAGCTGCTGCGCGAGGCCGGCGTGCCGGAAGATGTGATCCAGCTTCTGCCGGGCGACGGCCCGTCGGTCGGCGGACCGCTGACCGCGGATCCGCGCATTGCCGGCGTCTGCTTCACCGGCTCGACCGAGGTTGCAAAGCTGATCGAGAAGCAACTGGCCGAGACAGCTGCGCCCGACGCCATGCTGATCGCCGAGACCGGCGGTCTCAATGCCATGATTGTCGATTCCACAGCACTGCCCGAACAGGCGGTGCGCGACATCCTGGCGTCCGCCTTCCAGAGTGCGGGCCAGCGCTGCTCGGCGCTGCGCGTGCTTTACGTGCAGAAGGATGTCGAGAAGAAGATGCTGGAGATGCTGAAGGGCGCCATGGAAGCGCTCACCATCGGCGATCCCTGGCAGATTTCGACCGATGTTGGGCCGGTCATCGATGACGAGGCGCAGAACTCGATCCGCGAGTATTGCACCAAAATGGGGCTGCAGGGCCGGCTGATCGCCAAGCTCGAAGCACCCAAAGATGGCCGCTTCGTTGCGCCGCATGTGTTCCGGGTCAAAGGCATCGAGGAGATGGAGCGCGAAGTGTTCGGTCCGGTGCTGCATGTCGCCAGCTTCGACGCCGACGGGATCGACGCCGTCATCGCCGCCATCAACCGCAAAGGCTATGGCCTGACCTTCGGCCTGCACACCCGCATCGAAGGCCGCGTCCAGCATTTCGTCGACGGCATCCATGCCGGCAACATCTATGTCAACCGCAACCAGATCGGCGCCGTCGTCGGCTCGCAGCCCTTTGGCGGCGAGGGGCTTTCGGGCACCGGGCCGAAGGCCGGCGGGCCGCACTATCTCCGGCGGTTCCGCAAGGGGCCGGAGGCGGGCACGGAGATTGCCGAGGGCCACAAGGTGACTGCGACCGAACTCGCCGACAATCTGCCCGATCCGACGCTTGGCGGCTGGTCGACGAGGCCGGACCGCATCGCCATTTTGAGAAAGCATTTGCGCGGCAAGGGCGCTGCAGCGATCGGCGCTGCAGCCGCCATCGATTTCGGCCAGGTCGACCTGCCCGGACCGACCGGCGAGGCCAACACGCTGTCGCTGTCGCCGCGCGGCCGGGTGCTGTGCCTCGGTCCGGACGCCGAAACGCTGCTTGCCCAGACGATCCAGGCGCTGGCCGCCGGCAATGCGGTGCTGGCCGTGGCGCCGGGCGCGCCGGCAGCACTGTCGGCGCTGACCGGCAAGGGGTTGCCGCTGGCGGCCATAGACGGTCGGCCAGACCCAGTCGAAGCGCGTTCGCTGCGCGTCGATGTCGTCGCCTTCTCGGGCAGGCCCGAGGCGGCCCGTATCGTGCGCAAGGTCATTGCCGACCGCAGCGGGCCGATCGTGCCGCTGGTCAGCGAGGTGCTCAACCCGGCGGCCTATGCGCATGAACGCGCTGTCTGCGTCGACACCACGGCTGCCGGCGGCAATGCCAGCCTGCTCGCGGCGGCCTAGGCGACTTTTCGCGGCTCGCTTGCCTGCAACGAGTTGCAAGGATATGCGCAAGGGACAGACAGCAACTCGAGCGGGCAGCTGAACAGATGGAAGACACGGCCGGACCGTTTGAGCTGCCGCGCGTGGCGGCGGTCATCACCTGCTTCAACTATCGGCCGTACGTCGAACGGGCGATCCGCTCGGTGCTTGCGCAGACCTACCGGAATTGGGAATGCGTCATCGTCGACGATGCCTCGACGGACGGCTCGGCCGACCATGTCCGACAGCTTCTAAGGGATATAGACGATCCGCGCCTGCGCCTGCTGGCGCGCGAGGAGAATGGCGGGCAGATCGCAGGATTCCGCGACGGCTTTGCCGCAACCGACGCGCCTTTCGTCGCGTTTCTGGATTCCGATGACGTGTGGCTGCCGGATTTTCTCCTCGCGCATCTGTCCGCCCACCTCAACACGACGCATTCGGCCGCTCTGTCGAGTTCCGATGTGTTCCTTGTCGATGGCGGCGGCACCTTGCTGGGCGGCACCTTCCTTGCCTTGCGCAAACCGCGGTCCGGACCGGATCGCAGTGGCGTCGCCATCGCGCCCGGTGGCCGGCTTGCCGGCATGGCGCCCGGGATCGCCTATGCATCGGAGCATCCGGTAACCTATTTCGCACCTGCGGTGACGGGCTGGCTGTGGTCGCCATGCTCGGCGATCATGTACCGGCGTGGCGCGCTGGAACCGGTATTGTCCTTCCCGTTCAAGGCCAAGGTCGGGACGGATTATCTGACGGCGACACTCGCGCACCAGGCCGGCGGCAGCCTCATCCTGTCAGAAGGTCTCGGCCTCTATCGCCTGCATGGCTCCAACCTGTCCACCGGAACTGCCTTTGCCGGCGGCAATGTGCGGCAAACGCCTGCATACAGGAGCTACAGGAGCGTGTTGGCGGCGGATGCCGCAGACTATTTGCTGGCGAATTCTGCCTGGCTCAGCGATCTCAACGGGCGCAATTTCATACCTGCATTCCTGATGCAGCATGTGCGCCAGTTCCCGGAGCTGGCCGGTGATCCGCGGTTGGCGCGCTACCTGACACGCGGACAGCCCTGGCGGCGGCTGCGCCTGCACATTGCCCAGTGGCTTCGGCGACTGGGCGGCCGGAATTCAACCGGAACATGACGGCATCTGCAGGTCGTCAGATCTCGTCGACGGGTGAAATCTCAATCAGGCGCCTTCGACAACCGAAAAGCCTTCGAACTGCGGATGGCCGAGATAATGCACCTTCGAGGTGCCGGTGTTGCGATGGGCGGCGCGAAAATTCTCGGATTTGGTCCAGGCGACGAAATCCTCATGGCTTGCCCACACCGTGTGCGAGGCAAACAGCGTGTAACCCTCGGCCTCGTTGACCGGGCCGCGCAGCAAGTGGAATTCCCTGAAGCCTTCCATCTTCGAAAGGCTGGAATCGCGGTTCTTCCAGACATCCTCGAAGGCAGTCTCCGAGCCGTTCTGGACCTTGAAGCGGTTCATGGCGATGTACATTGGGCTTCCTCTTGAATTGGTGGACGACGACATTTGGCGAAGGTCTGCGAGCTGGTTAAAACGGACCGATCCGCGCCCTGAACACCCAACTTGATAATCCGGTCTCGGGTGGAATGGGCGGGAACGGCGCTTGCTGGCGCACCAGTTTCAAAGCGAATTGGTCTAGCTCGGCAGACCCTGAACTTTCGACAAGCTGCAAGTCGCTGACGCTGCCGTCGGCAATGACGACGAAATAGACCCTGGCATTGTTGCGAGCCTTGGCTTGAACCGCCTTCGAAACGTGGCGGTTGGCGCGGACAAGCTTGTTCTGAACTTCAACGCTGTAGCCGGATTCCATCGAATTGCCCGCCGCGCCCTGTTTTCCGCCTTTGCTGGCAACCGCCGTTGCCTCGCGCTCCTCGCCATCTGCCGTGCCGCCAGTCTCTCCCGATATTGGTGCGCCCGATATTGATGTACTTGGCCTCGGGCTTGGGACTGGTGGCCTCGCGGCAGGCAATTCAACGGCAGGCTGATTGGCGGGAGACGCCTCCGAACTCTGCGTTTGAACCGGTGAGGGTGCAGGCGTCTCAGCCTCTGGGGCGACACTTTGATCATCCGGGATGGCGGCCGTTGGTGCATCGGGAGCGACGGTTGCCTGGTTGGCAGATTCCGGCGCAGATTTGGGCGCCGCCGGCTCCTCTACGGCTTGAGGCGCCTCGGTTTTCGGCGTGGGTTGGACGGGCTTGGCCGGCTGCGGATCGGTTACCAGGGTAACATCCACTGCGTCGGGTACCGGGTTTTGCAAAGCGGTGCCGAGGACGTCTGCGCCTGATCGATCGGCGCCTTCGGCCTGTATTGCCTTCCCGGTATCGAATGTCCCGGCGGGTGCGACCATGAACGCCGCTGCGGCAGCGGCATGGAGCAGGCAGGACGCGACGATCGCCACAGTCCATTTGCGGTCCGCGGCCGCCGGCTGTACGAGCTCGTCCATTGTTATCGCCGGTTCGTTGCCGGCGTCGGGGAGGGGGGTGATGTCCTGCATGGTTCGCGGCGAGACCTGCCGCGAGCGCGGCGGGATTGTCAAATCAAGATCGGTTGCCGGCCATAACGGCGGAGCTGCGACGGGTCGTGTCGCATTGTCGTGCAGGAAGGCGGGATGCAGACCCACCTCAAACGCCGAATGCGATACCGGTCTTGGTCTGCGTCTTCAGGCCGCGCATGCAGGAGCCCGGTTCGACGCCGGCGCATTCGGTGGCGCTGTTGATCAGCACGCGGCTGAGTTTGGTGCAGTCGGTGCCGGCGAGGTCGAAGCGGATCACCTTGGTCTTGCCGGCCGGCAGGTCCTTGAAGTCGAGCACGCTCAGGCGGTCGACAATGCCGGCCTCGTTGAACAGCGCGATTTCGAATGCCGCCTTGGAAAGATCGGCGCCGAGCGCATTGTTGACGACGAAGGTCAGGCGGCAACCCTTTTCGGAGGGCTGCGCGGCATTGAGCTCGAGGCTGAGTTGCGGAGCCGGCGCGGACTGAGCCCACGCCGGCATCAAGCCAAGCGACATCGCCAGCGTCGAGGTCAGGAGCCGAAGCGATGCCGTCAAACTTGTCATGGGTGTCAGCCTCCAAAGCGCATGGTTGCGGCCAGCTTCAGCGTCATGCCGGGTTCATAGATGACGGCGGTGGTGCCGCCGTTCAGCGGGTTGGTGTATTTGACGTCGAACAAATTGTCGGCGCGGAAGTCCACCTTCAGATTGTCGGTGGCCTGGTAACTGGCGAAGGCGTTGACCAGCGTATAGTCCTTGGCCACCGGGTTGCCCTTCGGCTTGCCGTTGTACTGCACCTCGCCGCCGACGGTCAGCTTGTCCTGAAGGAAGCGGAAGCCGAGCTGCCCGGTGACCTGCGAGGACGGGATGGTGGCAAGGTCGGCGCGCTCACCTTCATCGGAGATGGTGTGGCCGTTGGTGATCGAGGCGGAGAGCCCGGCATAACCCCAGGCGGCATCGTAGACGCTTTCCAGTTCGAAGCCGTTTATCTTGGCCTGGGCGACGTTCTGGTACTGGAAGCAGATCGGAATGCCGGGGCCGAACGGGCAGCCGCTGGTCGGGTCGAATGCAGACAGTGTGACGCCTTCGATGTAGTCGTCGACATCGTTGTGGAAGTAGGCGGCCTTGAGCCGGAACGCGTCGCCGGCCTCGATGAGGTCGTTCAGCTTGTAGTTGACGCCGAACTCGGTGGTCTTGCCGGTTTCAGGCCGCAGGTTTGGGTTGGGCAGGAACGGGAAGGTGACGCCTGCCGGATGGTTGCCGCTGATCAGCGTTTCGGTCAGCGACGGCGAGCGGTAGCCTTCCGCGTAGGTGCCATAGAACTGCAGGCCCGCCAGGCTGGCGCTTTCGAAAGGCGTGACACCAACGGTGATGCGCGGCGACAGACGATCACCTGACGTTTCGTGGGTGCTGTCTTCGAGGCTGTAATTGTCGTAACGCAGCCCGGCAATGACCTCGAGCCAGTCCCAGGTGAGCTTGTCCTGGATGTAGGCGCCCGAAACACTACGCTTGCCCGATGGGGTGTAGAAGCTGTCGCCGCCGGCGGTGCCGCCGGTCTCGACATCGTCACCCACCCAGTCGCCGCCATAGGTCAATTCGTGCGCAACACCGGCTGTTTCGAAGCGCGACGTGTTCCAGATGTCGACGCCGGCCGTGCCAACGTCGAAGATCGAGGTCGAACCGACGGGCAGCAGCACGGGAAGGCCGGTCGACGGATCGAAGCGGTTCTGCGGGACCAGCGTGGTGAGGTCGAGATTGGTCTTGTTGTAGGAGGCGTTGATGTGGAGATCGAGCCAGCTCCTGGCGTCGTCAGTGATGTTGTAGCGGGCGGTGAAGGTGTTCGACTTCAGGTCGACGTCGTTGGCCGGCACGCCGCCGCTGGTTTCCGTCCAGCCGTCGCTCGAGCCGACCCAGCCGAGCTTCAATTCGCTGTCTTCGCTGGGGCGGATTGTGGTCTTGAGCAGGCCGCTCAGCAGGTCGAAGCCGGTGCCGGCGACGGTGTCGCCGCTGCCATTCTTGTAGTCGCCGTAGTCGCGGTAGACGATGTTGCCCAGCACATCCAAATCGTCGTTGAATTTGTAGGCGCCGCTGGCGCTGGCGGTCCAGCCCTTGCCGTTGCTTTCATAGCGCCCGGTGACGGAGCCGGCCCAGGTTTCGCCCGGTCTGAGGAAATCCACCGCATCCTTGGTGTCGAAGAAGACGACGCCGCCAATGGCGCCGGAGCCGTAGGTGTTGGCGGTCGGTCCGCGAATGACGTCAACGGATTTGATGAGCTCGGGATCGACATAGAAGGTCGACTGCGTGCCGTGGTCTGAGCGCTGGAAATTCTGCCTGGCACCGTCGATGATGACGGCGACGCGACCGAAATCCTGCAGGCCGCGGATGTTGATGCTGGAGCTGACGCGTCGCGCATCGGCCTGCACGGCGACACCAGGCACACCGAGCAGCATTTCGTTCGGCGTCGTCGCCATGCGGCGGTCGAGCTGTTCCTGGTCGACATGGCTGGCTGAGGCCAGCGATTCGATTGCCGTCTTGCCGGTGCGGCTGATGACGAGGATCTTGTCCAGCAGGGTCGCGCCGGCGGGCGCCGGCTTGGTGTCCTCGGTTTTCCTGGTCTGGTCGGCCTGGTCAGCGGCCGGCTGAGCGCTGGCCGGCGATGTCAGCAGCGCGATCGTCGCTGCCCCAGCCAGCAAGGCTGCCATTGCCTTTGCCATAGGCCGATGCACCGGATCGGCGTTCGCCAGACCCAGTCGTCCACAATTTCCCAAGCCCATGCCCCAACTCCAAAATTCCAGGTTCGATGCTGGCTGGCTTGGTGCTCGCTGGCATTTTTCATTCTGTCCGGCGTCTTAAATGTTGACTCATTTCGTCCGGTATTGCACTGACTAATAAACATGATTATTCGAGTCAAGAAATGAATCGGCATTTTTGCAACGCCTAGCCAGTTGCCCGGCACAGGAAAGGGATCGAAAGAGATGAACACCCACAATCCCAACGACTTTCGTTACCGCGTCCGCCGTTCCGAGGAGACGCCGACCCGCTTCGACCGGGTGCCGCTGGCGGTGCGGACGCTGTCCTCCAACACGCTGTTCCAGGGCGAGCACGAGATCGGCATCGAGCACCATGGCGCGCTCTATCGGCTGAAGATCACCCGCCAGGGCAAGCTCATCCTCAACAAGTGACGAAACGACCAAACACGGCAGACAGGTAAGCAGGACATGGACCAGCGCGCAAAACCCGCCCCGCATGAAATCCGGCGGGCGCGGGCAGACAATCCGAAAGCGCGCGAGCGCGATCTTGCCGCCGAGCTCGGTATTTCCGAGGCCGAGCTGGTGGCCGCGCATTGCGGCGACGGCGTCGTGCGCGTCGAGCCCAGGGTCAACGATCTTCTGACCGGCCTCGACGCCGTCGGCGAAGTGATGGCGCTGACCCGCAACGAAAGCGCGGTGCACGAGAAGATCGGCGTCTACGACAAGGTTGTCACAGGCACGCACAACGCCATGGTGCTGGGCGAAAACATCGACCTGCGCATTTTTCCCAAAGTCTGGGCGCATGGCTTTGCCGTGGAAAAGCGCGACGGCGGCGACATCCGCCGCAGCCTGCAATTCTTCGACGCGGCCGGCGATGCGGTGCACAAGGTGCATCTGCGGCCGGCTTCCAATCTCTATGCCTACCAGAAGCTCGTGGCCGCACTCGAATCGCCGAACCAGGAGGCGACCGTGTCTATCGCAGGCCTGGCCGACGACGACGCGGAGACGTCGGGCATTGCCGCAGACATCGATGATCTGCGCGACCGCTGGAGCCGGCTGACCGACGTGCATCAGTTCTTTGGCATGTTGAAAACGCTGAAGCTCACCCGCCGCCAGGCCGTGCGCATGGTCGGCCAGGACTATGCCTGGCTGCTCGACAATGACGCCATCGGCGCCATGTTCCACCATGCCGCCGCCGACGGCATGCCGATCATGTGTTTTGTCGGAAACCGAGGCTGCATCCAGATCCATTCCGGTCCCGTCAAGTCGATCAGGCCGATGGGGCCGTGGATCAACGTGATGGACGAGACGTTCCACCTGCATCTGCGCACCGACCACATCCAGGAGGTGTGGGCGGTGCGCAAACCGACCAAGGACGGTCATGTCACCTCGCTCGAAGCCTATGGCGCCGACGGCAAGATGATCATCCAGTTCTTCGGCAAGCGCCATGAAGGCGAGGGCGAGCGCGACGACTGGCGGTTCCTTGCCGAGAACCTGCCGCGCATTCCAAGCCCGACCGCAGCCTGAGGAAACGACGATGATTTCACTGTTCAGGACGCTTGCCGCGGCCATGGGCCTGTCGCTGTTTATTGCCGCCCCAGTGCCGGCCAGCGAGAACGTGGCCGTGTTGGCCGACACGTCGCGGATCGTGGCGATCGGCGGTTCGATCACCGAGATCGTCTACGCGCTTGGCGAGGAAGGTCATCTCGTCGCCCGCGATTTGACCAGCCGCTACCCCGCCGCCGCGGTCGCGCTGCCCGACGTCGGCTATATGCGCCAGCTGTCGCCGGAAGGCGTGTTGTCGGTCAATCCTTCGGGCATTCTGGCGCTGCATGGCAGTGGGCCGAAGGAAGCGGTCGATGTGCTGAAAAAGTCGAGCGTTCCGTTCATCGACGTGCCCGAGCATTACAGCCATGACGGCATCCTGGAAAAGATCCGCATCGTCGGCAAGGCGCTTGGCGTCGACGCCAAGGCCGAGACGCTGGTGGCTGAGACCGACGCCAAGCTGAAGGCGGCCGAGAAGCAGACGGCGTCGATCAAGCAGCGCAAGCGCATCCTGTTCGTGCTGTCGATCCAGGGCGGCAAGATCCTGGCCGCCGGCACCGACACCGCCGGTGATGGCATCATCAAGCTCGCCGGTGCGGTCAACGCCGTCGAAGGTTTTTCCGGCTACAAGCAGATGTCCGACGAGGCCATCGTAACCGCCAGGCCGGACGTGATCCTGGCCATGAAGAATGCCGGACCGCCGATTGCGGAGGCCGAGCTTTTCGCCATCCCGTCGATCACCTCGACGCCGGCGGGTGAAGGCCGCAAACTGATCCTGATGGATGGCAGCTATCTGCTCGGCTTCGGGCCGCGCACGGCCGATGCCATCCACCATCTCGCAGTCTCGCTCTATGGCAGCCAGGTCACGGACTGAGCCGATGGTGGATCAGTCGATCGCCGGCGCGGCGGGCAAGGTGGCCGAGGGCGATCGCTCCGGGCGCGCTCGCCTGGTTATTGTGCTCCTGTGTGTGGCGCTTGCCCTTTCGATGTTCCTGTCGCTGAGGTCGGGCGCTTCCGATGCATCGGCCGTTGGTGTCATTCGTGACTGGCTGACCGGCGCCATGCCGGACGACGCCGCGCTTGGTGCCCGCGACCGGTTGATCGTCTACGATATCCGCATGCCGCGCGTACTGCTCGGTGTGCTCATCGGGGCGGCACTGGCCGTATCGGGTGCGGTCATGCAAGGCCTGTTTCGCAATCCGCTCGCCGATCCCGGCCTGATCGGCGTTTCAGCCGGTTCCAGCCTCGGCGCGGTCGCCGTCATCGTGCTCGGCACGACGTGGCTGGCGCCGCTCACTCTGGCGCTCGGCAGTTTGGCCTTGCCGTTGGCCGCCTTTTGCGGTGGCTTTGCGGTGACGCTGGTGCTCTACCGTGTCGCCACGCGGCAGGGACAGACCTCGGTCGCCACCATGCTGCTTGCCGGCATTGCGCTGGCAGCCCTTGCTATGGCGCTGACCGGTATCCTGATTTTCATGGCCGACGACCGGCAGTTGCGCGACCTGACGTTCTGGCAACTGGGCTCGCTGGGCGGCGCGACCTGGCCGAAGATCGCTTCCGTCGGTCCGATCATCATCCTGGCGCTTGCGGCAATGCCGTTCCTGGCCAAAGGCCTCAACGCCCTGGCGCTCGGCGAGGCGACGGCCGGACATCTCGGCATCCCGGTACAGCGCCTGAAATACACCGCGATAGTCGGCGTCTCGGCAGCGGTCGGCGCCTCTGTCGCAGTCAGCGGAGGCATCGGTTTTGTCGGCATCGTCGTGCCGCATCTGCTGCGGCTGCTGATCGGTCCGGACAATCGCTATCTCTTGCCGGCATCGGCGCTGCTCGGCGCCTCGATGCTGCTGATCGCCGATGCCGTTGCCCGCGTGGTCGTGGCCCCGGCCGAACTGCCGATCGGCATCGTCACCGCGATCGCCGGCGCACCGTTCTTCCTCTGGATCCTGCTGCGCAAGCGCGGCGTAATCGACTTGTGAGATTTGAAACCTATGAGGCCGGCATGATCGAAGCACGCGATGTCTCGGTAGCGATCGGCGGCAAGCGCATTGTTGCCAATGTCGATTTCGTCGCGCGGCCGGGCGAAATTGCGGCAGTCGTCGGACCCAACGGCTCGGGCAAGACGACGTTTTTGAAGGCGTTGTCGGGCGATCTGGCGTTTGTGGGGACAGTGGCCGTCAACGGGCGCGATCTCACGGCGATGAGGCCGGTGGAGGCCGCCACCGTGCGTGCCGTGCTGCCGCAGGCCGCGACGCTGTCCTTTCCCTTCACGGTGCACGAAGTGGTCAGGCTCGGCCTTATCGGCGGCCGTTCCGGCGTTCTGCCGGGCGAAGATGATCGTCTGCCCGAGCGGGCGCTGGCGCGGGTCGACCTCGACGGCTTTGCCGGCCGCTTCTATCAGGAGCTTTCGGGCGGCGAACAACAGCGTGTGCAGCTGGCGCGCGTGCTGTGCCAGGTCTGGGCGCCGGTGCTGGACGGCAAGCCGCGCTATCTCTATCTCGACGAGCCGGTCTCCAGCCTTGATATCAAGCACCAGCTGATCATCATGAACATCGCCCGCGATTTCGCCCGGCGCGGCGGCGGTGTGATCGCCATCCTGCACGACCTCAATCTGACGGCCATGTATGCCGACCGGATTTTCGTGATGCATCGCGGCCGGCTCGCCGCCGACGGTTCACCGCAGGAGGTGCTGAGCGACGATCTGATCGAAAAGGTGTTCGATTGTCGGCTAAGGGTCGGTGTGTTGCCGGCGGCGAACATGCCGTTTGTCTTGCCGCAGTCAGCCGCCTAAAGCGCGTCGCGTTTGAACGAACTCAGGCGACGCGCTTTAGGTCTTTGTCTTTATGCATGTCGTTGTCTCAAAACCGGGGCCACTTTTGA
This sequence comes from Mesorhizobium sp. M0676, assembly GCF_040320535.1. NCBI lineage: Bacteria > Pseudomonadati > Pseudomonadota > Alphaproteobacteria > Hyphomicrobiales > Phyllobacteriaceae > Mesorhizobium > Mesorhizobium sp. M0676. The sequence goes on from NZ_JAMYPU010000011.1 coordinate 128,274, forward strand.
GCGACATGCACTAGAAAACTCAGGCGGCCGGTGCTCGCTGGACCAGCATGTCGATGCCGAGCAAATGACGCACATTCGGGCGCGCCGCCACCATATCGGCGATGGTGTAGCGGGAGAGTACGGCAAAGAAGGCGTTGAGCGCCTCGCGCAGCGCCGAATTCAGCTGGCAGCTGTCGACCAGCGGGCATTCGGCGGCGTCGTTTTCGAAGCACTCGGCCATGGCGAAGCTCTCTTCGGTCACCCGTACGACGTCGAACAGGCTGATCTGCTCGGCGGGGCGGCCGATCCTCACGCCGCCATTCCTGCCGCGCACCGTCTCGACCAGGCCATGCTCGACCAGCGGCTGCAGGATCTTGAACAGGAAAAGCTCCGACACCGAATAGGCGGCCGCAATCTCGGGGATGCGGCTCAGGCGATCGTTGTTGGCGGCGCAATACATCAGGATGCGCATGGCGTAGTTGGTCTGGCGCGTCAGCCGCATTTAATTCCTCACCCGAGTGCTGGCGCGCTGGAACTGCACCAGATTTTAGATTGTGCTGGTGCGGCTTTCTCACCCGGAGTTTCGGATTCGCCCACACTGGCCTGATCGGAATATGGCCTATACCTTGGAACAATTCCAGACTGGGATTGCATGATAGATGAACATTCTTGTCAACTTTGCGTGCGAAACCGGCAATTCCCGGACGAAATCGGCCCATCCGATCATGCTACGGGCCCAAACACCCCCTAAATAGCCCATGCCAGATAGCCAAGAGATCGATGAGGAGCGGCGTATCATGTCCCAATCGGCTTCGTCCCTGGCGCCTGGCGGTTTTGATGCCGAGACGGGCGCCAAGCTTTTCGCGTTGCGGCGGACAAAGTTCCTCGCCACGGCTGCGCTGGTGCTTTGCGTCGTGGTTTTTGCCGTGGCCAAATCGTTCGAGGCTAAGTATCCGTGGCTGGGCTTCGTGGCGGCCTTCGCCGAGGCGGCGACCATTGGCGGCCTGGCCGACTGGTACGCGGTGGTGGCGCTGTTCAAGCGGCCGCTGGGCCTGCCGATCCCGCACACCGCCATCATCCCAGCGAACCAGAACCGCATCGCCGATAATCTGGGCCGCTTCATCGAGGTCAATTTTCTGGCGCCGGAGCCGGTGCGGGAAAAGCTGGCCGAGGTCGATTTTGCAGCACTGGTCGCCGACTGGCTGACTGACGCCGAACGCTCTGCCGGCCTGTCGCGCTTCGTCGTACGGCTGGTCCCGCAGACGCTTGCGGCGATCGAGCAATCCGGCCTGCGCGGCTTCGTCACCAGCCGCATGCTTGAGCAGATCGACAAGGTGCCGCTGGCGCCGCTCGCGGCCGAATTGCTGTCGGCACTGACCGACGACCGCCGCCACCAGAAACTCTTCGACGAATTGACCAGGGTGATCGGCCGGTTCCTGAACGATGAAGAGGCGCTGGCGACCATGCGCGAGAAAATCCGCGAGGAATTGCCGTCGCTGTTCAACCTGTTCAGAGCCGACGCCTATCTGCTGAAGAAGATCGTCGCTTCCGCCGGTTCGCTGCTTGACGAGGTGCGCGCCGACCCCGACCATCCGATGCGCGCCGAATTCGACCGTTTCGCGCACAGCTTCATCGAGCGGCTCAGAACCTCGAAGCAATACGCCAAACGGGCCGAGAAGCTGAAGCGCGATTTCCTGGCGCGGCCGGAAGTGAAGTCGCTCGCCGGCGACATGTGGCAGAGCCTCAGCGTGTTCATCGAACAGGACGCCAAGGCGGAGAATTCGATTGTTCGCGCGCATCTCGCCAACATGTTCGTCGAGGTCGGCCGCCATCTCTCAGGCGATCCGCAGATCAGGGCCGACATGAACCAGGGCTTTGTCGTGGCGCTGTCGTCATTCGTCGAGAGCCAGAAGAGCGGTGTGTCGACGTTCATCTCCGACCAGGTGAAGCGCTGGGACCTTGCCCAGCTGACGAGGCTGATCGAGATGAACATCGGCAGGGACCTGCAATATATCCGCTTCAATGGCATGATTATCGGCGGATTGGCGGGTATCGTGCTCTACACGGCGGAGAGGCTGTTTCTCGCTGGCTGATGCTGCATTTGCCGCTGAATTGCTTGGGCGTCCGAATGGACACGCGGCGCGCGAGTGCTATTGTCCAGAACAGGGTTCAGCATTTGCGACACTGGGGAGCACGAGCAATGGCCAAACAACCCGACTCCGATTCGTTCCTGGACATGTTCAGCCGGTTCGGCCGTGACCTGAAGGTGCCGAATGTCGAGGCGATCCTTGCGCATCACCGCAAGAACCTCGAGGCGCTGGAAAGATCGGCGCGGGCGGGAGCTGCCGGCGCGACCTCATTGTTGTCCAGACAGCGCGAGATGCTGCAGGACACGCTGCGTGAAGTCAGCGACATGGCGCAGAGCTACAAGGCGCCGGGCAATCCCCAGGAACTGATGACAAAACAGGCGGAGTTCGCCAGGAAATCCTTCGAAGCCGCCCTGAAGAATGCCGGCGAAGTGGCCGAGCTGGTCAAGAAATCCGGCACCGAATCGGTCGAAATCCTGCGCAGCCGCATCAAGGAAGCGATGGAGGAAATCCGCTCGGGCTATGACAAGAAGTGACTCTCAACGCAACCATGAGAGGAGTGGGCCGGTTGCGGCGCATGAGCATGGACGAGGGACGCTGTTTGGCGGAAAATGGCGGAACGGAATCGCAACGGGCGAATTGACAGGAGCCGTCCGTTCGTGGTCCGAGGCACTGGGAGCCACCGGGAAAGCAGGAATGACGGAACTACGGCCGAAAACGCCGCCGACCTTCGAGCAGTTAAGGGCGATGGCCGGGCAGGAGCTCGGCGTGTCGGAATGGACGACCGTCGACCAGAACCGCATCAACCAGTTTGCCGAATGCACAGGCGACCATCAGTGGATCCACGTCGATCCGGAGCGGGCGAAGCGGCAGAGCCCATTTCGCACAACGATCGCGCATGGCTATCTGACGCTGTCGATCATCGGCGCGCTGGCGCTGGGCATGGGCATCGTACCCGAAAACACGCAAGCCGCCTTCAATTACGGCTTCGACAAGGTGCGGTTCCTGGCGCCCGTCAGGGTCGGCGCACGCATCCGGCTGCGCACGACGCTGTTGTCGGTGGAGGACAAGGGGCCGGGCCAGTATCTGATGAAGGCCGCCAATACGGTCGAGATCGAGGGCGAACAGAGGCCGGCGCTGACCGCCGAAACGCTGGTCATGCTTTATGAGCGGCGCAAGCGGGCGGGAGCGTAAGCTCCCTATCTTCGGTCATGATGGCTGTTGCCGCACCGACAGCCTGCCGCCGGCGCGGGTCGAGAGCAGTGCCAGCAACAGCGCAGCCACCGCCAGGACCGTTGCCGTCTGAAAGGTAACCTGCATGCCGTGCGCGGCTGCCGCTGAGGTCAGCATGTCCTGGCTTTGCCGTTCTCCCGTCGAGGCAGCCGCAAAAATGGCGCCCATAAGCGATGCGCCGGTGATCAGGCCGAGATTGCGCGACAGATTGAGCAGGCCGGACACCACGCCGCGCTCGCCGGCAGCGACACCGCTCATGACGGCGGCATTGTTGGATGTCTGGAACAGGGCGTACCCGAAGCAGGTGACGGCGATCGGCACGATATAGCTGACAATGCCGAGTTTTGTTGCGGCGAGCGACAAAAGCAAGGTGCCGTTGACCAGGCCGAACAGTCCGGCGATCATCATCCTGTTGGTACCGAAGCGATCGGTGAGGCGGCCGGCGATAAGCGCCGAGAGCGCGGAGACCAGCGGACCTGTCGACAGGACCACGCCGACCATCGCAGCATTGAGCCCCAGCCCTCGCGACAAATAGAACGGAGCGACCACCAGGGTCGCCATCATCACGGTGGCGACAACGAGGTTCGCGGCGAGGCTGGCGCTGAGCCGGATGTCGTACAACCGGGCAAGCCGGATCAAGGGACTTTTCGCCTTCGTCTGCGCAACGCCGAACAGAACGACGCCGATGCCGGCGGCCACCAGGAGGCCGATGTTGAGGGCGCCGAAATGGCCGCGGCCGAGCGTCATGGCCAATGCATAGGCGGCCAGCGTCAGGGCCAGCAAGACCGTCCCGATCGCATCGAAGCTGTTTTGAGCTGCTTCCGCAGTCTTGTCGCGGGCAGGCAGGGCCAGCGAGGCGAGGGCAAAGGTCAGGAGGCCGAGCGGCACATTGACGAGGAAGATCGCCCGCCAGCCGAAGCCGGCGATCAGCAAGCCGCCAAGCGAGGGGCCGAGCGTCGTGCCGATTGCCGACATGGCGCCGAGCAGGCCCATGGCGCTGCCGGTTCTCTCCTTGGTCACGGTCTCCGCGACAAAGGCCAGCGTCAACGCCATCATCAGCGCGGCACCCAGCCCTTGCACGGCGCGCGCCGCAATCAGCAGCCAGAGCGTCGGCGCCAGGCCGCAGAGCACCGAGGCCAGTGTGAACAGCGCGATGCCGCCGAGCAGCAACGGCCGGCGGCCGACCATATCGGCCAGCCGGCCGGCGCTGACGATCAGGGCCGTGATGGCGAGCAGATAGGCGAGAACCACCCATTGCACGGACTGGAACGGCGCACCGAACGCCTGCATGAGGGAAGGCAGTCCGACGCTGGCAATGCTGGTTCCAAGCGACGACAGCAGCGTGGCGAGCGACAGGCTGGCCAATGCCAAGACAGGAGAGTGGGCCAGGCCTGCGGACCGGGTTTTCTGCGGCGCCGATGCGCACTCGTTCTGCTCGGCAGTTGCCATGGCGATTTCCTCCTTGTCAGTCCCGCAACCGGACCTGTCGGAGATCTAGTCGTCAGGATGGAATGGCGGAAGGCGCATCATTTGCATCTTATTCGTGCGCCAAACGCCATGGCATGTGCTACAATCCGCCGATGGCATCGCCCGATCTCAATCTGCTGTTCGCGCTCGACGTTTTGCTCGCCGATGCAGCGTGGCGCGCGCGGCAACCCGGCTGCGGCTCAGCCCTTCGGCGATGAGCCGCACGCTGGCGCGGCTGCGGGAAGCGACCGGCGATCCGCTGCTGGTCCGCGCCGGCCGCGGCCTGGTCCCGACGCCGCGCGCGGAGGCATTGCGGCAGCAGGCCGGCCATGTCGTCCAGGAAGCAGAAACGTTGCTGCGCCCTGCCAGGCCTCTCGATCTCGCAAAGCTGGAACAGATCTTCACGCTGCGCACCAATGAAGGGTTCGTCGAGGAATTCGGGCCGCGTCTTGTCGCCCGCATCCAGGCCGAGGCGCCGGGCGCGCGGCTGCGCTTTGGGCCCAAATCCGACAAGGATGTCGCCTCGCTACGCGACGCGGACATCGACCTCGAAATCGGCGTTGCCGGCGAGGCCGGACCTGAAGTGCTGACACAGGCGCTGTTTCGCGACCGCTTCGTCGGTGCTGTGCGAGCCGGCCACCCTTTGAGTGAAGGCGCGGTAACGCCTGAACGCTACGCGGCCGGCCGCCACATCAGCGTTTCACGGCGGGGTCGGGAAAGAGGGCCGATCGATCAGACTTTGGCGCTGCTCGGCCTGCAGCGAACCGTCATGTGCATGGTCTCCGGCTTTTCGGCTGCACTCGCCATGGCGCGCGCTTCGGACCTTATTGCCAGCGTGCCCGAACGGCACACGCAAGGCGCACGCGCCGGCATGGTCAGCTTTCCGCTGCCGGTCGCCACGGTGGAGGTCACCATCTCGATGCTCTGGCATCCACGGCTCGATGCCGATCCGGCGCAACGCTGGCTGCGAGATTGCGTTCGGGAGGTCTGCGCGGCCTCCCGCTGAGCGCTCAGCGCGCCATTGCCGCCTTGAGCACCCTGAAAATCCGCTCGTCCTGGCACTGGGCAACGTTGAAGCGCAGGAAGCGGCTGGCGGTTCCCGACAGGCTGAATGCGTTGCCGGGCGCCAGCACGATGTTGTCGGCCAGCGCGCGGCGGGCGATTTCGGCCGCATCCACGCCATCGGGCAGGCTGCACCACAGGAACAAGCCGGCCGGTTGGTCGATCCAGGGCGTGATGCCGATCGCCTTCAGGCGCACGCCCGTCTCGCCCATGGCGCGGGAAAGCCGCGCGCGCAGCAATTCCATGTGCTTGCGGTAGCTGCCGTCCCTAAGCAGCGTCAGCACCAGTTCGGCCGCCAGCCGGCCGCCGCCGAAGGTGGTGGCAATCTTGAGGTCGGTGAGTTGCTCGATCCAGTCGCGCGGTGCCGCGATGAAGCCGCAGCGAACCGATGCCGATAGCGTCTTGGAGAAGCTGCCGATATGGACGACGCGGTTGAGGCCGTCGAACGCCGCCAGCCGGGGCGCGGGACTGTGCTCGAAATCGGCGAAGATGTCGTCCTCGACGATGGTCAGGTCCGACTGGTCGGCGAGCTTCAGCAGCCGGTGCGCGGTGACCGGCGACAGGATCGCGCCGGTCGGGTTGTGGATGGCGGAATTGGTGATGTAGAGGCGCGGCTTGTGCTCGGCCAGTGCCTGGGCGAACAGCTCGATATCAGGCCCGGATGGCGTGTAGGGCACGCTGACGACCTTGGCGCGGTGGGCGCGCAGCAGCGCGTGGAAATTGAAATAGCAGGGGTCGTCGACCAGCACGGTATCGCCGGGTTCGATCAGGAAGCGGCACAGAAGATCGATGGCCTGCGTGCCCGATTCGGTCAGCATGATCTGTTCGGGCGAGACCTCGATGCCGTGGCCGGCCATGCGCCGCGCGAGCAATTGCCTGAGCGGCGGCAGGCCGAGCGGCGTGCCGTAATCGGCTAGGTCGACATCGTCTGCGCGCGCCACGGTGCGCAGCGCCCGGCGCAAGGCCGCCTGCGGCATCCATGAGGCCGGCATCCAGCCGCAGCCGGGTTTCAGCATGTCGTCGCCGGCTTCCAGCGACTGGCGCGAAACCCAAAGCGGATCGACAGCGCGGTCGAGCCGCGGGCCGATCTCGGCCAGCGACAGTGGCGCCAGCGATCCGGCGGCATAGAAACCCGAGCCCGGCCGTGAGCGTATCGCGCCTTCGGCAGCGAGCCGCTCATAGGCTTCGACCACGGTCGACTTGGACACCTGCATGGCTTTGGCGAAGGCGCGGATCGAAGGCAGCCGCGCGCCCGGCGTCAGGCTGCGCGCGGCAATCCGCTGGCGGATGGTCGCCATGACAGTTTCGACCAGAGTGGTCGGGGCAACAGTGCGTGCGGTGTCGACTTCCAAAACGAGACCAGTCATCTGTATTGCTCAATCAGCCATTACAGTTTTGCGGAATTGTACTGCATTGTCTCTGGCTGCACCATAGGCACTTGCCCGATAGAGGGCGAAAGCAATGGAGCCTGGAATGGACAAGACCGCGAGCGGCTGGCTGAACGGATTCGTCGGCGTGCTGATCTTCTCAGGCTCGCTGCCGGCAACGCGGGTGGCCGTGGCCGATTTCGATCCGATATTCCTGACCTCGGCCCGCGCCGCGATTGCCGGACTGCTCGGTCTCGCCATGCTGATGCTTTTTCGGCAGAAGCGCCCGGAGCGCAGCGATTTTCTGTCGCTGGTCATCGTGGCGCTTGGCGTGGTTGTCGGCTTTCCCTTGCTGACAGCGCTGGCGCTTAAGCACGTCACCTCCGCCCACTCCATCATCTTCGTCGGCCTGCTGCCGCTGGCCACCGCGATCTTCGGCGTGCTGCGCGGTGGCGAGCGTCCGCGCCCGGCCTTCTGGCTGTTCTCCTGCATCGGCAGCGCGCTTGTCGGCGGTTTTGCCTTCTCCCAAGGCGTAACAGCATCACCGATCGGCGACGGCTTGATGCTGGCTGCCATCATCGTCTGCGGGCTGGGCTATGCCGAGGGGGCGGCATTGTCGCGCAGGCTGGGCGGCTGGCAGGTGATCTGCTGGGCGCTGGCGATCTCGCTGCCGATCATGCTGGTGCTGACCTTTGCGACGCTGCCGTCGTCCTTCGCCGGCGTCGGCTCCGGCGCCTGGGCGGGTCTCGCCTATGTCTCGCTGTTCAGCATGCTGATCGGCTTCGTGTTCTGGTACCGCGGCCTCGCCCAAGGCGGCATCGCTGCCGTCGGGCAGTTGCAGCTACTGCAGCCCTTTTTCGGCCTGGCGCTGGCAGCGACGCTGCTGCACGAACAGGTCAGCCCGCTGATGATTGTCGTCACGCTCGGCGTGGTGGCCTGCGTGTTCGGGGCGAAGAAATTTGCGCGCTAGGAGTTTGGTGGTGGAGGGCGACTCCGCCCTAGAACTTCGTCACCACCCCAATGCCAATCCCCTCGAACCCGCCCATCGCCATCAGCGCCGCAGGCGCCTCATCAAGGCTGATCTTCTTGCCGACCAGCAGTTCGGGCTTGAGCTTGCCGGTGCGGATCATTTCCATCATTGCGGGGTAGCGATGGGCCTGCATGCCGTGGCTGCCGAGGATTTCGAGCTCGAAGGCAATCACCTTGTCCATCGGCACCTGTGGCCGGGCATGCTCGCCCAGCATCAGGCCAACCTGCACATGGCGGCCACGCCGGCGCAGATTGGAAATCGAGTTGAACGACGTCGTGGGGTGGCCGAGCGCGTCCATCGACATGTGTGCGCCGCCATTGGTGATCTGCTTGACCGCCTTGACGACATTCGGCGTGTTCGAGGCATTGATGGTCGCCACGGCGCCGATCTTTTTGGCGAACTCCAGCTTCTCGTCGGTAAGGTCGATGGCAATGACATTGGCGCCCATGGAACTGGCGATCATGATCGCCGACAGGCCGACGCCGCCGCAGCCATGCACCGCCACCCATTCGCCCGGCGTCACCCGGCCCTGGTCGACAATGGCGCGAAACGAGGTGACGAAGCGGCAGCCGAGGCTGGCGGCGGTGGCGAATTCCATCTCCTCGGGCAGCCGCACGAGATTGGTGTCGGCATGTTCGATGGCGACATATTCGGCAAACGAGCCCCAGGCGGTGAAGCCTGGCTGCGTTTGATGCTCGCAGACCTGGTGGTTGCCGGAGGTGCATTCGAAACAGCGGCCGCAGCCGACGCAGAACGGCACGGTGACGCGTTCGCCGGCCTTCCAGCGGGTCACCCGCTTGCCGACGGCTACGACAATGCCGGCCAGTTCGTGACCGGGAACATGCGGCAGGGTGATGCCGTCATCATGGCCCATCCAGCCATGCCAGTCGCTGCGGCACAGCCCCGTCGCCTCGACCTTGATGACGACGCCATCGGCGGCCGGTTTCGGATCCGGCACGGTCAGGATTCTCGGCGTCTCACCGAATTTTTCGAAGACGACGGCTTTCATCGGCAACTCTCCGTGCTCTGCTCGGGCATTGTGAGCCTATTCGGCATCTATCTGATTCTCCGGCGCCGCCTTCTGAAAGGCCGGCAGCGCCATGCAGGCGGCGTGGATGCGGGAGATCTCGGGGTAGGGTGTCAGGTCGACGCCGAAGCGGGCGTTGCTGGCGATCTGGGCGACCAGGCAGATGTCGGCGAGGCCCGGTGCGTCGCCATGGCAAAATGTGCCGGTCTCATCCGATGAAGCCAGAATCTTTTCAAGCGGCTGGAAGCCTTCGTTCACCCAGTGGCGAAACCAGTGGATGACATCCTGGTCGCCGGCGCCGAACAAAGTGCGCAGCGAGGTCAGCACGCGCAGATTGTTCACCGGGTGGATGTCGCAGGCGATCATCTGCGCCAGCATTCGCACGCGCGCCCGGCCGAGCGCGTCCTTCGGCAGCAGCGGCGGATCGGGATGGGTCTCGTCGAGATATTCGATGATCGCCAGCGACTGCGTCAAAAGCGTGCCGTCGCCCAGGATCAGCGCCGGCACCAGCCCCTGCGGATTGACCGCCAGGTAAGCCGGCTCCAGATGATCGCCATGACGCAGATGATGCGGCACGTAATCGTAGGTCAGGCCCTTCATCTCGAGCGCAATGCGTGCGCGATAGGAGGTGGAAGAGCGGTAGTAGTTGTGGAGGACGAGGTCGCTCATCGGATCACGGCTTGTCGGTGGAATTTTGGCCGATCGAATCTTGGCCGACAGTGATCTCGATGGTGCCGATGCCGTCGACACCGCCGGTCATCGTCTGACCCGGCGCTACCGCGCCGACGCCGGCCGGCGTGCCGGTGAAGATCAGGTCGCCCGGTTGTAGTACAACCGCACTGCTGCAGATCGAAACGATATCGGCAATCGGCCAGATCAGTTCGGCGAGGTCCCCATCCTGCTTCACCGCGCCGTCGACGGCGAGCCAGATGCGGCCCTTTTGCGGATGGCCGGATTTGGCGGCCGGCACCAGCGGACCACAGGGCGCCGAGCGGTCGAAGGCCTTGGACCAATCCCAGGGCCGCGCTGCTTTCTTGGCCTCGTCCTGCAGGTCGCGGCGGGTGAGGTCGATACCGACGCCGTAGCCCCAGACATGGTCGAGCGCCTGCGCGCGAGGAATGCGGAAGCCGGCCTTGCCGACCGCCGCGACCAGCTCGATCTCGTGGTGCAGGTTCTTGGTCAGCGGCGGGTAGGGGATCGTGGTGCCGGAATCGACCACCGCATCGGCCGGCTTGGTGAAGAAGAAGGGCGGGTCGCGCTCGTCATTGCCGAGTTCGCGGGCGTGCGCGGCGTAGTTACGGCCGACGCAGAAGATGCGGCGCACCGCAAAGCGCTCGGCCGAGCCTTCTATGGCGACCGATGGTGTTGCGGGCAGGGGAAGGACGAAGTCTGTCATGCGCGGGTCTCTGCTTGGGATCTTGACGGCACATTTGACCGATTTGAACCGCCGAGCAAGGCATCAGCGTCCGCAAAAGCATCGGCTGCGCCTTGATGGTCTGATAAAGTCGGCTTCGCCTCCGGGGGTTAAGATGGCGATAGACTATTTGCCAATAAGCTGCCCATACCAGCGGGAGTATCCTGCCCAGGGAGGACTGAAACGAACACCATGACCGCATTGAACGATCGCGCCCGGTTTCTGATCATCGACGACCATCCGTTGTTTCGCGAGGCGCTGCACAGCGCCGTGCAGATGGCGTACCCGGAAGTCGACACGGTGGAGGCGCGCTCGATCGCCGAAGCGCTCGATCTCTTGGGTGGGATAAAACCGTTCGATCTGGCGCTGCTCGATCTCAACATGCCCGACGTTCATGGCTTCGACGGCTTGCTGCAGCTCAGGACCCGCCATCCGCGACTGCCGGTGGTTGTCGTCTCGGGCTATGAGGAGCCGAAGATCATTTCAGAGGCACTGTCCTATGGTGCGGCCGGCTTCATCCCGAAGTCAGCGCGCAAGAGCGATCTCGCCGCCGCCATCCGCTCGGTGATGGAAGGCGCGATCTATGTGCCGGAGACATATGAGGGACAGCCGCCCGACGCCGACAGCGCCGACCGCGCCGACATGGTGCAGCGGCTGGCGAAACTGACGCCGCAGCAGCTGCGGGTGCTGCAGATGCTGCGCCAGGGCCTGCTCAACAAGCAGATCGCCTACGAGCTGCAGGTCGGCGAGACCACGGTGAAGGCGCACGTCTCGGAGATCCTGCGCAAACTAAACGTCTACAGCCGCACGCAAGCGGTGATCGAGGTGTCGAAGCTGGACAATGCGGAGTTGTTCAGGGATCAGGCGGGGTTTTGATCTTTACCCTCCCCCTTGTGGGGAGGGTCGATCCGCGAAGCGGAGCGGGGTGGGGGAGCTTGGCGCTGCACCCCGCCCCGGCGCTGCGCGCCGACCCTCCCCATCGAGGGGAGGGTATGGGGCTCAAGCCAGCAAATGCGCCAGCAGCGCCCTTAGCTGCGCCGGTTTCAGCGGCTTGCGCATCAGTTCGATGCCGGCGGCGCGGGCTGCTTTGGCGACGGCCTCCGATCCGTCGGCGGTGACAATCAACGCCGGCACGGCGCGGCCGAGATAGTCGCGCACTTCGGCTATTGTTGCGGTGCCGAGGTCGCCGTCGTCGAGATGCTGGTCGGCAATGACGATGTCGGGCACCCAGTCGGTGTCGCCGAGCAGGCTGAGCGCATCCTCGGTCGAGGTCGCGGCACGCACCAGGCACTGCCAGCGCTCGAGCAGGAAGGTCATCGCCTGCAACACATCGGCGTCGTTTTCGACCAGCAGCACCTTGGTGCCGAACAGGCCGTAGCCGCGCGGCCGCTCCATCTCGGCAAGGCTGGCGATGGCGTCGGCGCTGGCGCCGATGCCGACCGGCACATCGATGTGGAAGATGGTGCCGCGCCCGACTTTCGACGAAAACGTCACGGGGTGGCCGAGCGCGGCGGCCATGCGCCGCACGATGGCAAGGCCCAGCCCCAGCCCGCCGCCGGAAATTCCGGTATCGGCCGGAATGGCGGAGCCGCGATGGAATTCCTCGAACACCGCCTCGCGCTGGTCGTCGGGAATGCCGCAGCCGGTGTCGGCGACATCGATGCGGATGGTGTCGCCGCGATGCCTGGTGCCGACCAGCACGCCGCCCCAGCGGGTATAGCGCAGCGCATTGGACAGGATGTTCTGCAGGATGCGGCGCAAAAGCGTGCGGTCCGAACGCACCACGGCGCTGACCGGGCGGAATTTCAGTGTCAGCCCCTTCAGCTTGGCAACCGGCTTGAAATCCGAGCGCAGCGACGAAAACAGCGTCTCCAGATTGACATCGCCGATGTCGGGCTGGACCACGCCGGCGTCGAGCTTGGAAATGTCGAGCAGCGTGCGCAACAGGTCTTCCATCGTCTCCAGCGAGCGCTCGACCTGACGGACGAGTTTCTTGCCCTCGTCGCTGGTCTGCACTTCGGCCAGTGCCGAGACCGAGAGGTGGGCGGCGTTCAGCGGCTGCAGCACGTCATGGCTGGCGGCGGCCAGGAACCTGGTCTTGGACAGGTTTGCCAGCTCGGCGTTTTCCTTGGCGGCGCTGAGGTCGATGTTCGACTGTTCGAGCCGGCGCAAGGTCGAGTGCAGTTCCTCGGTGCGGATGCGCACCCGGTTTTCAAGTGAAATCGCGGTCTGGAACAGCGAGAAGGCATTGCCTTGCTGGTCCATCGAGCGCTCGACGCGGCTGACCAGAGCGGCGTTGATCTTCTTCAGCCTGTCGACGTCGTCGATGTCCCTGAGCGGCATGGGCTATTCCGCCGCCTGGCGTTCGCCGAAGGCGATGCCGGTGAAGGTTTGGTTCAGATGCATCGAGCGGTACTGTTCGCCATAGGTGCCGAAGCCGATGACATTGTTGACCCGGTAGAGCTCCGAAATGTCGCGGAACACCTGGCGGTTGCGCGCATCGAGCCGGCGCAGCACGCAATCGAAGCCGAGGATCATGTCGATGCCGCCGAGCCGTTGCTCGACGTCGCGCAGTGCGGCGCGCGTGGATTCCACCATGTCCTTGGGCTGGGCGATGGACAGCACGACGCCGTCGTCTATGGCGCAGAAGAATGACAGCGAGCCGTCGGGATGCATCTTCTGGATCGAGCGGCAGTAAAATTCGCCACCCACTTTCACCACCACCGGGTGCGAAGCGAAGCTCATCGGCGTCAGGTTCTGCGCAACGATGCCGACCGAGGCTGCATATTCCTCAGCCGCGTTGGTGGCGTTGAATTCGCGCACGGTGCGGTGGTCCGGATCGGATGCCGTCACCACCAGCTTCTCGTCGGTTGGGATGAAATTGTCGGTCTTGAAGACATGGAACGGGATCTCGGTTGATATCAGCACAATGATGGCGCTGTCGGACGCAACCTTGCCGTTCGAAATCAGCCTGGTGGTTTCGAATTTCAAATCGTCGCCCGCCGAACCGCCGATCAGCGGGATGTCGTCCAGCCCCCAATGGATGGCCGAGGTTACAGCTTCCTCGGCAAAGGACAGGCCGTCGATGAAGCAGAGCGCGAAGGTGCTTTTGGCATGGCAACTGCCGGTGCGTCCGCGCAGCAACCGCCGCAAGCCCTCGACTTCATCAGTGATCCTGTCCATTCCCGACGAGGAGAGATTGTCGACCATGGTGCTGACCGCCGAAAACGACGCGGAGGGAAAGAGCAGCGCCAGCACATGGCCTTCCTCCAGGCCCTGGGGGGTGATCTCGCCGGCGGTCGAGCAAGCGGCGTAGGCCAGCGTCGGCGCGTGGGTCTTCAGCCCTTGCGAAAGGACGCTCGCGTCAAACAAGCTCTGGGAGAAGAACAGCAGGGCAAAGCCGGCATCGATGGCTGCGGCCTCGACGGCGACCGCCAGGGCGAATGCATCGGCGTCGGGCTCGTCGGTGGTGAGCGCCGACAAACCGGATGCATAGCTCGTCCGTGAACTGGCCAGAGGCTTCCTCCCGATATCCTCCGACGCTTCCTGCGCGCGCCCGTTTTATGTCTCTCGGCGCGCTGGCGTCGAGGGCATTGTTGCCCCCTATCCGCGCTTTGGCAATGGGGCGGACAGGCCCGTGATTTTCGTTTCTCCATGACCGAAAGTACAATGAGCGCCGTGTGTTTTTTGCGCTTTGTGCAGTGTACCAATAGCGCATGGCCGAGCGCCAAAGCCGCATCGGCAGCATGACTACCAAGGTCATACCCAGGGAGGATGCATGTCGGACGTTTCGTTTGTCGTGAACGGAAAACGGATCAGCGGCGCTGCCGAGGACCGAACGCTTCTGGTTCATTTCCTGCGCGAAAATCTTGGTCTCACCGGAACGCATGTCGGTTGTGACACCTCTCAATGCGGCGCCTGCGTCGTGCATGTCGACGGCAGGGCAGTGAAGTCCTGTTCGATGCTGGCCGTGCAGGCCTCCGGGTCGACCGTGGTGACGATCGAGGGGCTTGCCAATGGCGGCGACCTGCATCCGATGCAGGCCGCGTTCAAGGAACATCATGGGCTGCAATGCGGCTTCTGCACGCCGGGCATGATCATGACCGCGACCGACATGGTCGCGCGCCATCCCGAAGGCCTCGACGAGGCGACGGTGCGCGCCGAGCTCGAAGGCAACATCTGCCGCTGCACCGGCTACCACAACATCGTCAAGGCGATCCTCGCCGCATCGCAGACGATGGCGAAGGTGCCGAAGGGCAGGGCGAAACAGGCAGCTTAGGGGATAGGTGGTAGGCAATAGGGAGTAGGGCAAAACGGCGATACGACACCGCGTGCTCTTTCCCTACTGCCGAACTCCCTACTGCCTATTCCCTTAAATTCCGGAGGAATTCCTATGGGCATTGAAGGTATCGGCGCTCGGGTCGTGCGCAAGGAAGACAAACGCTTCATCACCGGCGCCGGCCGCTATGTCGAGGACATGGTGGTTCCCGGCATGAAGCATGCCGCTTTCGTGCGCAGCCCGCACGCGCATGCTCAGATCAAGAAGATCGACGTCAGACGAGCGCAGGCGATGCCCGGCGTCATCGGCGTCTTGACCGGCAAGGAGCTCAAGGCCGACGGCATCGGCAACCTGATCTGCGGCTGGATGATCCATTCCAAGGACGGCTCGCCGATGAAGATGGGCGCGTGGTCGCCGCTGGCGGTCGACAAGGTGCGCTATGTCGGCGATGCGGTCGTCATCGTGGTGGCGGAAACCAAGGGCCAGGCCCGCGACGCGGCCGAAGCGGTCGAGATCACCTACAAGGAATTGAAGGCGGTGGTCGATGCCACCAAGGCGCTGCAAAAAGGTGCGCCGCAGGTCCATGCCGATGCCGAGGACAATCTGATCTTCGACTGGGAGATCGGCGACGCCAAGGCGACCGACGCGGCGATCCAGGCGGCGGCCCATGTCACCCGCATGAAGATCGTCAACAACCGGCTGGTTCCCAACGCCATGGAGCCGCGCGCGGCCCTTGGCCATTACGACAAAGCCGAGGACCATTTTACCTGCTGGACGACGTCGCAGAACCCGCATGTCGCGCGGCTGGTGATGAGCGCCTTCTACAATGTCGCACCGGAAAACAAGCTGCGCGTCATTGCGCCCGATGTGGGCGGCGGCTTCGGCTCGAAGATCTACATCTATCCCGAAGAGATCGTCTGCCTGTGGGCGTCGAAGAAGACCGGCGTGCCGGTCAAATGGGTTGCCGACCGCACCGAAAGCTTTCTCACCGACGCGCATGGCCGCGACCATGTCTCGACGGTCGAAATGGCGTTCGACAAGAACAACCGGATCACCGGCTTCAAGGTAGACACCATCGCCAATCTCGGCGCCTACATGTCGCTGTTCTCGTCTTGCGTGCCGACCTATCTCTACGCGACGCTGCTGTCGGGCCAGTACAACATCCCGACGATCCACGCCAATGTGCGCACCGTCTACACCAACACGGCACCCGTCGACGCCTATCGCGGGGCAGGGCGGCCGGAAGCCACGTATCTGCTCGAACGGACAATGGAGACGGCCGCACGCGAACTCGGCGTGTCTCCGGCGGAGCTTCGGCGTATCAATTTCATCACCGAGTTTCCGCACCAGACGCCGGTCATCATGAATTATGACGCCGGCGATTATGGCGCTTCGCTCGATGCGGCGACAAAGGCGTCCGACTATGCCGGCTTTGCCCAACGCAAGGCTGCCGCCGCCAACCAAGGCAGGCTGCGCGGCATCGGCATGAGCTGTTACATCGAGGCCTGCGGCATCGCGCCGTCGGCGGCGGTCGGCTCGCTCGGCGCCGGCGTCGGCCTGTGGGAATCGGCCGAAGTGCGGGTCAATGCCGTCGGCACGATCGAGGTGCTGACCGGCTCGCACAGCCATGGCCAGGGCCATGAGACGACCTTCGCGCAACTCGTCAACCAGCGTTTTGGCGTGCCACTGGACTCGGTCTCGATCGTCCATGGAGATACCGACAAGGTGCAGATGGGTATGGGCACCTACGGCTCGCGCTCGGGCGCGGTCGGCATGTCGGCAATCGCCAAGGCGCTCGACAAGGTCGAGGCCAAGGCCAAGAAAATCGCCGCCCATCTGCTCGAAGCCGACGAGGGCGACATCGTCATCGAGAATGGCGAGGTCAAGGTCGCCGGCACCGACAAGAGCCTGCCCTGGTTCCAGGTGGCGCTTGCCGCCTACACCGCTCACAATCTGCCGGCAGGCATGGAGCCGGGACTGAAGGAAACCGCCTTCTACGATCCGGCGAACTTCACTTTCCCGGCCGGCTGCTACATCTGCGAGGTCGAGATCGATCCGGAAACCGGCACGACCGAGATCGTCCAGTTCGTCGCCGCGGACGATTTCGGCAACATCATCAACCCGATGATCGTCGAGGGCCAGGTGCATGGCGGCATCGCCCAGGGCATCGGCCAGGCGCTGCTGGAAGGCGCTCACTATGACGATAGCGGGCAGCTTTTGACGGCGAGCTACATGGACTACACCATGCCCCGCGCGGACGACCTGCCGTCATTCAAGGTGTCGACCTCGAACACGCCGTGTCCGAGCAATCCGCTCGGCATCAAGGGCTGTGGCGAGGCCGGCGCCATCGGCTCGCCGCCAGCGGTCATCAACGCCATCACCGACGCTTTGGGGATTGTGGACATCGCCATGCCGGCCTCGCCGTCGACGGTGTGGGCGGCGATTAGGGCGAAGAAATGAGTGAGTAGGGAGTAGTGAGTAGGGAATGGGCATTACCGGAGATGACAGCGTCCCTATTCCCTATTCCCTACTCACTACTGCCTAACCACTTCAGGGGAGGATCCCATGTACGCAGTCAACTACCACCGCGCCGCCTCGGTCGCCGACGCCGCCAAGCTGGTGAAGAGCGGCGACGCCAGGCTTTTGTCAGGCGGCATGACGCTGATCCCGGCGATGAAGACGCGGCTCGCCGCACCGTCCGACCTGATCGACCTGTCGCGGATCAGGGAGCTGCAAGGCGTCAAGGTGTCGGGCAAGACCGTCACCATCGGCGCCGCCACAACCCATTACGACGTCGCCAATGACGAGAAGCTGCGGAAGGCCTGTCCGGCGCTTGCGCATCTGGCGTCGCTGATTGGCGATCCGGCGGTGCGCCACAAGGGCACGATCGGCGGCTCGGTCGCCAACAACGACCCAGCCGCCGATTATCCGGCGGCGCTCTTGGCGCTGGGCGCCACCATCGTCACCAACAAGCGCGAGATTTCAGCCGCGAAATTCTTCACCGGCCTGTTCGAAACGGCGCTGAAAGAAGGCGAGATCATCACCGCGGTGAGTTTTACCGCGCCGGCCAAGGCTGCTTACGAAAAATTCCGCAACCCGGCCTCGCGCTATGCGATCGTCGGCGTGTTCGTGGCCAAGGGCAAGGACGGGGTCAGCGTTGCCGTTACCGGTGCCGGCGATGACGGCGTGTTCCGCTCGAAGGAGATCGAAGCCGCACTGGCGAAAAATTTTGCCGCATCGGCGCTCGACGGCGTGAAAGTGCCGGCGAAGAATTTGATGACCGACCTCCACGCTTCGGCCGAATACCGTGCCAATTTGATCGCCGTGATGGCCAAGCGCGCGGTGGCGGCAGCCAACGCCTGACATCATAAAGCTACTGACAAGGAAAGGGGCCATCGCGGCCCCTTTGTTCGTCTGCGGCGGGCTGTAACTGCCCAGTCCTTGCGGGTTCGCTGCCACGCGCAAATCCGTTGTTTCAGGTAATTCCCGTGCAAGAACAGGCGCATACTTCCCAAGGGACTGCCCAGCCCCATTCTCGCACTTGCACAATCTGATATTGCACTGCAATATGTATAGCTTGGCGGAACACGGGGTGGATTCTGCGCGCGGCGGTGTGAGCTGCGCCAAGATCTTGCGTCGTAGAGGATCGGCATGGCCGACATCTCCGCAGCGTCTGTTGCCCTGCCGCGGGCCACAGCCGACAAAGCAGCCAGAGCAAGACTGGCCTATCTCGATGGCTGGCGCGGGCTTTCGATCGCACTGGTGCTGATCGGCCATTTCTTCCCCGTTCCCGGGATCAATCTCGGCGTGCTCGGCGTCGAGTTCTTCTTCGTGCTCTCAGGCCGGCTGATGGGCGAGATACTGTTCATCGAACGCTTTCCGCTGAAAAAATTCTTCAAGCGCCGCTTTTCGCGCATCTATCCCGCGCTGCTGGTGTTCGTGACATCAGCCATGATCGGGCTCTCCGGCACCTTTATCGGCTTCAAATGGAAGGCGGCGCTGACGGCGCTGACATTCACCTACAACTATGCCGGAATTCTCATCACCCGCGCCGGCGCGCTCGACCACATCTGGTCGCTATGCGTGGAAGAGCATGCCTACATCATCCTGGCGCTGATCAGCGTGGTGGTGACCGGGCGGGGTAATGTCGTTCGGCTGCTGGTGACGCTGTCGCTGCTGGCGATGGCCAATGGCGCCATTTCGTACTGGGCACTCGGCATGGATTACGAGCACAGCTATTGGCGCACCGATGTGCATATCGCCTCGATCCTGCTGTCGGCATCGATCTGCCTGCTCAAGCACGATGACCGGCTGCCGGCATTCCTGAAGAGCCCCTATGTCAGCCTCGTGTCGGCGGCGGCGGCTATATTGCTGTTCCTCGATCCGGTGCCGACGCCGATCCATTACCTACTGGCGGTGCCGTTGCTGGCGCTTGCCGTCAATACGCTGGACACCAGCAGCCGGCACCTGACCGGCCTGCTATCGTCCAGGCCGATGGTGATGATCGGGCTGTGGTCATACTCGCTCTATCTCTGGCAACAGCCCTTCTACAAATTCGTCGCCGAGCAGGGCAGTGCGCCGATCCCGATGCTGGCGGCTGTCTTCGCCTGTGCACTATGCAGCTACTATCTGGTCGAGAAGCCCGCGCGGGCCTGGCTGAACCGGAATTGGTGAGGGCTACGGACTCCTAATCTTATGCCGCCGTGGCGATCTGCTTGCCGATCATCAGCCAGCGACCCATCAGCCGGCGATCTCCTTGAGGTAGTAGCGCACCGCCTTCTTGCCGCCATGGATCACCGCGTCACCGACCTCGGCAAAGCCAAGCGCCGCATGGAAGGCGTCCGAAGCCGGATTGGGCGGTTCGACATTGACCTCGCAGGTGACGATGCTGTGGCCCGCGCGGGCGACTTCCCCGAACAGATCCTCGTAGAGCCGGCGGGCATGGCCGCGGCCGCGCGCTTGCGCCGCGACGACGACGCGGTCGACATAGACGAAGCGTGGATAGCGCTCGCGGAACCAGAGGAAATTCGGGCTGTCGTAGGCCGCATTCTGGTCGAAGGTCATGATGAAGGCTTCGAGCGTGCCGATGCGCCTGACGTAAAACGCTTCGCCAAGCAGGAAAGACAGCCGTTCGGGCTCGAGCCATGACAGTTCGGCGGCGTGCTCATTGTTGAGTGCGAGGATGGCCGCTTCGTCCTGAGGCGAGACACGGCTGATCGGCGACGGCCCAGTCACGGCTTCGCTCATCATGCTCTGGCCGCCGCAATCGTCGCGGCAACCAGCGCCCCATCGGTGACTGTGGTGCGGTATTCGCGGTCCAGATCGCCGCCGCCCATGCCGACTTGCGGGTTGCGGTAGGCCATGGCGCTCGGTACGTCCTTGAGCGCGGCGAAATGCAGTTCCGTCAGCCCGGTTGATGCCAGCACCCCGGCGATGTTTTCGGGGTCCAGCGCGCCGCAGCCGAGGATGATGATGCGGCCGTCGGCCTGGCGGACGAGATCCGCCAACAGGCCGGCGCCTTCCACCGCGGTGTCCCTCTGGCCGCTGGTCAGCACGCGGCCGACCTTGCAGCGGATCAGCGCTTCCAGCGCCTCGGCCGGGTCGCGCGTCATGTCGAAGGCGCGGTGGCAGGTGACGGCGAGCGGACCGGCGGCATCGACCAGCGCGCCCATGCGGGTTTCATCGATGGTGCCGTCGGCATTGAGGCAACCGACGACGACACCGGCGACGCCGAGGTCACGAAGCGCTGCGACATCGGCGAGCATCGAGCTGTATTCGGCCTCGCTGTAGAGGAAATCGCCGCCGCGCGGCCGCACGATGACATGGAAGGGAATGGTCGCGCTCTCGAGTGCGGCGCGCACCGTGCCGAGGCTGGGCGTGATGCCGCCTTCGACCAGGCTGGCGCAGAGCTCGACCCGGTCGGCGCCGGCGGCCTGCGCGGCCAGCAGTCCATCGATGCCTTCGACGCAGATTTCGATCAGGGGGCGAGCATTTCCTGCCAAGGGGCGATCCTTCATGATTGCATGACGGCCAGCCCTAGCATCGGCTCGGTTGGTGGGGAAGCCGGAACAGCCAGTCGCTGCTTGGGCCAGCCCGGCAACCCTGCCTAGGTCCGTAGCGAGAGATCTATTGTTTCTGCAGCACCGTGTTCTTGGCGCCTTGTTCGACCTGGTCGATGACCAGCAGCTTGACCGGGGCGTCGCCGATGTTGGTGGCCTGGTGCCATTGGCCGATCATCTCGATGATGAAATCGCCCGTCTTGTAGGTGTTGCTGTTGCCGGTCTCGACATTCGTCACTTTGAGTGTCCCGGCCTCGACATAGGCGTAGCGGGCAAACGGGTGCTTGTGCACCGGCAGAGTGGCGCCGACCGCAATGTCATAGGTTGAAACCAGGACCTGGACATTTTTCTGCGGCAGCACGATCGGCTGACCGGACGCCGTCTGGCTGCGATCGGCAAGCGGTGTGACGACAACCGGCGGGATGGTACTGTCCAGCGCCCGAGCGGGGTTTGCAGATAGCGCTGCCGCGAACAGCAGCATCGATGCCAGGATCTTTCGCATGGTTCCTCCAGGTTTTACCGCCACCGCGCGGCGCGACGCCAAAGTTCTAACTCTCGTCAGTTACTGGAGACACAACGTCATCCGCCGGTGCCGTCGTCCATCATCGTATTCGTGAGCGCTTCATAGATGTTGCTGCATACCTGAGACCGCGGACAGTGTTTTACGATGAATGCCGGCACGACAGTCAGTGCGGCGGCGATCAGGATTTGCAGGAAGAGAGGAGCAGGCTCGAAGCGTTTGCCAAGCAAGGCTCGGCAAGCGAAGTAGAGACTTTGAGCCAGGCATGCCGAGACAAGGACATGCAACAGCGTGCTCGTTGCTCGGGCATAGGGCGTTATGTATCCGTCGGGAAAGCCGACCATGCCGAGGTCGACGAGCCACTGCAGAGCCAGAACGCAGGACAGGCATGCCCACAGAAAGAGCGCCACGCGGATGGCCGGGATTTTGCTGCGATCAACGCTCATATGCAATCGAAGCACAACTGCGTGCTGCCTTCCAGAGCGGCTGCTGCGTGGCTTGGAGTATCGCCTATTTCAGAGTGCGCAGCGTGATCGAATAGCGGTGCCCGGCGACCGGCGGAATGCTGTGCTCCCACTCGTGGCGCGCCGGACCGCACATGAGATAGAGGGACCTCGGTTCGACCTCGATCGTCTCGCGATCCCATTTCGAGCCTTTTTTGCGGCGCAGCCGAAAGCTGCAGGGCGCCAGCAGCGAGACGCCGGCGACGAGATCGAAATGCGGCTTATCGCGATGCCAACCTATGCCCGCGCCCGGCCGATACTCGTTGATGAGCACTTGCGCGAATTCCGTGGCCTGCCTGCCGGCAAAATCCGCGACCTTGTCGCGAAGCGGCAGCAGGAATTTCGGGATGGGCGGCGCTTCGACGACCTGTCGCCGGTCGTAGTCGTAGCGCCAGCCGAAGCCGGCGACCAGCCGGTTGGCAATATGGCCATGGAAATCGAACGGCTTGAAGGACAGTTCATTGAGGTGACGGACCAGTTCCGCCTCTTCGTCCGTTGTGATCAGGCTAGGCCGGTAAGAAAATCCTTCCGGCAGCGTGTCGGCCGCGCCGAAGAGATCGCCCTGGCTGGCATACGCTGTTGTACTGGATTTCGTCTGTGACATCTGACGGAGAGATAGGAAGCCTCGCGGCCCGGGCAAGATTTTCGGCGTTGTGGTGCGCCTCCCTGACGGAACCTCCGCATCGTTGCGGCATTACGCATTTTCGAAGCAGGATTTGGGGCGAAGCAAGATTTTGGGACGAAGCGGGATTTTCGACATGCCGTCCACTGCCATCCGCAACACCCACTACGACCCGTCGACGAAAATCCTCTCGGTCTGGTTCGTCCCGAGCGGAGCCCGCTACGACTACGAGGAGGTCGAGCCCGAGACCTACGCGGCGTTCCGCGCCGCCTTCTCGAAAGGGCAATTTTTCAACGAGTTCATACGCGATCGCTACCGGTTTCACCTGGTTGAAGAAGGACGCCGGCGCGTGACTGGATCCTGAAGGCGCTACGAGAACTCGCGGCGCAGGGATAGTTTTCGGGCTGGGAAGACCAGGGACCCAGGCAGCTATAGGCCCGCCACGTGCGAGCGGAATGCCAAACAGACGACCGCATGGCCTCATCAAAGCCCTGTTCAACTCCTCAATCCGTGGTAAGGTGATTATACCAGTCAATAACATGACGATCGGCGCGGCCGTCGTTTAAAGCGGGAGTAGGGATAGATGACGACGATTGCGCTGCTCGGTGCCGGCGGCAAAATGGGTTACCGCCTGTCGACCAATTTTCGCGGATCGCCCTATACGGTACGCCATGTCGAGGTCAGCGAGGCCGGCCGCGAGCGGCTGAAGACCGGACTGGGCTTCGACGCGGTCAGTGCCGATGCGGCGCTCGACGGGGCGGATATCGTCATCCTGGCCGTTCCCGACACGCATATCGGAAAGGTGGCGGCTGATATCGAGAGCAAGCTCGCGCCTGGCACGATGGTGATAGTGCTCGACGCGGCCGCACCCTTCGCCGGCCATCTGCCCAACCGGCCGGACCTGACCTATTTCGTCACCCATCCCTGTCATCCGCCGATCTTCAACGACGAGACCGACATGGCGGCCAAGAAGGATTATTTTGGCGGCGTCAAGGCCAAGCAGCATATGGTCAGCGCGCTGATGCAGGGGCCGGAAGCGGACTACGCCAAGGGCGAGGCGGTCGCGAAAATCATCTGGGCGCCGGTCATGCGCTCGCACCGTGTCACCGTCGAACAGATGGCGCTGCTGGAGCCCGGTCTATCGGAGACGGTGTGCGCGTCACTGCTTGTCGTCATGAAGGAAGCCGTCGACGAGGTCGTCGCGCGTGGCGTCGACCAACAGGCGGCGCTCGATTTCCTGCTCGGCCACATGAACGTGCTCGGCGCCGTCATTTTCGGCGAGACCAAGGGTGTGTTTTCCGACGCTTGCAACAAGGCGATCGAGTTCGGCAAGCCGGTGCTGATGCGCGACGACTGGAAGCGGGTGTTCGAGCCGGAAGAGATCGCCGCGAGCATTCGGCGCATTACCTGAGACAGGCCGAGTCGGGCGCTGGCCGGAGTGCCTCGATCGCTCGACACACCCGCCGTGACAGCCAGATCTTTTTGCTCAGCGGCACATGTCACCTCAATTAGTGATTGACTCATCATACCAGTTGGCTTAGCTGTTCTTGGCTCGGATCCACAAGGTTTCGCAGGGAGTTCGAGCCTGGACGGGTGGAGGGGTGGGGGAGCAACGACCGTTTGGGAAACCGGCAACGGCATTCAGCCTGAACCAATCGGCGGCCCGCGTTGCGCGACGAATTCGAATGCAGAGGCCTTGATCGATCAAGGCAATTTTTTCAAACGGGAGGACATCATGAAACTCACACGCAGAATGACACTTGCGGCGTTCGCCGGCATGCTGGCGCTTGGCACGGCGGTGCCCGCCTATGCGGCCGACCTCATTGCCATCATCACGCCCTCGCATGACAATCCGTTCTTCAAGGCGGAAGCCGTCGGCGCCGAAGCCAAGGCCAAGGAACTCGGCTACGAAGCGCTGGTGCTCGTCCATGACGACGATGCCAACAAGCAGTCCGAATTGATCGACACGGCGATCGGTCGCGGCGCCAAGGCGATCATCCTCGACAATGCCGGCGCCGACGCCACCGTCGCTGCCGTGCAGAAGGCCAAGGACGCGGGCGTGCCGTCGTTCCTGATCGATCGCGAGATCAACGCCACCGGCGTCGCCGTGGCTCAGATCGTCTCCAACAACTACCAGGGCGCCCAGCTCGGCGCGCAGGAGTTCGTCAAGCTGATGGGCGAGAAGGGCAATTTCGTCGAACTGGTCGGCAAGGAATCCGACACCAATGCCGGCATCCGCTCGAAGGGCTATCATGACGTCATCGACGATTATCCGGATCTGAAGATGGTCGCCCAGCAATCGGCAAACTGGAGCCAGACGGAAGCCTATTCCAAGATGGAATCGATCCTGCAGGCCAACCCGGATATCAAGGGCGTCATCTCCGGCAATGACACGATGGCGATGGGCGCCTATGCGGCGCTGGTCGCGGCAAACCGCAAGGACGTCATCGTCGTCGGCTTCGACGGATCGAACGACGTGCGCGACTCCATCGCCGCGGGCGGCATCAAGGCAACCGTGCTGCAGCCGGCTTATGCGCAGGCGCAGATGGCGGTCGAGCAGGCCAACGACTTCATCAAGAACAAGAAGTCGCCGGCCAAGGAAAAGCAGCTGATGGACTGCGTTCTGGTCAATGGTGACAATGCTGCCAAGCTGGAAACGTTTGCGCTGACCAACTGAGCCGGCGTGACATGAACAGCGAGGGGCGACCCAAGGGTCGTCCCTCGTCGGCATTTTCCGTGGGTATTGATCACATGCTCAACAAGCCATCATGCTGAACAACAAGCCGACCTGGCCGATCCTTGCCGTGATACTCGGCATCAGCTTGACCGCCTGCAAGATCCTCCCGACCCCTTCGGGGGGCAGCGGCAATGCCGCCGTCTTCAATCCGGACAAGATGGTCGAGGAGATCTGGGCCGCGAAGGTCGTGCCTTACCTCCAGCAGAAGGCCGGGCCGTTTGCCGAGGTCCACGCTCTGGCGAAAACCGATCCTGCTTCCGCTGGCGCCAAATATGGCAATCCGAACAAGCAGGCGAATTCGCCATGGACCTTCGCGGTTCGCGTCGAGGGCAAGATCATCGCAGCCAACACGACGTCACGCGCGGCAACGATGGATATCGATGTCGACGGCGACGGCAAGGCCGATGCGCGTGTGCAAATCGGACCGGCGATGCGGGGAACCGCGTTGCGCGACAGTCTCGATTTCATCCAGTTCAACGATTTTACCAACCAGATCGACTTCGCCCAGTTCGGCAAGGCGTTCAACGCCTATGCCGTCAAGGCCGTGCTTGCCAAACTGCCGCGTGACGCGCTGGAAGGCCGGACCGCCAAGGTTCTCGGCGCCTATACGCTCGAGAGCGGCCAGGACCTGCCGCTGGTGACGCCGGCGGAGGCAGAAATCGGGCCGAAGCCATGAGCGCTGCGGTTGCTCACGATGTCGTCTTGAAGCTGGAGGACGTCTCCAAGGTCTATTCCGGCACCGTCGCGGTCAAGCGCGCGAATTTCGAGGTGCGCAGGGGCGCCGTCAATGTGCTGGTCGGCGAAAACGGCGCCGGCAAATCGACGCTGATGAAGATTATCGCCGGCGTCGAACAGCCGACGCTCGGCCGGATCCTCCTGGAAGGGGAGGAGGTCTCCTTCTCGTCATCGGGCGACGCGGTGAACCGCGGCATCGGCATGGTGTTCCAAGAGCTGAACCTGTTCGGCAATATGACCGTCGCCGAGAACATCTTCGCCACGCGCGAGATCACCAACCGGTTTCGCAAGATCGACCGCAAGGAGCAGGAGCGCCGTGCGGCCCAATTTCTCGAACGCCTGCAGGCCGGGATAAGGCCCGACATGCTGGTCGAGGATCTGCGCATCGGCCAGCAGCAGCTGGTCGAGATCGCCAAGGCGGTTTCGCTCGATGCACGCATCCTGATCATGGACGAGCCGACCTCGGCGCTGAGTGCGGCGGAAGTCGAGATCCTGTTCAAGGTGATCGCCGACCTCAAGGCGCGCGGCGTGGCCATCGTCTACATCTCGCACCGGCTGGAAGAACTGATCCGCATCGGCGACTACATCACCGTGCTGCGCGATGGACACATCACCGGCCAGGAAGAGATGAAAAACGTCGACACGCGGTGGATCGTGCGGCAGATGATCGGCTCCGACGCCAAGGATTTCGCCAAGGCCGACGGCCATGTTCCCGGCGAAGAGATATTCCGCGCCGAGGACATCTGCCTGCCGCGGGCTACCGGGGGGCTGGCGGTCGATCACGTCTCGCTGTCGCTGCGCGCCGGCGAGATACTCGGCATATACGGCCTGATGGGCGCCGGGCGAAGCGAGCTGTTCGACTGCATCATGGGCCGCCATGGCCAGGCGACCGGCGCGATCTTCATCGCCGGCAAGAAGGTCAAGGAGCGGGACACGACGCGGCGCATCCGGCGCGGGCTGGCGCTGATCCCCGAAGACCGCCAACGCGAAGGGCTGGTGTCGATCCTCTCCGTCGCCAGCAATCTGACGCTGGCCAGCCTGTCGCGCTTTGTCCGCCTGTTCCACATCAGTGGCGGCCAGGAGAAGCAGGCGGTGACGCAGATGGTGCGGGAACTGGCGATCAAGGTTGCCGACCCGGCGCAGGAGGTCTCGTCGCTGTCGGGCGGCAACCAGCAAAAGGTGGTGATCGGCAAGGCGCTGCTCACCGGGCCGAAGGTGCTGCTGATGGACGAGCCGAGCCGTGGCATCGATGTCGGCGCCAAGGCCGACGTCTTCGGCACCATGCGCAAACTGTCGCGCGATGGGCTCGGTATTCTGTTCGCCACCTCCGATCTCGGTGAGGTGATGGCGCTGTCCGACCGGATCGCGGTGATGAGCAATGGAAAACTGACCGGCATGTTCGATCGCGCCGAGGCGACGGAGGCAGCCCTTGTCGCCGCCTCGGCACTTGGCCACGGACCGGCCCCGCACACGGAGAACCCATGACTGACATCCCGGCCAAGGCGGCTGTCTCCTCCGTTTCGAGCGGCTCGCTGCTGCTGACGCTGATGAAGGCGAGGACCTTCATCGCGCTGATCGCCGTCTTGATCTTCTTCTCGATCGCGGCGCCGAATTTCCTGTCGACCGCCAACCTGATCCTGATGTCGAAACATGTGGCGCTGAACGCCTTCCTCGCTATGGGCATGACCTTCGTCATCGTCACCGGCGGCATCGACCTGTCGGTCGGCTCGATCGTCGGCCTGTGCGGCATGGTCGCCGGCTACCTCGTGCTGAACGGAATCGACCTGCAATTCGGCTACACAATCTATTTCAATGTCGTCGAGATCGCCCTAATCACGCTGGCGGTCGGCATATTGATCGGCGCCGTCAACGGATTGCTGATCACCAGGTTGAATGTCGCGCCGTTCATCGCCACGCTCGGCGTGCTCTATGTCGCGCGGGGCCTGGCGTTGCTGTCGTCGGACGGCCGCACCTTCCCCAACCTCGTCGGCAAGCCGGAGCTTGGCACCACCGGGTTTGGTTTCCTCGGCGCCGGGCGGCTGCTCGGCCTGCCGGTGGCGATCTGGATCCTGATCGTCGTTGCGCTGGCGGCGGCATATCTCGCCAAATACACGCCGCTCGGCCGCCACATCTTCGCCGTCGGCGGCAATGAACGGGCGTCGCGAATTTCGGGCGTTCGTGTCAACGTGGTGAAAATGTTCGTCTACATGTTCTCCGGCTTTTGCGCGGCGATCGTCGGTTTGATCATCTCGTCCGAACTGATGGCCTCGCACCCGGCAACGGGCGAAAGTTTCGAACTCAACGCCATCGCGGCGGCAGTGCTCGGCGGCACCTCGATGTCAGGTGGGCGCGGCACGATCGGCGGCACCATTGTCGGCGCCTTCGTCATCGGCATTCTTTCGGACGGGTTGGTGATGATGGGCGTGAGTTCCTTCTGGCAGATGGTGATCAAGGGCCTTGTCATCATCGTCGCCGTCGTCGTCGACCAGGCGCAGCGCCGGCTGCAGAGCCGGGTGACGTTGATGCAGATGGCAAAGGCAGGCTGAGCATGGCGGAGTTGCGGGGAGGGCTCATCGGCTGCGGCTTCTTTGCCATCAACCAGATGCATGCCTGGCGCGACATTGAAGGCGCCGCGATGGTCGCCATTTGCGACCGCGACCCGGAGCGGCTGCGCATCATCGGCGACCAGTTCGGCATTGCGAAGCGCTACACCGACGCGGCAGAGATGTTTGCAAGCGAAAGCCTCGACTTCGTCGATATCGCCACTACCGTTCCCAGCCATCGTCCGCTGGTCGAGATGGCGGCGCTGCACCGTGTGCCGGTGATTTGCCAAAAGCCGTTCGCGCCGACGCTTGCCGACGCCAAGGCGATGGTGAGGGCCTGCGTGGAAGCCGGCGTACCGCTGATGGTGCATGAGAATTTTCGCTGGCAGTCGGCGATCCAGGCGGTGCGTGCCGTGCTCGACAGCGGCGAGATCGGCACGCCGTTCTTCGGGCGCATCTCCTTCCGCTCTGCCTATGACGTGTTTTCCGGCCAGCCCTATCTCGCCAAGGGAAAGCGCTTCATCATCGAGGACCTCGGTATCCACAGTCTCGACATCGCCCGTTTTCTACTGGGCGACGTGTCGACGATCACGACGCGAACCGCGCGCATCAACCCCGGCATCGCGGGCGAAGATGTCGCGACGATGCTGATGGACCACAAGAGCGGGGCGACGTCAGTGGTCGACTGTAGCTACGCGACGAAGCTCGCCACCGAACCGTTTCCCGAAACGCTGATCGAGATCGACGGCAGCGACGGCACGATCCGCTTGGCGCAGGGATACCGGCTCACCGTCACCGGCAGGAGCGGCACGAAGATCACCGACGTTTCGCCGCCCGTACTCGCCTGGGCATCGCGCCCATGGCACAACATCCAGGAGAGCGTCGTCGCCATCCAGCAGCACTGGGTCGACTGCCTGGCAAAGGGAACCGAGCCGGCGACCTCGGGCGCCGACAATCTCAAGACATTCGCGCTGGTCGAGGCGGCCTATCTGGGCGCCGCGAGCCACGAACCTGTCCACCTGGATGGCTTGCTGACATGACAGCCGACGCCTTCCTCCTATACGGCACACGCGTGGTCGAGGCCGAGCCGGTTAGGCTGAGTGCGGGCTTGCTCAGCGCCGACTTTGTCAACGGCAGCCTGCGCACCATCCGCTACGGCGGCATCGAAGTGCTGCGCGCCATCGCCTACATCGTGCGCGACCGCGACTGGGGCACCTATGAACCGGCGCTGACGGACCTTGCCGTCGATCAGGACGCCGACAGCTTCTCCGTCAGCTACTCCGCAACTTGCTTAGCACCGGGCGGAAGCCGGCTCGACTTTCGCGCTACGATCAAGGGCTCCGCCAACGGTCACCTAGTGTTCGACGTCAGCGCGGTCCCTGAAAGCGATTTCGAGACCAATCGCTGCGGTTTTTGCGTCCTGCATCCGATCGCCGGCCTCGCCGGCAGCCCGGTCACGGTCGAGCATACCGACGGCAGCGTGGTGGCGACGAAACTGCCGCTGTTGATCGATCCCTGGCAGCCTTTCAAGGATTTGCGCGCGATCACCCATGAAGTCCGGCCGGGCATTACTGCCGAATGCCGGATGGAGGGCGACACTTTCGAGATGGAGGACCAGCGTAACTGGTCGGACGCGTCCTACAAGACCTATGTGCGGCCACTGGCGCTGCCTTGGCCCTATGTACTGCCGGCCGGCCAAACTGTAAGCCAGACGGTCAGCCTGCGCATCACCGGCGAGGGGGGAATGCCGGCCGCAGCATCTGCCGCCGAACCGGTCAGCGTCGAACTCGGCGAGACCGGGCAGAGGCTGCCGGATCTCGGCGTGATCATCTACCCGGATGAGGTCGAAGCAGCGCTCGCAAATCTTTCGACATTGACCGAGCTCGGCCCGCAGCAACTTGTCTTCCACTACGATCCGACGCGCGGCCACGGTCTCGAAGCATTGCAGTCTTATGCAAGGCTCACCGCCGCCTATCCGGTGCAGACGACGCTGGAATGCGTCGTTGCCTGCGCGGGCGACCTCGATCCCGAGCTGTCAGGCGTTGCCGACATGGTGCGTCAAGCCGGGTTGAAGCTTTCGGCCATTGCCGTCTCGCCTTCGGTCGACCGGCAGTCGACACCGCCGGGCAGTGCGTGGCCGGACTGTCCGCCGCTCGAAGACGTCTATGACGCGGCGCGGCGCGCCTTTCCCGATATCCGGCTTGGCGGCGGCATGTTCAGCTATTTCACCGAGCTCAACCGCAAGCGCGTGCCCGGGGGGCCTGCTCGATTTCGTCACTCACTGCACGTGCCCGATCGTGCACGCCGCCGACGATCTCAGCGTCATGCAGTCGCTGGAGGCGCTGCCCTCCATAACCGCTTCGGCGCGGGCGATCTTTGGGGAAAAGCCTTACCGCATCGGTCCATCGACGATCGCCATGCGCCAGAACCCCTATGGCGGCGCGACCAAGGGCAATCCCGGGGGACAGCGCATCGCCATGGCCGATCGCGACCCTCGCCATGCCGGCCTGTTCGCAGCCGCATGGGCGATCGGCTATGCCGCGCGTGTCGCGCCGGCCGGGCTGGAACTGCTCACGCTGTCCGGCTTCGCCGGGCCCTTCGGCGTGCTGGCAGCATCCGGCGAACCCGTCGCGGAAGGATCGCCTCGGCCGATCTTCGATGCCATCAAGGGGCTTTGCGAACTGGCCGGCCTTGCCCATGTTGCGGCAAGGACGAGCGACGAGACCAAGGTGCTGGCGCTGGCCGGCCGCTCCGCTTCGGGCAAGACCGTGGCGTGGCTGGCGAACCTGACGGCGGACGACGTGGCGGTCGACATCTCAGCGTTTGGCCGAGGCCAACTGGTGATGACCCCTTACGCGATCACGCGGATCAGCTGAAATCAGTTGCCGGAGTTCATCACATAAAGCGCGCGCGAGCGCTCGAGGTGCTTGATCATCGCCTTCTCGGCGCCGTCGGCATCCTTCTTCTCAATGCGGCCGATGATCTCTTCATGCTCGGTCAGCGTGAACTGTTCCTTGCCGGTCCAGATCAGCATTTCGGTGTGATATTCCTTCAGCCAACCGAGCATCGCCTCGCTGACGGCGATATAGATCGGGTTGCCCGAGATCGCCGCGATCTGGGTGTGAAACTTCATGTCGGCGGAGATGAAGGCTTCGGAATCGCCGCGAAAGCCACGCTGTTCGGCAATTGTGGCCCGCAGCTGCTCAACGTCCTCGGCAGTGGCGTTTTCGGCGGCTTCCCTGACCATACCGCGCTCGAAGAAGATGCGCGCCGTTTTCAGGTGTTCCAACGTGTCCTTCGACGACGACAGGATGATCTTGGCTGCGCCATCGACCTGCTTGATGATCGACTTGGCGGTCAGCTGGAGCACCTTGGCGCGTTCCCCATGCGAGATCGCGACGAGGCCCATATTGCTCAGCGCCTGCATCGCCTCGCGGATCGCGGGACGGCCGACCTCGAAGCGCTCCATCAACTCGCGCTCCGACGGCATGTCGTCGCCCGGCGTCAATTCTCCGCTGGTGATCAGGCGCTTCAGCCGCAAAAACACTTCGTCGGAAAGTTTGCGCCGGACGATCGGCTCCGAACGGTTCATCGTCGCGAATCACTCCCTTGACCTGTCTCTATCTAGCATTGCCACAGCCATTCCCGGAATGGCCGTCGCCCCCATCGGCCATAGCCGCAAGACAGGATATTGCTTGCAAAGCTTATGTACTCATTATACCAGATTTCGACGATCAAGGAACTCTTTTCGAACCTTCCGCCCTCAGACAACGAACCATGATCACGCTCACCTACCGCATCGAAACATCAGGCAGCATCGAGGCGCTGGCAGCCAAGATCGCGAGCGACCAGTCGACCGGAACCTTCGTCGCGCTGCCCGGCGAAACCGAGGAACTGAAGGCCCGGGTGGCCGCGCGCGTTCTGGCCATTCGGCACCTGCCGGACGCACTTCGCCCCTCCATTCCCGAGGCCGGTAACGGGCCGTTCAAGCGCGCGGATGTCGACATCGCCTTTCCATTCGATGCCATCGGCCACGACCTGTCGGCTCTGATGACCATTGCCATCGGCGGCGCCTATTCGATCAAGGGCCTAACCGGCATTCGCGTTGTCGACATGAAGCTGCCGGAGCAATTCCGCGGCGCGCATCCAGGTCCGCAATTCGGCGTCGCCGGCAGCCGCAGGCTGACAGGTGTCACGGATCGGCCGATCATCGGCACCATCGTCAAGCCGGCGCTGGGGCTGCGGCCCCCCGAGACCGCCGCGATGGTGGGCGAGCTGATTGCCGCCGGTGTCGATTTCATCAAGGACGATGAGAAGCTGATGAGCCCGGCCTATTCGCCGCTGGCGGAGCGGGTAAAGGCAATCATGCCGCTGATCCTCGGCCACGAGCAGAGGACCGGTAAGAAGGTGATGTATGCCTTCGGCATCTCGCATGCCGACCCGGACGAGATGATGCGCAATCACGATCTGGTGGCCAAGGCCGGCGGCAATTGCGCGGTGGTCAACATCAACTCCGTCGGTTTCGGTGGCCTGGCCTTCTTGAGAAAACGCTCCAGCCTGGTGCTTCACGCTCATCGCAACGGCTGGGACATCCTCACCCGCCATCCCGGCCTCGGCATGGATTTCAAGGTCTGGCAGCAATTCTGGCGGCTGCTCGGCGTCGACCAGTTCCAGATCAACGGCATCCAATCGAAATACTGGGAGCCGGACGCGTCTTTCGTCGAGTCCTTCAAGGCGGTGACGACGCCGATTTTTGCGCCTGAGGATTGCGCCTTGCCTGTGGCGGGCTCCGGCCAATGGGGCGGGCAAGCGCCCGAGACCTATGAACGGACCGGCCGGACGGTCGATCTGCTCTATCTGTGCGGCGGCGGCATCGTCAGCCATCCGGATGGACCGGGCGCCGGGGTGCGTGCCGTGCAGCAAGCCTGGCAGGCGGCGGTCGACGGCATTCCGCTGGCGGATTTCGCCTTGAGCCATCCGGAGCTGGCGCGGTCGATCGAAAAATTCGGCGACGGCAAAGCGGCCTGAAGCGATGCAAGACCTGCTGCTCAGCTATTATGGCGACGACCTCACCGGTTCGACCGACGTCATGGAAGCGCTTGAACTCGGCGGCGTCCCGACCGTGCTGTTCATGCGCCAGCCGGACGCGGCCATGGTTGAGCAGTTCAGCCATTGCCGCGCCATTGGCCTGGCCGGCACCAGCCGCAGCGAGACGCCGCAATGGATGAACACGCATCTGAGCGATGCCTTCGCTTGGCTGAAGACGCTGAATGCCGCGATCTATCACTACAAGGTCTGCTCCACCTTCGATTCCAGCCCGACCATCGGCAGCATCGGTCGCGCCATCGAGATCGGCCGCTCGGTCTTCGCGCAGGACAGCGTGCCGCTGCTGGTCGGGGCGCCGCAGCTCAAGCGTTACACGGCCTTCGGTCATTTGTTCGCGGCCTATCGTAAAAAGTATTTCCGCATCGACCGCCATCCGGTGATGAGCCGCCACCCGACGACGCCGATGGATGAATCCGACCTGCTGATCCATCTGTCGCGGCAGACGGAGCTCACATCGGGGCTGGTCGACCTCGCGACGTTGCAGTCGGCGGCGCGCTCGGAAGCCTTCGACCGCTTGCTCGCCGAGGGCACCGACATCGTACTTGTCGATGTCGACAGCCTCGAGACGCAGGCGCTTGCCGGCAAGGAGATATGGCGCGCCCGCAAGCCGGGCGGTTCGTTCGTCGTCGGCTCGTCGGGGATCGAATATGCGCTGCTGGCCGAATGGGTGTCGAACGGGACAGTGAGAGCTGAACCAGAATTTTCGCCGCCGGGTGCCGCCGACCGGATCGCGGTCGTCTCGGGCAGTTGTTCGCCGACGACCGAACGACAGATCCGGCACGCTTTGACCGACGGCTTCGACGGCATCGAGGTCGATCCCGTCGAACTGGTCTCCGAAGCTTCCGGAGATGCGATCGCACGCGCAGCAGCAGCCGGTCGCGCCAGCCTGGAAGGCGGACGCAGCGTCGTACTCTACACGGCCCTTGGACCCACGGCCGACAGGGGGGGCGAAATCGACCGCCAGGAAGGCGCCCGCCACAAGCTCGGGCGGGGCCTCGGCGAACTGCTTCGCGCGCTGACCATCGAGCAGAAGTTGCAGCGCGTGGTCATAGCCGGAGGCGATACGTCGAGCCACGCGCTCGGCCAGATGGGTGTCGATGCGCTGACTGTGCGGATGCCGCTGCCGGCGTCGCCGGGCTCGCCGCTTTGCGTCGCTCACTCGCGCGTCAAGGCGATCGATGGGCTGGAGGTGGCGCTCAAGGGCGGGCAGGTCGGAACCGACCGCTATTTCAGCGCCATCCGCGACGGCCTTCGAAGCTGACACGCGTCGCGCCAGCAACCGCGAGATTCATCCGAGCCTCGACTGGCGCCGAAGCCTTGGTGAAAAGCGTGGTCGACCGCCTGAAACGCAATGGTTTGAATGGCGTCGAAATTGTCGCGCCTGTTGACGTTAAATTCACATAAAGATATGGGTTCTTTGTCGTGGCAAGGTTCTTTTGCCATTTGGTCCGCCTTGCTCTATCGGGGTTGTCGCCATGTGTTTCGCCCTTGCATCAGACTGCAGGATCGCCCTGTAGCAATCGCCAGTTGCTGAAAGAGGCGGTGATCATGCCCAGCCTGCTCGGAATCGATAACGGTCTCACGGTCACCAAGGCGGTCATCTTCGATGCCGACGGCACGCAGTTGTCCGTGGCGCGTCGGCGGGTGCCGCAATCGATGCCCCTTGCGCGTTGGGTGGAACGCGACATGGCAGGCCTGTGGCAAGCAACCGCCGACGCCATCAAGGAGGCGATCGCGCTCTCCGGCAGGCCGGCGGAAGACGTCAAGGCGGTGGCGGCGACCGCGCATGGCGACGGTCTCTATCTGCTCGATCATGATCGTCAGCCTTTGGGACCAGGCATCCTGTCGCTCGACAGCCGCGCCGGCGACATTGTCGACAGGTGGTCCGCCGGTACCGTTTTCACCGATGCGCTGGCGACGACAGGCCAGACGCCGCATGTTTCGGCGCCGTCGGCGCTGCTGGCATGGCTCAAGCAGAACGATCCTGCGCGCTTTGGCCGCATCGGCCATGTGCTGGCCTGCAAGGACTGGCTGCGCTTTTGCCTGACCGGCACGATCGGGACCGACCGCACGGAGGCCAGCACCTCATTCACGGATTTTCGCACGCAAGCCTATGCGCCCGAAGCGCTGCGCATCTTCGGGTTGGAGGATCTGTTCGGCGCGCTGCCGCCGGTGGCGCATTCGGCTGACATCGCCGGTCAAGTCACAGCCGATGCCGCCGAAAGGACCGGCCTTCGCAAGGGAACACCGGTCGCCTGCGGCCTGCACGACGTGGCCGCCTCGGCGCTTGGCATGGGCGGCCATGAAGACGGCGTGCTCGCCATCGTCGCCGGCACGTATTCCATCAACGAAGTCGTCTCTTCGCAACCGCGCGTCGACCGACGTTGGTTCTGCCGCAACGCCATCGATGCGGGGCGTTGGAACAACATGTCGATCTCGCCGGCCTCGACCGCGAACTACGACTGGTTTCTCGACACGTTTTGCCGCGCGGAGCAGGACAGGACGGATGGCGGTTCCATCCACGAATTGCTGGCGGGAGAGATCGACGCGGCGTTGAAGAAGCCTTCGACCATCCTGTTTCATCCCTATCTGTTCGGCTCTCCCTATGGCGATTTGGCCAGCGGCAGCTTTGTCGGCCTGCATGGCTGGCACAATCGCGGCGACATGCTGAAGGCGGTTCTGGAAGGCATCGCCTTCAATCACCGCACCCATGTCGAGGCTTTGCGCGACGGCTTTGCCGTCAGCGAGATCCGCCTGACCGGCGGCGGTTCGCGCAATCCTGCTTTCGTCCAGATGTTTGCCGACGTGCTGAACGCCCCGGTCACCGTCACCTCGAAGGATGAGACCGCGGCCCTCGGTGCCGCGCTTTGCGCAGGTGCTGCGGTCGGCTTGTTCAAGACGCCGCAAGAGGGCGCCAGGCAGGTCGGCATGACGGAGCGGACGTACCAAACCGTGCCCGCCTCCAGTGCTGTGTTCAATGAGCGGTTTTCGCTCTACTGCCGCATAGCCGAGCAGCTGAAGTCGCATTGGCCTGATATCGAAAGGCTGGCGCGGCCGGGGGTAAACGCATGATCAAGGCCGACGAACGACGCGAAGAGATCGCCGATTATGTGATCAAGCTCGGCCAGGTGCGCATCGATGATCTGGTCGAGCATTTCGGCGTGTCGCGCATGACCATCCACCGGCATATCGACCGGCTGGCGCAGCAGGGCGTGCTGCGCAAGCTGCACGGTGCGGTGACGGTCCAGCCGTCCGGTCTCTACGAGAGCGC
This sequence comes from Mesorhizobium sp. M0676, assembly GCF_040320535.1. Classification (NCBI taxonomy): domain Bacteria; kingdom Pseudomonadati; phylum Pseudomonadota; class Alphaproteobacteria; order Hyphomicrobiales; family Phyllobacteriaceae; genus Mesorhizobium; species Mesorhizobium sp. M0676. The sequence continues at coordinate 165,315 of NZ_JAMYPU010000011.1, forward strand.
TTTCCGCTACCGGGTGACCGTCAATCGAGCCGAGAAGGATGCACTGGCGCGGGCGGCACTGGATTATATCGAGGCCGGCCAGGTGGTGATGCTGGATGATTCATCGACGGCAAACGCGGTCGCGACGCTGCTGCTCGACGTCAAGCCGCTGACCGTCATTTCCAACAGCGTCTCGACGGCGGGCCAATTGATCAATGTGGACGATATCGATTTCATCTGCCTCGGCGGCCAGTATCATCCCACTTACAATGCCTATATCGGCATCGTCTGCGAGAACGCCGTGGCGCAGTTGCGCGCCAATGTGCTGATCTGTTCGGCTTCGGCCGTCACCGGAACCACGGCCTTCATCCAGGATCCGAATGTCGTGCGGGTCAAGCAGGCGATGATGACCGCCTCCGTGAAGCGAGTCCTTTTGGTCGACCACGCAAAGTTCGACCGGATCGCGCTGCATGTCTTCGACGATTTGACCAGTTTCGACGCCGTGCTGGTGACCGAGGGCCTCGGCGATGCGCAGGCGCAGAGCCTCGAGCGAGCCGGGGTGAAACTGCGCATCGTCAAGACGAAGGCGCCATGAACCCAGCAGATGGAGCAGCGGCGGACAATCCCGCCGGGCGTCTCGCCGCGATGGCCGGCACCGGCGAGGTCGACGTCGTCATTCTTGGCGCCGGCATCAACGGGGCTGGGCTGTTTCGCGATCTGTGCGCGCAAGGTGTCAGCTGCCTGATCGTCGACAAGGCGGATTTCGGCTCGGGCACCAGTGCCGCGCCGTCGAGGCTCATCCACGGCGGCCTGAAATATCTCGAGACCGGCGAGTTCGGGCTGGTGGCGCAGTCGACGCTCGAACGCAATCTGCTTCTGCAAAACGCGCCGCACTATGTCAGCCCGCTGCCGACCGTCATCCCGATCTTCTCGTGGAGCAAGGGCATGCTCGCGGCGTTGCGAACGCTGCTCGGCTCGACCAGCGCGCCGCGCAGCCGCGGCGCCATGCTGATCAAGATCGGCTTGATGATCTACGATTTCTACGGTTCACGAAACCAGGTCATGCCGCGCCACCGCATGGTCGGCCGGCGGCAGGCGCTTGGCGACATGCCGGCGCTCAATCCGGCGATCGTCGCCACCGGCACCTACTACGACGCCAAGATAAGTCACCCGGAACGGCTGGTGCTGGAACTGATCCTCGACGGCTTGCAGGCCCACGCGGCGTCTGCCGGTGCCAACTACACGACACTGGCGGCTTCAGCCAATGGCGTGCTCACCTTCCAGCCGGAAAACGGCAGCGCATTTTCGGTGCGGCCGAAGCTGGTGGTGAACGCCGCCGGTCCGTGGATCGACGACGTCAATCTGTTGCTTGGCGCGCCGTCGAAGATGATCGGCGGCACCAAGGGCTCGCATATCCTGTTGAAGCATGACGAATTGGTCGAAAGCCTCGCTGGGCGCATGCTCTATTTCGAGGCCGATGACGGCCGCATCTGCCTGGTCTACGACTATCTCGGCCTGGCGCTGGTCGGTTCGACCGACATCAAGGCCGACAATCCCGACGCGGTGCGCTGCGAACCCGAAGAAGTCGACTATCTGCTCGACAGCGTGCGAACGCTTTTGCCGGGCATGGCGTTCGAGCGCGACCAGATCGTCTACGCCTATAGCGGCATCCGGCCGCTGCCGACGTCTGAAGCAGCGACGCCCGGACTGATCAGCCGCGATCATTCGGCGCCCGTTGCCGAGCCGGACGGCAACAGGCCCTTTGCAGTCATTTCGCTGGTCGGCGGCAAATGGACGACGTTCCGCGGCTTTGCCGAGGAAGTCACTGATACCGTACTCAAGCGCTTGCAGCGCAGCCGCAAGATGTCGACTCAGTCGATGCCGATCGGCGGTGGCCGGGATTTTCCGGCCAATGCCGCCGCGCGCGCGGACTGGCTGGCTGAGGCACAGCAGGCAACGGGCGCCGGGGAAGGGCGCCTTGATCAATTGCTGTCGCGCTACGGGACCAGAGCCGTTGAGATCGCCAGGCATGGGTCGGATGATGAGGGTCGTCTGCCGGACTCGGACGGCTACGGCAAGGCGGAAATCGACTACATCGCGCGCAACGAGTTCGTCGAACATCTGGCCGATGTCGTCATGCGCCGCAGCACGTTGGCGATAGGCGGCTCGCTGACGAGCCGCGACCTGACGGAGATTGCCGCGATCGCCGGGCGGGCGTTGGGGTGGAGCACCGAGCGCCTCGCGCGGGAGGTCGAAGCCGCTGTTGTCGAGCTCGAGGGCAGGAATCTGATGCGGCTGGACCGATCGCTCCATCGCCGACACCTTAGCTTTTCCTGAGGCAATCCGATCGATTTGCCCTTGTTGCGCCGTGTGCATCAACCTTCCCATTTTGCACCCGGATTGGGATTTTGCCGGCCCTACGGGTTCATGCCGTCACCTGGCTGAGATAACACAAATTGACGTTAAAATAACGCTGCCATATGGTCATAATAGGCGCGTTGGCTGCCGAACGTCGGCTGAAGGCTACCATCTGCGGAGGGATTGACAGCGATGCAAAGGTATGAAAATTTTTGCACACAGAGATAATATTATCACCCTGGGGAGGGAATGGCTTGAATTCCGGCGGATCCGCGAACCGCGACCATGAGTCCAGCCTCGCCACGCGCGCGGCCTGGCTCCACTATGCCGGTGGTCTGACCCAGGCCCAGGTGGCCAAGCGGCTTGGCCTGACCAGCCTCAAGGCGCATAGGCTTATTACCAAGGCCAACCAGGAAGGTCTGGTCAGGGTCTTCATCGACGGCGACGTCGCCGAATGCGTCGACCTTGAACAGCGCCTGATCGCCGCCTACGGGCTCGACTATTGCGAGGTGGTTCCCGATCTCGATCAGGACGAACTGCCGTTGAAGGGGCTGGGCATCGCCGGCGCCCAGTTCCTGAAGCGCGAAATCGATCGCGGCGAAGACATGCTGATCGGCGTCGGCCATGGCCGCACGCTTGCCGCCAGCGTCGAATATCTGACGCGCGCAACTGCTGCTCACATCCGTTTCGTCTCGCTGCTTGGCGGCGTGACGCGCAAATTCGCCGCCAACCCGCACGACGTCATGCATCGCCTGGCAGAGCGGACAGGCGCGCAGGCCTTCGTCATGCCGGTGCCTTTTGTCGCCAATACCGCCGAGGACCGTGAAGTGCTGCTTGGCCAACGCGGCATCAGCGATGTGTTCGCTCTCGCCAGCCGGTCCGACCTGATGTTCGTCGGAATAGGCACGGCCGAGCGGGAGGCGTCGCTGGTCGCCACCGGCATGATCGAGCCTTCCGAAATCGATGAGGTCAAGCGGGACGGCGGCGTCGGTGAATTGCTGGCGCATTTCTTCGACGACAAGGGGCGTCCGGTCGAAACGGCCCTGTCGGAAAGAATACTGGCGCTTCCGCGCGATCAGTTGAAGGGCCGCAGGATCGTTGCCGTCGCCGGCGGCAAGGTGAAGGTGCGCGCCATCAAGGCAGTACTCGAAAGCCGTTATCTCAGCGGCCTGATCACCGACGAATGCACGGCCCGCGCGCTGGTCGAGCTCGACGATGCAGCCGGGGCCGCGAAGCGCCGCGTGAACGGAGGAACTTCGAATGCGTGACAACGGACAATCCGCACCGCTGGTGGTTGCATCATGAGCGCGAAGGCTGCCACCGCCCGGCAAGCTTCGCCCCGCTTGCGCCGGGTACTTGCCGGCGCCGCGGCTCTGGTTCTGCTCGGCGCCATGGCGCTCGACACCAAGGTGATCAAGATCGGCTCTGCCGGCGATGTTCGCAACGCCGTGTTTTCGGCGGCCGACTACGGCAAATCTGAATTCCCCAAGGTGCAAGCCGATGTCGACGCGCGTGCCGCGGACGCCGTGACGGTGGCGACGGCGATCGCCAAGGACAGGGCGACGGCCGAAAAGGAATATGGCGTGCCGGCGGGTGTCGGACCGGTCATCTCGGTCAAGTTCACCGGCGTCGTCGGCGAGGGAAAATCGGGCATCTACAAGGTCGCCGTCGACGGTTTGCCGGACACGTTGACGGTCCGCGTGCAGACTGGGCCGGCGATCAACGGAACCGAGCTTCGCGACGCCACCGGCAAGATCACCTTTGGTCAGTTCACCAACCAGATCGAGTATCAGGACGCCGGCTCGGCGCTGAACAACGAGATGAAGAAGGAGGTGCTGGCGAAAGTCGATACCAGTGCCTTGACCGGCAAGACAATAGCGGTGGTTGGCGCTTTCAAGCTGGTCAATCCGAAGAGCTGGCTGGTCACGCCGGTGAGGCTGGAGGTCAAATGAATTCGGCTTTCGGCACAGAACCCGCAGCTGGCGACGCCGTGCTTTCGGCGCGCAATGTCGTCATGTCGTATGGCGGCGTTCACGCGCTCAAGGGCGTCAACTTCGACATCCATCGCGGCAAGGTCACCACCCTGTTCGGAGAGAATGGCGCCGGCAAATCGACGCTGATGAAGATCCTGTCCGGCGTGGTGACGCCGACATCCGGCGACATCGTGCTCGACGGCAATCTCGTCAGCTTTGCCTCGTCTTCAGACGCGCGCGATCGCGGCATTTCGATCATCCACCAGGAGCTCAGCCTGGCGCCGAACCTCAGCGTTCGCGACAACATCTTCATGGGCCGCGAACTGCGCACCAGAACCGGCCTCGACTTCGCCGAGGAGTCGCGCCAGGCGCGGGCGCTGATGGCCGACCTCGAAGAAGACATCGATCCGATGACCCTGGTCGAGGACCTGCGCCTGGGGCAGCAGCAGATCGTCGAGATCGCACGCGCGCTGTCGGTCGATTCCCGCATCCTGATCATGGACGAGCCGACCTCCGCGCTGAGCGCCACGGAGGTCGAAGTGCTGTTCAAGGTGATCCGCGACCTGACCAGCCGCGGCGTCTCCATCGTCTACATCTCGCATCACCTCGAAGAGGCGCTGCAGATCACCGACTACGCCGTCGTGCTGCGTGACGGGGCGATCACGGCGACGGCCGAGGCCAAGGACATCGACCTCGAATGGATCGTCCGCAACATGGTGGGCGAGAATTTCGATCTCGGCTCGCCGCCGACCGGCCACGAGTTCGGCGCGGTGGCGCTGTCGATCGAGGATGTCAGCGTCACCGACGCTTCGGGTTCAGGCTACGTCGTCGATCATCTGTCGCTGGATGTCAAAGCGGGCGAGATCGTCTGCATCTATGGGCTGATGGGCGCGGGCCGCACGGAATTGCTGGAGGCCGTCGCCGGCCGTGTGCCCATGGCGGGCGGGCGGGCGCTGCTCGAAGGCGAGGACGTCTCGGGGCTGACCATTGCGCAGCGTATCGCCAGAGGTCTGGTGCTGGTGCCCGAGGATCGCCAGCGCGACGGCCTGGTTCAGACCATGACCGTCGGCCGCAATCTGTCGCTTGCCAGCATCGAGGCGTTCGCGAAACGCCTGTTCCTCTCCCGGCCGAGGGAACGCGCACTGATCGACGATTCGATCCGCAAGGTGACCATCAAGACCGCGGGCGGCAACGCCATGATCGGATCGCTGTCGGGCGGCAACCAGCAGAAGGTCGTCATCGGCAAGATGCTGACGACAGATCCCAAGGTCATCCTTCTCGACGAGCCGAGCCGCGGCATCGATGTCGGCGCCAAGGCCGAAGTCTTTCGCTTGCTCAGCGAGCGCGCCGCGCAAGGCTTGGCGGTCGTCTTCTCGACTTCGGAGGTCAATGAGTGCCTCAGCATCGCCCATCGCATCGTCGTGATGCGGCGCGGCAAGATTTCAGCCGAATTCGGCGCCAACGCCACCAAAGAGCAGATCATGGCCGCCTCCGGCGAAGCCGTGGTCGCCTGACCACAGAATTTCCGGAGCCCCGACCCATGAGCGATGTCAGCCAGGCCAGCAAACAGTCCAGCCCCAGTGCGGGCGGAGAGGGCTTCGACGTGGCCAAGCTGCTGCTCGAAGGCCGGGCCTTCTTTGCCCTGATCGTCATCATTGTCGTCTTCTCGATCCTGTCGCCCTACTACCTCTCGGTGGCGAATTTCCTGACCATGGCTTCGCATGTCGCCATCTTCGGGATTCTCGCCATCGGCATGCTGCTCGTCATCCTCAATGGCGGCATCGACCTGTCGGTGGGGTCGACGCTCGGGCTTGCCGGCGTCGTCGCCGGTTTTCTGATGCAAGGCGTGACGCTGACCTGGCTCGGCGTCGTTCTCTACCCGCCCGTCTGGGTGGTCGCGGTGCTGGCCTGCATGCTGGGCGCCGCCGTCGGGCTGATCAACGGCGTGCTGATCGCGCGGTTCAAGGTTCCGGCCTTCGTCGCCACGCTCGGCGTCATGTACATGGCGCGCGGCCTGGCACTGCTGATGACCAGCGGCCTGACCTACAATAATCTCGGCGGCAAGCCGGAGTTGGGCAACACCGGTTTCGATGCTCTCGGCTTCAACCGCCTGTTCGGCGTGCCGACCGGCGTGGTGGTGCTGGCGGTCATCGCGCTGATCGGCAGCATCGTCCTGAACCGCACCGCCTTTGGACGCTGGCTCTACGCCTCGGGCGGCAATGAGCGCGCCGCCGAACTCTCCGGCGTTCCGGTCAAGACCGTGCAGATTTCGGTCTATGTGCTTTCAGGCATCTGTGCCGCCATTGCCGGCCTGATCCTGTCCTCGCAGTTGACCTCGGCCGGACCGACCGCTGGCACCACTTACGAACTGACGGCCATCGCCGCCGTCGTCATCGGCGGCGCGGCACTCACCGGCGGGCGCGGCAACATTCGTGGCACCCTGCTCGGAGCCTTCGTCATCGGCTTCCTGTCCGACGGTCTGGTGATCATCGGCATCTCATCCTACTGGCAGACAGTGTTCACCGGCGCCGTCATCGTGCTCGCGGTGCTCCTCAATGCCGTTCAGTATCGCCGCCGTAGCAAGCTTCCAGCTTCGACGGGCGGCCAACCGACTTCTCAGAAACGGGGGAAGGCCGAACCGGCCAATCCTGCCCAAGGGAAGACTGCCAGCTGACTGGCAGCAAGACCGCGTAAAATCATTGGAGGAATGTACATGAAAATCGTGCTTAGAAGTTTGCTTGCCGCCGCGATGGTGGTCGGGTTTAGCGCAGCCGCATCGGCCGCGGGCCTGATCTCGATCATCGTCAACGATCCGGCCAACCCCTACTGGCTGACCGAAGGCAACGTCGCCAAGGCCGAAGCCGAAAAGCTTGGCTATACAGCCAACGTCGCCGCCCACAAGGGCGACACCAATACCGAAAGCAATCTGATCGACACCGCCATCACCAACAAGTCGGTGGCGATCATCCTCGACCCGGCCAATGCCGATGGTTCGGTTGGCGCGGTGAAGAAGGCAATTGCCGCCAACATCCCGGTTTTCCTCGTCAATGCCGAGATCAACCAGGAAGGCCTTGCCAAGGGACAGCTCGTCTCCAACAACGCGCAGGGTGCAGCCCTCGGTGCCCAGCAGTGGGTGCAGGCGGTCGGTGAAAAGGGCAAGTATGTCGAACTGCTCGGCGCCCCGTCGGACAACAACGCCGCCACGCGCTCGAACGGCTACGCGACCGTGCTGAGCCAGTATCCGGATCTCGAAAAGGCCGCTTCGCAGGTCGCCAACTGGGATCGTACCCAGGGACACGACAAGATGCAGAGCATGCTGCAGGCCAATCCCGACATCATCGCGGTGATCAGCGGCAACGACGAAATGGCGCTTGGCGCGGTTGCGGCGCTGAAGGAAGCCGGCAAGCTCGCCGGCATCAAGGTCGGCGGCTTTGACGGCTCCCCGGATGCGGTTGCGGCCATCAAGTCCGGCGAACTGCAGTACACCGTGCTTCAGCCGGTGGCCATCTTCTCGGCGAAGGCTGTGCAGCAGGCCGACTCGTTCATCAAGTCGGGCGCTACCGGCGCCACCAGCGAGAAGCAGCTGTTCGATTGCCTTCTCATCACCAAGGACAATGTGGACAAGTACACCGCACCCTTCGTGCTGTCGGAGTAAAACCTGCTCAGGGGGTGTCCTTCGCGGACACTCCCTGGCTCTTCCATGGGTTCGAGACAACAAAGACTGCTCCTTGTGAATTGCCTTCATAAACATCCGGAACTTGCGGCATGAAAGACCTGCTGATCGGGATCGACGCGGGAACGTCCGTGATCAAATCCGTCGCTTTCGATCTGTCGGGGCGGCAGCTTGCCATGGCGTCGGTGAGCAACAGCTTCGTCACGCTGCAAGGCGGCGGCGCCGAGCAGGACCTTGATCAAACCTGGCGCGACATGGCGCTGACGGTTCGCGATCTGGCGACGAAAATTCCCGACCTCGCGCGGCGAGCCGCTTCTGTCGCGATCACCGGGCAGGGCGACGGCACCTGGCTGATCGATGGCGACGGCATGCCGGTCGGGCGCGCGTGGCTCTGGCTCGATGCCCGCGCCGGCCATCTGGTGGACGAGATGCGCGGCGATCCCCGGGATCGCACGCGGTTCGAGATCACCGGCACCGGGCTCAACGCCTGCCAGCAGGGAGCTCAGCTCAGCTGGCTGAAGAGGAACAGCCCGGAAATTCTGGAGCGCGCCGCCACTGCCTTTCACTGCAAGGACTGGCTCTATTTCAAGATGACCGGCGAGCGCGCCACAGATCCTTCGGAAGGCACCTTCACCTTCGGCGATTTTCGCTCGCGCAGCTATTCCGACGAGGTGCTCGACATTCTGGATCTGACGTCGCACCGCCGCCTGTTGCCGCCCATGCTCGAAGGCACGACCGATCATCATCCGCTTTCTGTGTCGGCAGCAGGCGAGACCGGCCTGCTTGCGGGCACGCCGGTGGTGCTGGGCTACGTCGACATGGTCAGCACCGCGCTTGGCGCCGGCCTCTATGATCCAAGCGGTAATGTCGGCTGCACGGTCATCGGCTCGACCGGCATCCACACGCGCCTGGCGCGCACTCCCGACGATGTCGTCCTCAACGACAACGCATCAGGCTACACGATCGCCATGCCGGTCCCCGGCGCCTATGCGCAACTGCAATCCAATATGGCGGCGACGCTCAACATCGACTGGCTGCTTGGACTGGCGCGCGACGTGCTGACCGCCAGCGGTGTAAAACCTTCGCGCGACGAATTGCTGAAAGCGCTCGATGCCTGGGTCGAAGGATCGGAGCCCGGATCGCTGGTCTATCAGCCCTACATCTCGCTGGCCGGCGAACGCGGACCGTTCGTCGATCCAGACGCGCGCGCCGGCTTCATCGGGCTTTCCGTCAAGCACGGTTTTGGCGATCTGGCGCGCGCGGTTCTCGAGGGATTGGCGTTTGCGGCACGCGATTGCTACCAGGCGATGGGCAGCATGCCCAGCGAGATCCGCCTGTCGGGTGGCGCGGCGCGCAGCCCGTCGCTGCGCGGTATCATCGCTGCGGCGACCCGCACGCAAGTCAGGACCAGCAGCCGCCAGGAAGCAGGTGCCGCGGGTGCGGCGATGATGGCCGCGGTCGGGCTCGGCGTCTATCGCTCCATGGATGATTGCTGCGCCGAATGGGTGACGCCGCTTCTGGGCGAATGCGACGCCTATGACGAGGCGCTTTCCCAAACCTACGATGCGCTGTTTCCATCCTTCGTCGCGGCGCGCCAGGCGCTGCGGCCCGTGTGGAAAGGTATGGCGCACCGCACAGGAGCTAAGTCTTGAGCGATACAACGGATATTGCCGATCTCTTCGTGATCGGCGGTGGCGTCAACGGCGCCGGCATAGCGCGCGATGCCGCGGGTCGCGGGCTGTCGGTCATCCTGTGCGAGAAGGACGATCTGGCGCAAGGCACCAGTTCGCGTTCCGGCAAGCTGGTGCATGGCGGTCTGCGCTACCTCGAATATTACGAGTTCCGGCTGGTGCGCGAAGCGCTGATCGAACGCGAGGTGCTGCTTGAGGCGGCGCCGCACATCATCTGGCCGATGCGCTTCGTGCTGCCGCACAGCCCCGAGGACAGGCCGGCATGGCTGGTCCGGCTCGGGCTGTTTCTCTACGACCATCTTGGCGGCCGCAAGCGGCTGCCGGGAACGAGGACACTGAATTTGAGAACAGCGCCGGAAGGGGCGCCGATCAAGGACGAATTCAAGCGCGGCTTCGAATATTCCGACTGCTGGGTCGACGACGCCAGGCTGGTGCTGCTCAATGCGCTCGATGCCAGTCAGCGCGGCGCAAAAGTCTTCACTCGCACTGCCTGCATTGCTGCCTGGCGCGAAGACGGCCTGTGGTCGATCGACATGCAGGACGGCCGCACGGGCGCTGTGACGAGGGTCCGCGCACGCGGGTTGGTCAACGCGGCCGGGCCATGGGTGAATGACATCGTCAGCCGCGTCGCCGGACAGAATTCCACCCGCAACGTTCGCCTGGTGAAAGGAAGCCATATCGTCGTGCCAAAATTCTGGGAGGGACGGCAAGCCTATCTGATCCAGAACAATGACAAGCGGGTGATCTTCGTCAACCCGTATGAGAACGATCTGGCGCTGATCGGCACCACCGACATTCCCTACGAGGGACGGCCCGAGGAAGTAGCCGCCGAGGCCAGCGAGATCGATTATCTGATCAAGGTGGTCAATCGCTATTTCAAGCGTCAACTCACCGCGCAAGACGTAGTTTACAGTTTCTCGGGCGTGCGTCCGCTCTATGACGACAATGCCGACAATCCAAGCGCGGTAACGCGCGACTACATTTTCGAGCTGGATGCCCCCAACGGCGGCGCGCCGCTGCTGTCAGTGTTCGGCGGCAAGATCACCACCTTCCGCAAACTATCCGAACATGCGCTGGAAAAGATCCAGCCGTTCTTTCCGACGATGAAGAAGGCCTGGACTGCCAAGATTCCCTTGCCGGGAGGCGATCTGCCGAATGCGGATTTCGAACAGTTCCTGGGTGATCTGCACGCCGAGTTTTCGTGGCTTAGCCCGTCTCTGGTGAAGCACTATGCCCGAAGCTACGGCACGCGCACGCGCGCCTTGCTGAAAGGGGTAAAAGGCGAAGCCGATCTCGGCCGGCGTTTCGGCCCGGATTTCTATGAGCGGGAAGTTGTCTTCCTGTTCGACACCGAATGGGCGATGACCGCCGCCGACGTTCTCGAACGCCGGACCAAACACGGGCTGCATATCAATGCGGCCGAGCGGAAAACATTCGAGGACTGGTGCACAAAGACCATGGCGGGGGTGAACTGATGGCCTTCACGCTTTCGCTGAACACCAACCCGCTGGTCAATCGCTTCGCCGATCCCGACGATCTGATCGACGCCATTGCCTATGGCATCGGCATCCGCGACGTGCAGCTGACGCATGAATTCGTCAATCCGGGTTGGCCGGCGGCAACGATCGCCAAGTTCGTTCGCCGGTTCAACAGCGCCCTGGCGCGGACCGGGGTTCGCATCACATCCGGGATGACCGGGCCGTATGGCCGGCTCAATCATTTCGGTCATCCAGACGCCGATGTGCGCCGCTACTATGTCGACTGGTTCAAGACCTTTGCCGACATTTCCGCCGAGCTTGGCGCTTCAAGCATGGGGACGCAGTTCGCCATATTCACGCACAAGGATTTTGACGATCCGCAGCGGCGTGCGGCCCTTTTCGATATCGCGCTCGAATGCTGGCGCGAGGTGGCCGAGCACGCCAGGGCTGCGGGCCTGACCTATCTGTTCTGGGAGCCGATGTCGGTCGGCCGCGAGTTTGGCCACACGATCGAAAGCTGCGTTGAATTGCAGGGCGCCATCGATGCGGCGAAACTGCCGATCCCGATGCGGATGATGGTCGACATCGACCATGGCGACGTGACCTCGCCCAATCCTGACGACACCGATCCCTATGCGTGGGCGAAAGCCTTTCCGCTGCAGTCGCCGATCATCCACATCAAGCAGTCGTCGATGAACAAGGGCAGTCACTGGCCGTTCACGGCCGCCTACAACAAGGATGGCCGCATCGTCCCGCAAAAACTGCTCGATACCGTGCGGGCTGGTGGCGGAACCGACAATGAGATCTGCCTCGAACTTTCCTTCCGGGAGAGGGAGCCGGTCGATCATCAGGTTATCGCGATGATCCGCGAGTCGGTGGATTTCTGGGCGCCCTATATCGACGCCGGCCGCGACAGCCTCAAGCCTCGGGCCTGAACGAATCCCGAAAGCCGGCGCGATATCGGCCAGAAAAGTATCGAAGGAGGAAAAGAAATGGCCCCATATTGGGTCGGCACGAGCTGGAAGATGAACAAGACGCTGGCGGAGGCGCTGCAGTTCGCCGACGCGCTGGCGGCCTTCGTGCCTGGTTTCGATCCGGCGATACAGCCTTTCGTCATTCCGCCGTTCACCGCGGTGCGGCAGGTCAAGGCGGCGCTCGCCAGCACCCGCGTCAAGGTCGGCGCCCAGAACATGCATTGGGCCGATGCCGGCGCCTGGACGGGCGAGATTTCGCCGGTGATGCTCAGGGATTGCGGGCTGGACCTGATCGAACTCGGCCACAGCGAACGTCGCGAGCATTTTGGTGAGACGGATAAAACCGTCGGACTGAAAACGGCGGCGGCGGTCAGGCACGGCTTCGTGCCGTTGATCTGCGTCGGCGAGACGCTGGCCGAGCGCGAGGCCGGCCGCGCCGATGAAATCCTGACCGCGCAGGTGCTTGGCGCGCTGCAAGGTCTCGCGGGCAATGAGTTGTCGGCAGAGATACTCTTTGCCTATGAACCGGTGTGGGCGATCGGGGAGAAAGGCATTCCGGCCAGTGCCGGCTATGCCGACAAGCGGCAGGCGCTGATCAAGCAGGTCGCAGCAACCCGGTTGCCGGCTGCCCCGCTTGTGCTCTACGGCGGCAGCGTCAATCCCGGCAACGCGGCCGAACTGATCGGCCAGCCGCGTATAGACGGCCTGTTCATCGGCCGCTCGGCATGGCAAGCGGAAGGCTATATCGACATTCTGAAAAAAGTGTCGGCCGCCATCGGGCGCTGACCATGAAGCAAAGGAGGTCATTGTCATGAAGATTGCACTTGGAGCCGACAGCGCCGGCAAGCCGCTGCTCGATGTCATCGCCAAGCATCTCGCCACCAAGGCAGAGCTGCAGGTCGTCGACCTGAGCCAGGCCGGATTCTACGCCGAGATCGCCGCCGCGGTCGGCCACGAAATTATCGACGGCAATTACGACCGCGCCATCCTGTTTTGCGGCACCGGCATCGGCGTCAGCATCTCGGCCAACAAGGTTCCGGGCATCCGCGCCGCGCTCACCCACGACACCTATTCGGCGGAGCGCGCTGCGAAATCGAACAACGCCCAGATCATCACCATGGGCGCTCGCGTCATCGGTCCCGAACTGGCGAAATCGATCGCCGATGCGTGGCTGGCCTCGGAGTTCGATCCGAACGGCCCCTCTGCCAGCAATGTGCAAGCCATAGACAAGCTCGACGCGAAGCGCTGAGGATCGGCTCCTGACCTAACCGGTCAAGGCAACCCGCATCGCCTCAATGACGGTTACGGCGGACGCCGCGCCTGGATCCATGTGGCCAAGCGAGCGTTCGCCGAGGCGGGAGGCCCGGCCCTTGGTGGCGATCATCGTCTTGGTCGCCTCCGCGCCGGCCTTTGCCGCCTCGGCTGCAGCCGCGAGGCTGCCGGCCAGCCCCTTGCCGGCGGCCAGGGCCTCGCCCGCAGCCCTCGCGGCCGGCGCCCACGCATCGATCATCGTCTTTTCACCAGGCTCGGCCTTGCCGCGATCCTGAATGCCTCTGGCCATCGCTTGGAACATAGCCACCGCGTCGGAGTCGTCGAGCGTCGCCTTGCCCTTGACGGCGGCCGCGCCGCGCATGAACGCGGTGGCATAGAGCGGGCCCGAGGAGGCGCCGACGGCGTTGAGGAACGACTTCGCCGCAGTGTTCAGCAAGATGGTCGGATCGGTGGTGCCGGTATCCAATGCGGCCACCGAATCGCGTGCCGCGGAAAATCCAAGCTCCATCGCAATGCCGTGGTCGGCATCGCCGATCACCCCGTCGAGCGCGCACAACCGGTCCCGGTCCGCTGACATGGCATCGGCGATGGCCGCGAACATCGCGGCAAGGCGCGTGGTGTCGATTGTCGTCATCTCTTGCTCCTTGCCGTCCCCAGTTTACCCGGCGCGAAACATGGCGCAGTCGCAAGGGTGGTCGAGCATCGTTTGCAACTCGTCGTCGAGGTGGTGCAGCGTAATCGAAGCGCCGGCCATTTCGAGCGAGGTGCAGTAATTGCCGACCCAGCTTGCGTGAATGGATACACCGATATCGTCAAGCCGCTGCTTCACGCGCCGGTTCATGATGTAGAGTTCCATCAGCGGTGTCGAACCCAGCGAATTGACCAGCACGGCGACCTTCTCGCCGCGTGCCGGCGCCATCTCGGCCAGAATCCTGTCCAGCATTTCGTCAGTGATCTCGTCGGCCGTTTTGAGTTTTCCGCGTGCGATGCCGGGTTCGCCATGGATGCCCATGCCGATCTCCATCTCGTCGGGTCCGATTTCGAAATTCGGCCGGCGGGTTTGCGGCAACGAACAGGGCGCCAATGCGACGCCCATGGTAAAGGTGTGGTCGTTGGCTTTCCCGGCAATGCGTTCGCATTCATCGAAAGACAACATGCGGTCGCAGGCGGCGCCTGCCGCCTTGAAGATGAAGAAGTTCCCTGCGACACCGCGCCGCTTGTGCCTGTCACCAACGGGCGCGGAAGCGACGTCGTCGGTGCTCAGCACCGTGCGCACCTCGATGTCGTCCATTGCTGCCATTTCGGCCGCCATGTCGAAATTCATGACGTCGCCGGCATAGTTGCCGTACATGAACAGCACACCGGCGCCGCCGCTCGCCGCCTTGGCGCATTCGAGGATCGGGTCGGGCGGCGGAGAGGCGAAGACATTGCCGATGGCCGCCGCGTCGGCCAGCCCCTTGCCGACGAAGCCGAGAAAACTCGGCTCGTGGCCCGAGCCGCCACCAATGACGAGGCCTACCTTGCCTTGGCGCGGTCCGTCGCGGGCGATGATCGAGCGCGGGCTGCCGTCAACGGCTTTAAGGTGGCGGGGATGCGCTGCCAGGATGCCTTCCAGCATCTCGTCGACGGCGCGGTTGCCGTCATTGATGATCTTCTTGGTTTGCACCAACGTCCTCCCGATTTGGTATTTTAATAGATGATACCGGGCGTTATCAGGCTGCCTCGAGCGAGGGCAGGGGCGCGATGCCCACAAAACTGCCTTCGATCGGCTTCGTAGCTGTTTACCAGCCGTTCTGGCAGAACCGAAGCGGACCGACGTGCACGGACAATGGCACTGTAGTGTACAAGTTCGCACCACGGCTTAGAAAAGGCGGTGGCTCCCGGGGCCGGATTCGAACCAGCGACCAACCGGTTAACAGCCGCTCTCGGGATAGCCCACCAGCGCCATATACCGGTTGTTCCACTCCTGAAAAACCCCTTGTTTCATAACGATTTCAGCTTTCCTGTTGCACATTAGAGCACACAGGGCAACATAGGCAGCAGTTGCATCCTGTTGCCCCGACGTTGCCCCGGAGAGCCCTAATGCCCCGCGAGAACCTGACCGACAACCGCCTGAAGGCTTTGAAGCCGGCTGCTCCTGGCAAGCGATACGTGATCATGGATGCCCAAGTCCCGAGCATGGGCGTCCGCGTAACCGACAAGGAGCCGTCCAACGGTTCAAAGCTTAAGGCCGGACAAGTCAGCTTTGTCTACATCGCCCGTTTCGGTGTTGCAACTCAGCCAGCCCGCCGCGCGCTGGGAGAGTACGACGTCATGTCGCTTGAAGCGGCACGCACCAAGGCGAGGCAGTGGGCAGCGCTCATTGATCGCGGCATTGACCCGAAGGTCCAGGCTGACGAGGAGCGGCAGGCGGCGGCGAGGGCAACGACAGAGAGCCGTGACCGGTCTTTCGAAACCATCCTTGAACGGTTCATCAAAGCCCGGCGCCGCGATGGCATCCGCAAGGCCGACGAGGACGAGCGCGACCTCAACCGGGAATGCCTGCCGAAGTGGAAGGGCAGGGACGTCGCCACCCTCACCAATGCCGACATCATGGAAGTGGTCGAACCGATCTATGCGCGCGGCGCGCAGCGGCAGGCGCTCAACATCGCCCAGAAGATCGGGACGTTCTTCGGCTGGTGTGTCGATGACGACCTGATCACCGCCTCACCCTTCCGGGCAAAGAAGGTGCGCACCACCATCGGCGAGAAGGGATCAAGGGACCGCGTCCTGACCGATGCTGAGATTGGGGCGCTCTGGACTGCCACGGCCGCTGGCGACGTCTACAGCGCCGTCTATCGGCTGCTGCTGCTGACCGGCCAGCGCCTCAACGATATCGCCCAGGCGTCATGGACCGAAGTCGACGTTGACCGCAAGACGCTGACTGTGCCGGCGGCGCGCTTCAAGTCCGGCCGCGATCACGTTGTGCCTCTCACTGACGAAGCGCTCGGCATCATCGCCAAGTTGCCGCGGTTAAAGAAATGCAACTGGCTTTGCTCGCTCGACGGCGCGGGACCGGTGACGATCGGCCATAAGGTCAAGCTGCGGATTGACGCCGCCATGCTCGCAGCGCTTCGGAAAGACGATCAAGAGGCCAAGCTGCCGGCGTGGGTCAATCATGACATCCGCCGGACGGTTCGCACCCGGCTGTCCGAGCTCGACGTGATGGACGAGGTTGCCGAGGCTGTCATCGGGCATGTGCCTACGGCGCTAGTCAGGACGTACAACCAGTCTGACCGCCTCAAGGTGAAGCGAGACGCCCTGACGCGCTGGGAGGGCGCGCTTGTGGCGCTGACAGGCCGCAAGACGGCCAACAATGTCATCCAGATAAAGGCGGCCGGTCAATGACCCTCAATTTCAACTATCAGCACGATTTCTCGGAGCGAGCCGAACGAGAGATCGTTTGTCGAGGCTGAGTTAGATGCTTGGGTGAAGGCCCGCGTCGACCAGCGAGACGCGGTGGCCTAATGACCACTGATCACGAACATAGCGCTGCTATCGATGAGGCTGCAGCCTGGCTGCGATCTGACAGCCGGGAGCGCATCAGCCGGCCAATTATCCCCCATCTGAAGCAGGCGTTCGGCCTGACCGCTGCTGAAGCGATCGAAGCGATCAGGGAAGCGAACCTGCGGCGGGCCCGCGCCACATGAGCGAAATTACGCCTAGCCGTAAAACTGGCCGACCGAAGGGCTACATCGCCAACTACCAGCCGCAGACCAAGACGCTGGCGCTGCTCGATGCGGTCGACATGGTTCTCACCGAATACCGGGAACACTGGCCGCTCACGATCCGCCATGTCTTTTATCGGCTGGTCGGCGCCTACGGTTATCCGAAGGATGAGTCGTTTTACTCGAAGCTGATCGACCATATCGGCAACGCGCGCCGCGGCCGGGTGATCCCGTTCAATGCGATCCGCGACGATGGCGTGGTCACGCACCGCATGGACCATTTTGACGACCAGAACCATTTCCTGCGCCATGTGCGGGTGCTCGGCAAAAACTACCATCGGAACATGCTCGCCAATCAAAACCTGCACGTCGAGGTCTGGTGCGAGGCCGCCGGCATGCTGTCGCAGCTCTTCAAGGTCAGCCGAGAATTCTCGGTGCAAGCCTATTCCTCAGGCGGCTTCGACAGTCTCACTGCGAAGAAGGATCTGGCCGATCGAATATGCGAGATCGCAAAGCCGACGGTGATCCTGCACCTGGGCGACTATGACCCGAGCGGCAAATCTGTGACAGTCGACCTCAAGCGCATCCCCCTGACTGCTGACCAAATGTTTCGCTATTCGCTGCCTACCGCCGCCCAAGAAGACCGACAGCCGCACCGCGCGATGGGAGGGTGAGACATGCCAACTCGAGGCGCTGTCGCCCGACAACATCGCTCATATCTTGCGGTCACATATCATCGACCTGTTCGACGTTCACCAGTTCCATGAAGACCGCGATATACAGGCACGCGAGCGGCAGTTGATCACTGCAGCCTTGCCGGCCCCGAGGGGGGATGCGTGACCGTCCAGCCCAGCCCATTCATCCCCGGCGCCGACGCCAGCAATCCGCGGTGGACCGGCTAGCGGAAGAAGATCCAGCGCAGCGCTGCCATCCACATGAGGTGGGGATCCACGTTCAAGGAATGCGAGGAGGCTTTCGCCGACTGGCACCACTGCGCCCTGCAAATCGTTCACGCCGAGAACATCAGCTTTCGGTTGCTGGCCTTCGTCCGACAGCACCTCAACATGAAGGCCGGGACCATCAGCGGCACGAATTTCGAATTTGCCAAGATGGGAGGAGGCTGCTCAATCAAAACGACATCCCGCGAGATAGGCCTGTACGAGCGGCTCGGCCTGTTCATCGTGAGCCGGTGTCGGCACAAAATCCCGGGTGGTGGCATCAACGAAGTGCGGACGCTTCGGTTGGCGCTGCCGACGCCCTTCAATCCAAAATTTACAGCGAGAGGTGAGGAGCCATGAGGACCACAGTGGTCCCGCATGCCGGCGCTGGTCTCCTGGACCACAGTGGTCCCGCATGGACCTTTCCCGCACCCCTCCGCAGGCGAGACCACAGTGGTCCCGCTAATACAGCCATCTTGCTCGGGTGACGCATGACACAACTCGACCTTTTCAAGCAGCCAGCAAGGAAGACCGGCCAGATAGTGGCATTCCCCGCCGATCGCCGCGCCGTCCTTATCCGCGCCACCGCCCACGAACTCTGCACCCTCCACTATATCGCCGGCCGCAAGTTCTGGAGCGAGCACGTCAAAGGCCTGCGAGCCCAGCTTCGCGCTGTCGGTGTTCCCTGCCGCCAAGTCGATATGGAAATCCGTCGATACTCGGCAGCCGTTGCCAGCACTATCGACCATTCCATGCCCAATCATGAAGCGCCGCCACCAACGGCAGCATAACCGTCCGCGAAGCGGAACGAGTGGGGGTGTGGGGCCTCAGGCCCCAAGTTTGCGGTGATGATGCCAACGCCGACATGAGCCTGATAGGCAAGGGGACTGGTGGTATCCGCCTCGTGACGGCGCGGCCAACAACCAGATAAATACGGCTGGTGTTGGTTTCTTCAATGAATACAACTCCGGTTGCTAAAGCCACTGTCGTGCCGCCCTCTCTACAGGGGGCGCCGAAACAAACGTCAACCTCGCCACACGCATCAATGAACTTCGCACCGCGCTGATCAACTACGGGTTGGCGGTATGATAGGAGAAACCATGTACACATTGACCTTTACCGAAGAGCAGATGGCGGTTGTCGACCGCGCCCCGCAGGACGTGCCTTTTAAATTTGCAATGCCGATCATTCAATCCATAAACGAGCAGCTTGTGAAGCAGCGCGATCCGGCTAAGGAAGCCGAAGAAGTGAAAAACTTGAAGAGCGCCTAAGCCGCCCGGCCTTCAACCGCAGCGAACCGGACTTTGTACATCGCCACCCACTTCTCGAAAGCGAAGTAGCTGATGGTCGCGGCTACAATTGTCAGCATCAGCGCGGTTGCCCACAATGTCCAATAGTCGCCGGCATTCGTCGCGGGTGCGATGGCATGTCCTCGCGCCTTCGTTGCCGTCCCGACCGAGTAGGCGATAACGGCAAAGTGATAGACGTACAGGCCGTACGAGATTCGACCCAGGAACCGCAACGGAGTGGCCGACAGCACCGTTGCTAGAAGCGGTGCGCGTAATCCGGCGTCGACCAGCCCGCCGAACATCAACGCCGCCAGAGGGTAACTGAAGGCAGAGGCCACGGGCGAGACCCACGGCGGCGCCAACGACAGGAAAGCAGCGCCAGCAGCCACGGCTACGGCGATCGAGAACCCCCAATGCCACTGCGGTCGAAGGATGTAGAGCGCCATTCCGCCCAGAACGCTCTCAGGTCGCAAGAACGGCGTAACCCAGATGATCGGGTGGCTCGCTCCGAGGCCGTAGACCGTCATCCGCGCAAGGAAGCAGTAGACGAACACAGCCAGCAGCGCTCCAAGAAAGACGGTTTTGCCGAACCGGCGATAAGCGAGAAAGACGAACGGGATCAGCAGGTAAATCTGGAACTCGAATGAGAGCGTCCACAGGTGCGCCGTGTTTGGGATCGACAGGTTGTAGCTCTTGAACCACGCGACGGCGTTATCGAGAAAAAGCGCCAGACCAGCCAGCCGGAAGTAGCCGTTGCCGTCCGGGCTGCCGTAGATGACCAGCATGGCGATCGCGAACAGGATCATCAGCGGGTAGATGCGCAGAAAGCGGCGCACAAAGAAATTCCGCACGCCGATGCCGCCTGTCTTGACGTACTCCGCATCGAGCAAGTGGAAAAACAGGAACGACGATATCAGGAAGAACAACTCGACGCCGACCCAGCCGTAGTTGTGCATCTTGTCAAGTACGGCAGACGCCGTGAAGTCCGACATGTGGTGGAAAAACACCGCAAGGAACGCGAAGAAGCGCAGGCCGTCTAGCGGCGCCAAGTACAATTTTGGAGAGGTCATGGCCGGCTTCTCGCACCAAATCCCCACAACCTCAAGAGGCACCCATGGCCGTAACCCGCGAGAAGCAAAGCCTTGACCTCGTGCTGGTGCACGAAGGCGGCTACTCAAACCACCCTGCCGACCCTGGCAGCCCAACAATGAAGGGCGTTACCCAGCGCGTCTATGACGGCTACCGCAAGCGCAAGGGCCCTTGCGCTTCAGGTATAGCAAGATGCCGGCAGCGTTGGCGCAGCCGGGTGAGGCCGTCCAACCGAAAGTCAAACGGCAGTTCCGCTCCACTCTCCAATCGGAGAAATTGGCTACAGTGCCGTCCTCTTTGATTGCGTGGCCTTCCACGCTGCCGTTGAAAGACAGTTAAAAGAAGGGCATGAGGAGCGCTGCCAAAGCTAGTTAGATTGGATGAGTCCTATGACGCAGAGCATTCTCGATAAGACATTGGCAGGGGCCCAGAAGGATCAGGAGACGGTTCGATCCGGCGAGCCGATCGGCAAGGTCCCCGACGGCGTGACGTTTCACGACATGACCGCTCACCTCGACGACAGGGGAAGCGTCACCGAGGTCTACGACCCTCGCTGGAATTGGCATCCCGATCCGCTTGTTTTTTGCTACATGTTTACCATACGACCGAGAACGGTGAAGGGTTGGGCGCTGCATAAGCTTCACGAGGATCGATACTTCGTTGTCGATGGCGAGATGGAGGTCGTCCTGTATGACCCAAGGCCCGAGTCGAGCACCTGCGGACAGGTATTTCGGATTGTTCTGTCTTCAGCCCGGCCACGCCTGATGAACATCCCCAGATTCGTCTGGCACGCGGACCACAACATCGGCGCGAGGGACGTTAGAGCAATCAATTTTCCTACAATGCAGTATGACCACGCCAATCCCGACAAATACCGGCTGCCGCTGGATACCGATTTGATCCCGGTCGACTTTGGCGGCCTCAAGGGATGGTAGACGACGCTCCGCCGCTCTTCAGCGTTCTGATGCCGACCCATAATCGTCCCGACTCTCTTGCCTATGCGATCCAGTCGGTGCTGGCGCAGACGGAGCAATCGTTCGAGCTTCTGGTCGTTGGCGACGGTGCAGCACCGGAGACCGAAGCGGTCGTGAAAAGCTTTTCCGACCCGCGCATTCGTTGGTTTGATTTCCCCAAGGCGCCTCACTTTGGCTATGCCAATCGAAATCTGGCGCTTCGATCGTCACGCGGGGAATTGATAGCCTTCGCCGCCGACGATGACCTGATGATGCCGGATCATCTTGCACTCATGCGCGGCCAGTTCGTCGATCCGTCGGTGGCACTTGTCTACGGCCAGGTCCTCTGGGTCTCGACCGACGGCATTTGCGGTCCTGATCTTACCAACCTGTTTTTTCCCGAAGAGCGGCGCCAATTCATGGCGAGAGGGAACACGATAGCGGCCTCAGGCGTCGTATATCGCGCCAGCGCTCTTGCAGAGCGGACGGTGTGGCCAGAAGATGTGAACGGGGCGGGAGACTGGGAGATCTGGCGTCGGATCGTGCTCACAAAGGGCTTCGCCGCCGTGCGCTACCTTCGCCTTCCTACGTGCCTGCATTTCTCCGCTAAGTGGAAAAACCTCAGAGACTCCGGATTCGCGAGGCTGACGGGCTTCATCAAAGCGTGTGAGACGTCGATCTGGTTTCCGGCGCCGCTACGGGTCGCCATTCCGACAGGACACCTGGAACAAAAGGTCTTCTGGGACATCATGTGTGTCGATCCCGATGGCTGGACCGCGCTCATTCGGGAAGCCGCAGCCGACGCCGTGAACCGACTTGCGCTCGACCGTCTCGAAAACCTGGCTACACCCGACTCGCCGCCCACACCACCTCCTCCCCCCGCTGCCCCAGATGACGGCCGAGCCGAGGCGCTTGCGGTAGAAGTACAGGCTCTCGCGATTGAAAGGGACGCTATGAAGATGGAGATGGAGGCGCTCAAGCGCTCGAAGAGTTGGCGTTGGACTGCCCCTTTAAGGCAATTGCGAAGGCATATCGGCCGATAGGAGCCGGCGCCAAAGGGCATGAAGCGGCCGGATAATCCTATTCGTCCCCGTCGCCGAGGTACGCCTTCACACGTCCGAAATCGCGGTACATTCCGCCGTCCGGGTGTTTCTTCTCATGCCAGGTGATCGCCCAATAGCCGGTGTCCTGAAGACCCTCCATGACCATCACCCGATCGCGGTCGGTCGGGAAATGCTCCTTGAGAAGATCGTTGACGGCATTCAAGCCGCCGTCTCGGTAGGCTTGCAGATATACATCATCGACCATGGGATAATTCCCCTTTTCGCGGACTGTTGCTACCGACAGGGATGTTGCAGCCGGTGCTCTAGCAAGAGGGTTAAGACCTCTTCGGTTTTGTCCCGCCGGTGCTTCTCTGCCAAAGCGACTCTATCATTGCTAGGCCCCAGCGGCATCGATATCAGGAGGTCGGTAAGTTGCGGGTTGCACTCGAAGAGGATTGCCCTGGCCAGTAGGTCGGCCGGCTCGCAGAGGCCTTTGAACCGGTCGATCCCGGCGCCAGGGCGGGCTTCGAACGCCTCCCGCTTAGTAGTTTCGGCGCCCGCGGTGCAGGTCGTCGCACCCATCACCAACGACAAAGCATCGCTTTCATGGCTGAAGCATCGCGCGCAAGCTGCGCCCCCGCAAGGGCGTGCTTGGATTTTTAAGGATGTCGGCGCATCATCATCGGCGGAGCGTGAGAACTCCCGCGGATGGCCCTGCCGGGCTATTTGCACCCAGAGCGTTGGCGGGGCGATCCCTCCAAGGATCGATATTGCCAACGGGTAGAACGAGCCGACTTAGCCGTCGGAGCGAAACGGCAGCACTATGCCGGGAGAGCGGCGGCTATACAAGACCCGAAAGGGAAAGGCCGTTCGCGCATGGTCTCTGGCCATGTTCTCACCCTCCCGGCGCCAGTGCTGTCCATTGGCAACCGGCCGTGAGAAGCCGAAACCAGAGAGCCTACATCATGACCATCCATCAACCTGAAATGCGCCGTGGCAATCGCCACCTCGATCGAGCGGCTGATTGACCTGCTCGACGCCATGAGCCCGGGAAAGCCTCGGATGGGGATATGGCAGCCAACTGGAGTTGCACGCCCAGGACGGCGAGCGCGAGGAGGAGAACGAGCACGGCGGCGACATCAACGACGATAACGAGTGTGAGCAAGACGCCGTAGACTGTGACTGGCCCGGCTTCATATGGGGCGGCGGGGAAGGCGGCGGCCGAGCGCACGAAGGTGCTTGAACCGTAACAATGTTACATTTGGCCCGCTGCCTCACGGTGGCGGGCCTTTTAGGCGCGCCGGCTTACTGCGACTGTCTTGACCGGTCCCCACATTCCGCCTGTAAAACTTTCAGAATCGGCGATCTGCAACATGTTCGGCCGGTCTCTTCTATATTTTTCTCCGAACCAACCTTCATACTCGATCTGGATTAGGAACTCGGCCTGGGCAATCCAAAAGCTCTGACGCGGATCTCTATGGGTTAGACCAAAGGAACATGAGGTCCTAGCACCGTTCTGGAGGAGACGGATCACGCTGGAAGGCTCGAAACAAGCCAACCATCGGCCCTTGTTCTCGTCATTGGCGCCGGCGCCCAACGCCGCCCGCAGCGCTGCCTGATCGGTAACAAGGAGCCTTATGTTCTTTGCAGGGATCGATCCGGAGTTAAGGATGACCAGGTCATACGCGATCCCTTCAGTGCCGCCGTGGTGCGTCTCAACCATTGCCGTTACAATCGGCCGAAACTGACGGTACCAAAAGAAGATGGAAAAACCTAAGGCCACCGCCGAGACAACCAGTGCAACGGCTGCGACTGCAAGATTGAGCAAGTCTGCGTATACGCCCATTATTGCCCTTTTCCGTAACCTCAACAGTAGCAAGAACCAATTCACCCGCATCGCCGCTGCCTTTCCCTGGCGGCCGGGTGTATCATTTCGTACCCGAAACGCTTGCGCCTATTTCTTTTTCCCGCCACTGCTGGTGGTGGGCGTCACCTTCGGCGCGCCGCCGCCAGAAACCGGCTTATACCCGCCCTGCACATTGCTTTTGGTCGGGGAGTAGCCCTTCTTGACGGCAGCCTGTTGTACCGTCTTGGTCGTCCCTTTCTTGTCAGTCATTTCCTTCCTCCGTTCGATCAATGTCTAAGAACTCAAGGGTGCTCACCTCTGATGCCTGGACCCAAAGGCCATTTGGCATTGGCACCCAGCTGCCGCCTCTGCCCCGACTGAAAATTTGCTCGACGTAAATGTCGCGGTCGTTGTCGGAGGAAGCGAACGACCGGCGCCCGTAATATCCATGGAAGACAGTGCCGTCTTTCAACGTGATGATGAGCCAATGCTCGGTCCGCTGGGCAAACTTCCAGTCCCATGCGGTCGGCATGGTGTGGACGACCTCAAGGTTCAGTTTCTCACAAATTGTTCCATACCATCCCTTTTGGTGCCCTAGTCCGAGTAGAAGGCCGATGGCCATGGGCACGATGATGATCAGGCCGGCCCATCCAATCCAGACCCACCACGGCGCTGAGTCCTTATGAATGCCTAGGGCGAACAGCGGCAGGACCGCCGCATAATAAATGACGGTCACTACCAAGTAGGAGAGCAGGGCTTCGGTATGAGAGGGGGGTGCGTCCAGTGAGGAATTGTGCACGCACGTAGAGAATGAGCAAACCCGGGACGAGCAGGGCGAGGCCATTGGCGACCTTAGACAGGTCTTCCACCTCGAACCCCATTGTCGCGAATCACTCCTGTTTGTCGGGCGGCGGACTTTCGCGCGCGAAATTGCAGGAGTTCAATGAGCCTTCGTGATTAATCACAGGGAAGATTGTTGCCCCAATTGTTGCCCTGGATCTTGGGTTGCCAAATCGGTCGAGCCGCTAACTTCAGTAAGTGTTTGGAAATGTTGGCTCCCCGGGCCGGATTCGAACCAGCGACCAACCGGTTAACAGCCGGTTGCTCTACCACTGAGCTACCGGGGAATAGAGGCTCTCATGTGAGTGGCGCAGCCTATAGCAAACCCTTTTCGGCTTTGCAAAGAAGCATTTCGCATTTTTTAGCGCATTTTCACCCAATGGTTTCTGGCAATCGCCGGATGACACCACATATGAGCCGTCTTGGGCGCCGTCGGACCTTGGTCGGCGGAACCTGAACGGCGATTGCAGCCTTTAGCGCATATGGCTTTATCGAAGGCAACCGGATCGACTTTCGACATGACTGCAGCAGACGAAAACCAGGCACCGGCGCGGAAAATCTCGGTGTTCGGGCGCGAGTTCACCATGCCGCGCTCGCGCGGGCTGAGGATCGCCATCGGTATCGTTCTGGTGTTTTTCGGCCTTCTCGGCTTCCTGCCGATTCTCGGCTTTTGGATGATTCCGCTCGGCCTTTTGGTGCTTTCCTACGAATTTGCCGCGGTGCGCCGCCTGCGGCGCCGGTTCGTCGTCTGGTGGGAACGGCGTCGCCGGCCAAGTTGAAAGCGATGGCGCGCGATCCCGGAGCGGCCGCTTCGCTTTTCCAGCCCGTCGCAGATTTCCCCCTCAAGATCTCCTTGAGAACGGCAACTGCTGGTGCCAGCCGCGCGCGATATGCGGTGAAAGCCGGTTTGCACCCGCTGCGTAAAGCTGCGGGTTCGAGTTTCGCCGGTCGCGCAGCCATGCTTGACGAGCGGCCAATATGCCGGCGCCAGCCGCTGAAACCGCTCGGGAACCACGTTGCGGAGGCTGATGAGGAAAGCACGCCGGAATGCCGCGCGCACGCTTGACGACCTTTCGCTGCCACCATATTGAGTTCGCTCGCCGGGAGCGATGAGGCCTCGTGGCGGAGTGGTTACGCAGAGGACTGCAAATCCTTGCACCCCGGTTCGATTCCGGGCGAGGCCTCCAGTCGCTTCAGCTCCCGCATGTCGGGGGCTTGAGTTCCGGGCGAATGCGCCGCAGTGTCGGCGCGACAAGCGCATTTCAGCGCATTGGCTTTTTGACGGATTGGTTGGGACATGAGCGCTGATTTTTCCGAACTTCGCGTCAAGATGGTCGACGGCCAGGTCCGCACCACGGATGTGACCGACGCAGCATTGCTCGATGCCATGCTTGCCGTGCCGCGCGAGGCCTTTGTCGGGGCCGGCCAACAGGCTCTCGCCTATATTGACGAGGATATCCGCATCTCCGACGGCACCAATGGCAGCGGTGCGCGCTACCTCATGGAGCCGTCGCCATTGGCCAAGCTTTTGCAGTTGGCCGAGATCGACGCTGGCGATTCGGTGCTCGATGTCGGCTGCGGCACCGGGTATTCCGCGGCGCTGCTGTCCAGGTTGGCCAAATCCGTCGTGGCGCTGGAAAGCGATACAGCACTGGCGGAAGCAGCCAAAGCGGCGCTTTCGGCGCAGGGCTGCGATAACGTCACGGTGGTCACCGGCCCACTGCCGCAAGGTCATGCCGCCAAGGCGCCCTACAATGTGATTCTCATCGGCGGCAGCGTCGAGAAAGTGCCTGCGGCGCTGCTTGACCAGCTTGCCGAAGGCGGCCGGCTGGTGGCTGTGGAAGGGCAGGGCAATGCGGGCGTAGCCCGGCTCTTTTTCAACGCAGGGGGGGTTGTAACCGGAAGACGGGCATTTAATGCGGCAATTAAGCCACTACCCGGATTTGAACGCATTCATGCCTTCGAGTTCTAAGTGATTTTGCCTTGCAGCAAAGACTCTGTCATGTTGGCTTACGATTGAACAATCGTTGCTGATTGGTTAACCGGGGTTTCGGGAGCTGTCAGCGGGGGAACGATAGATCGACGCGGCGCTGGCCGATCCCTAGGGATGGGCTGGCGTGGCGTGGTTCCCGTGCAAAACGAATGAGGGATATAAAGTGCCGTCCTTAGCCAAGAGTCTGTTTGTTACCGTCCTCATTTCCGCGACAGCGCTTTCGCCGATAGCCGCCTCGGCGGAAACCATTCTCGGCGCGCTTTCCAAGGCCTACCAGAACAATTCCTCGCTGAATTCGGCCCGTGCCGGCGTGCGCGTCACCGATGAGGGCGTGGCGATCGCCAAGTCGGGCTATCGCCCGGTGATCACTGGTTCGGCTGACATCGATTACACCTCCAGGCACCTAAACGGCAGGAACGCGAGCCTGGCATTGACCACCGGCAGCTTCGGCGTTCGGATTGACCAGACGCTGTTCGACGGCTTCCAGACCAAGAACAGGGTCGCGTCGGCCGCTGCACAGGTGAGGGCCTCGGTCGAGGGCCTGCGCAACACCGAAGAGAACACGCTGTTCAACGCGGCGAGCGCCTATATGGACGTGATTCGCGACCGCCAGGTGGCGGTGCTGACCGAACAGAATCTGCAGTTCCTGACCGAGCAGGCGCGCGCGGCACGCTCGCGCTTCGAGGTCGGCGAGGGCACGCGCACCGATGTGGCGCAGGCCGACGCGTCTCGTTCGGCCGCGGTGGCGCAATTGAGTGCTGCCCGTGCGCAGGCTCTGGCCAGTGCAGCAACCTATCATCAGATCGTCGGTGACGAGCCGGGCAAGCTCAAGGCCGCGTCGCCGTTGGCGAAGCTGTTGCCGAGGAGTCTCGAGGCGGCGATCGGCATTGCATCGAACGAGCATCCGGCCATCCTGGCCGCCCTACATTCCGTCGATGCAGCGGGATTTGATGTAAAGACGCAGGAAGGTGCGTTGCTGCCGCAGTTGACTGCCAGTGCCGGCCTTTCCCATGCCTATCAAAATACTGTACCTGGCGCGGGGAATTCGGACGGCGACTCCAATGCCGCCACGGTCGGCGCGACGCTGACCGTTCCGATCTATTCGGGCGGCCGTACCTCCGCACTCGTTCGTCAGTCGAAGGAATCGCTCAGCCAGGCTCGCATCGAGGTGGATGTCAGCCGTGACTCGGTGCGCCAGGCCGTGACCTCGGCATGGACGCAATACATCGCAGCGCGGGAAAGCGTCGACGCTAATCGGCAGGTGATCGCGGCCGCACAGTTGGCGCTCAACGGCGTCATCGAGGAGCGCAATGTCGGACAGCGCACCACGCTCGACGTGTTGAATGCCCAGAACGCCGTCATCTCGGCAAAGATCGACCTCGCCAGCTCCGAGCGCGATGTGGTTGTAGCCAGCTACGCCATCCTGTCGGCCATGGGCCGCCTGTCGGCCGATCGCCTGGCGTTGAATGTGGTGAAGTACAAGCCTGAAGAGCACTACAGAGCCGTCAAGGACAAATGGATCGGGCTGCGTACGCCGGACGGTCGTTGAGCCCACCTGGGCGGCTCAAATCCCGCCAGGGTTGAAGCATTTCACGCCGCGCTTCCCATGGATGCGCGGCGTTTGTCTTTTGTAGCCTAAATTGTTGAAATCCGGCGTCTTCCGAGATTGGGGATTCTCGGATGGCGATCCGTCGGCTACGCTGTCGCCATGATTCGTATCCGGCTTTGCCGGACAGGAATCCAGGAACGGGTCACTACAGCGCCACGCGTCCGATGGATGCGCAAAGGACGCTGTAGAACTTTGATTTGCGCCTGATCCTCTTCGAAAATCGAAAATCGATTTTCGGGATCATGCGCGGGGGCGGCGGATGTGACGATGGCGACGGCAAGCAGCGCACAGCGCGAACCTTCCATGGAAGAAATACTGGCTTCCATCAGGAGGATCATCGAAGACAGCGACACCGGCCGCAAGCTGCCGGGCGACGCCGATGAGTTGCGCCAGGACCTTGTGCCGGCCGCCGGGCCTGTTTCGGATGTCGAGGCATTCCGCAGCGAATTGCACAGCTCGACCGAAAGCAAGAAGCCGGTGACGCTGGCCGAGGTGCAGGCCCAACTGGCCGAGCCGGTGGTTGCGCGGCCGGAGCCGCGCTCCGAGCCGTCGCCAGTGAAGCCTGCCATTGCGGCAAATGCCACGACCGCCGCGCCACCCGCGCATGCTCCGATGACCCTGGCGGAAGTGAGCGCCAGGATAGCCAGCGAGCCTGCTCCCGCCGTCAGGGCAGAAGCTGCAGTGCGGGCAAAGGCGGAAGCCACCGACTCGATCGTCACGGATTGGCGCCGCGAAATCGCGGCGGTTGGCAATCAGACAAAACCGGCTGAGACAGTACGGCAGCCGGAGATCAGGCAGCCAGAGACTGAAAATCGGCAGGCAGCAATCGCGGAGGTCGAGGCTTTCGAAGACGATCTCGCTGCCGAGCCGGCTTTCGAGGCTCATCCTTCGCGCAGCGAGCACGCGCGCCCGGCCGATACAACTCCGGTTCGGTCGGCGATCGTTTCGGAACATACGGGACGGCAGGTCGCAGCCGCCTTCGGCGAGCTCTCCGACGCCTTCGCCAGCCGCAGCAAGAAGACCGTCGACGAGATGGCCGAGGAGATGCTGCGGCCGATGTTGCAGGACTGGCTGGACAACAATCTGCCGACGCTGGTCGAGCGCCTGGTACGCGAAGAAATCGAGCGCGTCGCGCGCGGCGCGCAGTAGACATCACCATAGCCCGTTCCGGATTAAGGCGCCGCCTTCGGGCGACGCTTTCGCTGCAGGTCAGCTTCCGGCCGATGTCGCGAACACGATCAGGTTACCGTCGGGATCGCTGACGATGAAGGTGCAGGCATGGCCTTCCCGTTGAAATGACCAGGGCCCCGCCTATTTGCGTTGAAGGACTGAGGCCGCCCTCGCGGTTGACTTGGCCAAAACCTTCCGATTTACACCGGGTCAGCAAAACTCCCGACCGCGCGGACCATTTTCCCATGCTTGAAAAGACCTACGACGCCAAGACCGTCGAGCCCAGGATCGCCAAAATCTGGGAAGAGGCGGACGCATTTCGCGCCGGCGCCGGCGCCGAGGAGGGGGCGGAGGCCTTCACCATCGTCATCCCGCCGCCCAACGTCACCGGCTCGCTGCATATGGGCCATGCACTCAACAACACGCTGCAGGACATACTCGTGCGCTTCGAGCGCATGCGCGGCAAAAACGTGCTGTGGCAGCCCGGCATGGATCATGCCGGCATCGCCACGCAGATGGTGGTCGAACGCCAGCTGATGGAAAAGCAGATACATCGCCGCGATCTCACCCGCGAACAGTTCATCGACAAGGTCTGGGAGTGGAAGGCCGAGTCCGGCGGCGCCATTTTCAACCAGCTGAAGCGGCTCGGCGCCTCGGCGGACTGGTCGCGCGAACGCTTCACCATGGATGAAGGCCTGTCCAAGGCCGTGCTCGAAGTTTTTGTCAGCCTCTACAAGGAAGGGCTGATCTACAAGGACAAGCGCCTTGTGAACTGGGACCCGAAGCTGTTGACGGCGATCTCCGACCTGGAGGTCGAGCCGCAGGAGGTCAATGGCAATCTCTGGCACTTCCGCTATCCGATCGAGGGCGAGATTTTCGATCCGGAAAATCCTGGGACATTCATCACCGTGGCGACGACACGGCCCGAGACGATGCTGGGCGATACGGCAGTCGCCGTGCACCCGGACGACGAGCGCTACCGGCATCTGGTCGGCAAGAATGTCGTGTTGCCGATCGTCGGCCGGAAAATTCCGGTTGTGGCTGACGAGTATTCCGACCCGGAAAAGGGTTCCGGCGCCGTCAAGATCACGCCGGCGCACGACTTCAACGATTTCGAGGTTGGCAAGCGCCACAAGCTGCCGGCGATCAACATCCTGACCATCGAGGCGGCAATAACGCTCAGGGATAACGAGGATTTTCTCGCCGGGCTCGACGTGACGCCGGAGCGCCAGGCCGTCTGGGACGAGCTCGACGGTCTCGACCGTTTCGTCGCGCGCAAGAAAATCGTCGAGCTGATGGAGGCCGGCGGCTTCCTCGACAAGATCGAGCCGCATCGCCACGCCGTGCCGCATGGCGACCGCGGCGGCGTGCCGATCGAGCCGTTTCTGACCGAGCAGTGGTATGCAAACGCCGCCGAGCTGGCCAAGCCGGCGATCGCATCGGTGCGCGAAGGCCGTACCAACTTCGTGCCCAAGAACTGGGAAAAGACCTATTTCGACTGGATGGAGAACATCCAGCCCTGGTGTATTTCACGCCAGCTATGGTGGGGTCACCAGATCCCGGCCTGGTACGGGCCGGACGGCCGGGTCTTCGTCGAGAAGACCGAGGAAGAGGCGCTGGGCGCCGCGATCGAATATTATCTGGCGCTGGAAGGTCCATGGAAGGCCTGGGTCGAGGACAAGCTCGAGACCTTCAAGCCGGGCGAGATCCTGACCCGCGACGAGGACGTGCTCGACACCTGGTTCTCGTCGGCGCTTTGGCCGTTCTCGACACTGGGCTGGCCGGATCACACGCCGGAGCTGAAAACCTATTACCAGACCGACGTGCTGGTGACCGGTTTCGACATCATCTTCTTCTGGGTCGCCCGGATGATGGTGATGGGCCTGCATTTCATGCACGAGGAGCCGTTCCACACCGTCTATGTGCATGCGCTGGTGCGCGACAAGAACGGGCAGAAGATGTCGAAGTCGAAAGGCAACGTCATCGATCCGCTCGACCTCATCGACGAGTTTGGTGCTGACGCACTGCGCTTCACGCTGACGGTGATGGCGGCGCAGGGGCGCGACGTAAAACTCGATCCGGCGCGCATCGCCGGCTACCGCAATTTCGGCACCAAGCTGTGGAACGCGACACGCTTTGCCGAGATGAACGAGGTCGCGCGCAATGACGATTTTTGGCTGAACGACGCCAAGTTGCCGGTCAACCGCTGGATCCTGACCGAATTGACCCGGGCGTCGCACGCGATCACCGAGGGCATCACCTCATACCGCTTCAACGAGGCGGCAGGGGCTGCCTACCGCTTCGTCTGGAACCTGTTTTGCGACTGGTATCTCGAACTGCTCAAGCCGGTGTTCATGGGCACTGACGAGGCGGCCAAAGCCGAAAGCCGCGCCTGCGTCGCCTTCGTGCTCGACGAGATCTACAAGCTGCTTCACCCGATGATGCCGTTCATGACCGAGGAGTTGTGGGCGCAGACGGCGGGCGAGGGCCGGACGCGCGCAACGCTGCTTTGCCACGCCGCCTGGCCGTCGCCGGACTTCGAGGACGCGGACGCGGCCGCCGACATCAACTGGCTGGTCGATCTGGTGTCCGGCATCCGCTCCGTGCGCTCCGAAATGAACGTGCCGCCGGCGGCGATCGCACCGTTGGTGGTGGTTGGCGCCAGCGTCGAGACCCGGCAGAGGCTCGACCGCCATGCGTCCGCCATCAAGCGGCTGGCGCGGGTCGGCGATATCTCGCTGGAGGACGCGGCACCCAAGGGCTCGGCCCAGATCGTGGTCAACGAGGCGACGGTCTGCCTGCCGCTCGGCAGCCTGATCGATCTCTCCGCCGAGGCGGCGCGGCTGCAGAAAGAACTGGCCAAGGTGACCGAGGAAATCGCGCGGTTGCACAAGAAGCTGTCGAATGAACGGTTCGTCGCCAGCGCGCCGGAAGAGATCGTCGCGGCCGAGCGCGAAAAACTCGACGAATACCGCGATCAGCAGGAGAAGCTTTCGGTGGCGTTGACCAGGGTGCGCGACGCTGGTTGAGCGCTGGATTCGCAAGGCGCCGGCAAGTGCTTGGCGGCGGTTCTTTTGCTCGAACAACAGGCATTCCGTAAGGTTAATATTGACGTAAACGGAAAGTTTCAGCCCCATTGTTGCCATAATGTAACAATCGGGCCAAATAGCTCCGAAAGGGCTTGTTTTTGAGCTTTTTGTGACGGGTTTCACAGAATTCTTTCGCTGATCTGCCCCCGGAAAGTCGTTTTTCGGCCTTGCTTCGGAACCAGCCGCTGTGCCGGAAAGGCAGCCGGCTCAGGTGTACATGTACGCTATGTGAATTCATTGTTGCGCCGTTAACCCGAATTGGTTCTAGCTTTACCCACTAGTATTTCGGGGAGGATATCCATGAACAATCTGCGTTTTAAAACACTGCTGGGGGCGGGGTGTTTTTCGCTGGGCTTGATCGGTTCCGTACATGCCGGCGGCATCGAGCGCGGTGGCTACGACATCGACCTTCTGTTCGATCCGGCGCGCTTCGCCACCGAAGCCGAGGCGACCTACGTGATGCCTGAGCGCAAGCTCAAGAATGCCGTCGACGGCAACGCGACGCTCAACTTCAAAAGCACAGCTGATGACAGCGAAGGCTACTGGGTGCCGCGCATAGGCTTCAAGGCCGAGGTGGTTAAAGACGTCGACTGCATGGCTGACTATTCGCAGCCTTGGGGCGCGCATACGAATCCTGGCATCTGGAACGGCTCTTTCTCCAACATCGAAACCGATATCAAGAGCAATAATTACGCAGCCACCTGCTCCTACAAAATGGATGCCGGCAAGGGCCAGCTACGTTTTATCGGCGGTGTCTTTTACCAAGAAGTCTATGGTTTCAAGGAAAGCTTCATCACGCCGCTGGCGCCTGGCGCCGTTGGCCGCGTTGACCTAAAGGGTACCGGCTGGGGCTGGCGCGCCGGCCTTGCTTATGAGATCCCCGAAATCGCGCTGCGTGCCAGCCTCGTTTATAACTCGCAGGTCAAGTTGGACAATCTTGAGGGTACGCTCGACCTATCGCAAGTCGGCCAGGGTAAACCTGACATCTACGGTTCCGCGTCTATGCCGGATTCGGTGGAATTGAAGCTTCAGTCAGGCATCGCGCCTGGCTGGCTCGCTTTCGGCTCGATCAAATGGGTCAACTGGAGTGTGCTGCAGAGCATTCCGATCTGCTCGCAAGCAACCAAGGGCCTTGCACCTTGCACGACGATTTCCCCATTTCCAGTTAGGCTAACCTCGCTCGACCTGATGTACCGCGATGGCTGGACGGTGACCTCCGGCATCGGCCACAAGTTCAATGAGCAGTGGAGTGGTGCCGCCCAGCTATCTTGGGATCGCGGCACGTCGCACGGTGTTGGCTCGCAGACCGATACCTGGACGCTCGGTGGCGGCGTCGCTTACACGCCAACCGCCAACATCGAAGTGCGGCTGGCCGGCGCGGTTGGTGTACTGACCAGTGGTCACTCAGGCACGTTGACTGACGAGAATGGCTATGAGGCCGGTACCGACGTCAGCTACGACTTCGGCAACGATCTGGTCACGGCAATTTCGGGCGGCGTCAAGATCAAGTTCTAAGGCTCTGAAAATTATAACGAAAGGCCGGGTATAGCCCGGCCTTTTTGTTTTGTGGGTGGACCATCGAGCGATGACGGAAAACTTGGTGTTGCAAATCCGTCGCATCACTTTCACCTCTCGCAATTGTGACGTTTTGGCAACAGTTCCCGACCAACCCCCGCGCTACAGCCTCGCCCGAAGAAATTGCCCATTTCCCGCCATAAACCCGGCGCACCTCGAATTCGTCTCGGGACACGCACCACAAGGCTCGGCGATGAGGCAGGCCGCACCGCCCGCGGCAAGGAAGAGAATGGACGCCAAAGTCATTTCCAAGGCTAAGCTCCCTAGCCGCCATGTGACCGTCGGTCCGGCGCGTGCGCCGCACCGTTCGTATCTCTATGCCATGGGCCTGTCTGCCGCCGAGATCGCACAGCCGCTGGTCGGCGTCGCCTCCTGCTGGAACGAAGCGGCGCCTTGCAACATCTCGCTGATGCGCCAGGCGCAAGTGGTCAAGAAGGGCGTCGCCGCAGCCAACGGCACGCCGCGCGAATTCTGCACCATCACCGTCACCGACGGTATCGCCATGGGCCACCAGGGCATGAAGTCGTCGCTGGTGTCGCGCGATGTCATCGCCGACTCGGTCGAACTCACCATGCGCGGCCATTGCTACGATGCGCTGGTCGGCCTTGCCGGCTGCGACAAGTCGCTGCCCGGCATGATGATGGCCATGGTGCGGCTCAACGTGCCGTCGATCTTCATCTATGGCGGCTCGATCCTGCCGGGCTCCTATCGCGGCCGCCAGATCACTGTGCAGGACGTGTTCGAGGCGGTCGGCCAGCATTCGGTCGGCACGGTCAGCGATGCCGAACTGCTCGAGATCGAGCAGGCGGCGTGTCCGTCCGCCGGCTCCTGCGGGGCCCAGTTCACAGCCAACACCATGGCCACCGTCGCCGAGGCGATTGGCCTCGCGCTGCCCTATTCCTGCGGCGCGCCGGCGCCTTACGAGATGCGCGACCGCTTCAATTTCGCGTCCGGCGAAAAGATCATGGAGCTGATCGCCAAGAACATCCGGCCGCGCGACATCGTCACGCTGAAGGCGCTGGAGAATGCGGCGACCGTGGTCTCGGCCACCGGCGGCTCGACGAATGCGGCTTTGCACCTGCCGGCGATCGCGCATGAGGCAGGCATCAAGTTCGACCTGTTCGACGTTGCCGCGATTTTCGAGAAGACGCCTTACATCGCCGACCTCAAGCCGGGCGGCAAATATGTCGCCAAGGACATGTTCGAGGCCGGCGGCATTCCGCTGTTGATGAAGACGCTGCTCGACCATGGCTATCTGCATGGCGACTGTATGAGCGTGACTGGCCGTACTTTGGCCGAAAACATGGAGCATGTTGCCTGGAATGATAGCCAGGATGTGGTCCGTCCCGCCAACCGACCAATCACCCAAACCGGCGGTGTCGTGGGCTTGAAGGGCAACCTTGCCCCCGAAGGCGCGATCGTGAAGGTCGCGGGCATGACGGAGCTGAAATTCTCAGGTCCGGCACGGTGTTTCGATTCGGAAGAGGAATGTTTCGAGGCGGTCACGCACCGCAACTACCGGGAAGGCGAGGTTCTCGTCATCCGTTACGAAGGTCCGCGCGGCGGCCCGGGCATGCGCGAGATGCTGTCGACGACGGCGGCGCTCTACGGCCAGGGCATGGGCGGCAAGGTCGCTCTCATCACCGACGGTCGTTTCTCGGGCGCGACGCGCGGTTTCTGCATCGGTCATGTCGGGCCCGAAGCTGCCGTTGGCGGCCCGATCGGGCTCTTGAAAGACGGCGATGTGATTTCGATCGATGCAACCAAAGGCACGATCGAGGTCGACCTGTCCGAGGCCGAACTGGAAACGCGGGCGAAGGCCTGGAAGGCGCGCACGACCGACTATCAGTCGGGCGCGATCTGGAAATACGCACAAACGGTAGGGCCTGCCCGCGACGGCGCGGTCACCCATCCGGGCGGTGCCAAAGAAACACATTGCTATGCGGATATCTGAGTTGTTGAGGTCGTCTGTCCTTCCGGCACTGGTCGCTGTTGCGATCTTTGGCGCCGTGGGCCAGGCCATGGCCTTCGACGACAAGGTGTTCGACGACAAGACCGGCGTGAAGCCGCAATCGAGCCCATGGGCCGTGTTCCAGTTCGGCTTCTCCGCTTACAAGAGCGGCCACAAGGAACAGGCGGTCGAGGCCTATAAATACGCCGCCGAGAACGGCCAGATCGGCGCCACCTGGAAGCTCGCGCGCATGTACGCCGAAGGCGACGGCGTGACGCGCGACGACTATGCGGCCTTCAAATTCTTCTCCGAGATCGTCGATCAGGATGTCGAGCCGGGATCGCCGGAGGAAAGCTATGTCTCCGACGCGCTGGTGGCGCTGGGCGACTATCTCCGGACAGGTATCCCCGGCAGCCCGGTCGAGGAAAACGAGGTCGCGGCGCAGGAATATTACATGCGCGCGGCCGCCAACTACCGCAACCCGAACGCCCAGTTCGAGATGGGCCAGATGTTTTTGAAGGGCGAGGGCGGCGTCAAGGCCAGCGTCAAGCAGGCCGGCCGCTGGTTCCAACTCGCCGCCGAAAAAGGCCATGCCGGCGCCCAGGCGACGCTCGGCAATCTTCTGTTCCAGAGCGGCAAGATCGTGCGCGGGCTGGCCATGATGACCGCCGCGCTCGAACGCGCCTCGCCGAGCGACCAGCCGTGGATCCGCGGCATGCA
The DNA here is from genome assembly GCF_040320535.1 of Mesorhizobium sp. M0676. Classification (NCBI taxonomy): domain Bacteria; kingdom Pseudomonadati; phylum Pseudomonadota; class Alphaproteobacteria; order Hyphomicrobiales; family Phyllobacteriaceae; genus Mesorhizobium; species Mesorhizobium sp. M0676. Next base: position 202,525 of record NZ_JAMYPU010000011.1, read on the forward strand.
GGAAGAGGCATTTGCCGCCGCCGGCGAAGCCGACCGCCGCACGGCGATTTCGCTTGCCGACGATCTTCTCACCAAGGGTGGTGACGACCAGTGAAATTGCCAATCTCCCCCCTTGAGGGGGAGATGCCCGGCAGGGCAGAGGGGGGCGCTGTCCCGCTGGCATTTCAGTTGACTAAAGTTTGCCCGGGTTGGACTGAGAGGGTGAGCTTGTTTGACCGAAAGGTCGCGTTTCTTCGCGCCCCCCTCTGGCCTGCCGGCCATCTCCCCCCTCAAAGGCATAGGCGCTAAGATAGCTTTGGCATGGACTGAAACTTGCGCTTTCGTGGTGGTTCGCGCCAGCGATATCGCAAGGCATGGAGATTTTGGCGCAGGGCCGCCAAGGAAGGTTGAGTAAAGATGGTCGCGATCAGAGAGGCGA